>JALEMK010000156.1 GCA_022768265.1 Erysipelotrichaceae bacterium
AAGCATTAAGCAAAGATAAAGATATCAAAGAATTCCGGCTGGGTAATTATAATGAAGGATCAACAGGGGCTACTGTCGTTACTTTTTATGGAGCGTAGATCATGAATGAAGCATTAAAAGTAAAATTAAGCAACTTAACCAAAGAACCAGGCTGTTATTTGATGAAAGATAAGCATAATCAGATCATCTATGTTGGTAAAGCTAAGAATCTCCATAATCGAGTTAACCAATATTTTGTAGGTTCCCATGATTATAAGACTACCAAGCTTGTCAGCAATATCCAGGATTTTGACTTCATCATTTGTAAAAGTGAGAAAGAAGCATTGGTCTTAGAAATCAATTTGATCAAAAAACATCGTCCCAAATACAATATCATGTTTATTGATGATAAAAGCTATCCGTATATCAAGTTGACCAAAGAACGTTTTCCGACTTTAAAGGTTGTAAGAGAGGCTAAGAAAGATCGTACAAGCAAATATTTTGGACCATATCCTGATGCTAGTGCAGCACATCAAACGATCGCGATCTTGAATAAATTGTATCCTTTACGCAAATGCCAAAAACTTCCTAAAAAAGTTTGTTTATATTATCATATTGGTCAATGCCTAGGACCTTGTGAATTTCCAATTGCCAAAGAAACATATGAACAGATGGTGCAGCAAATAACGAACTTTTTAAATGGCAATACGAGCGAATTATTAAATGAACTAGAACAAAAAATGTTGCTGGAAAGTGAAAACCTGAATTTTGAAAAAGCGCAGGAATATAGCGAAATGATCAAAGCCATTCGTCATATCAGTGATAAGCAAGATATCGAAAGCGAAAATCGAGCTAATTTGGATGCCTTTGCTTATTATGCTGATAAAGGTTATATTTCGATCCAGGGTTTCTTTGTGCGCCAAGGGATCATCTTAGAAAAAGAGTTTAAGTTGATACCATTATACGGTGATGCCCAAGAAGAATTTATCTCGTTTGTCGTACAGTACTATCAAGATCATCCTTATAGCAGTGAGCTGGTCTTGCCTAAAGATATCGATATTAGTTTGTTGAATGAAGTTTTGGAGGTCAAGATTTTTCAACCGCAAAAAGGTTATCGGCAAAAGATCATCGATATGGCCATCAATAACGCTAAAGAGCAATTGGTTTTAAAATTTGAAAATCAAAATAATCAAGACTCTTTATTACAAGCTAGCGTCGATGAATTTTCTATGTTGTTAAAAAAGGATATCCACCGTATCGAATTGTATGATAACAGCCATATCCAAGGGGCTTTTAATGTCAGTGCCTGCGTGGTATTTGAAGATGGTTTACCACTTAAGAAAGATTATCGTTTGTATAAGTTGGGAAGCTATGTTAGTGATGTCGATAGCATGAAAGAAGTCATCTATCGTCGCTATTTCCGCTTGTTAAATGAAGGGGGCAGCTATCCTGATTGTATCTTGGTGGATGGTGGCATCATGCAGATCAATGCTGCCAAAGAAGTATTGACAAGTTTAGGAATTGAGATGCTGGTCTGTGGTCTTGTAAAGGACGATAAACATAATAGTGCGCATTTAGTTAATGATCAAAATGATATCTTACCTATCAAACATGATTCAAATTTATTTTTTATGTTAGCTAGGATGCAAGATGAAGTGCATCGGGTTGCTATCAGCTATCATCGTAAATTGCGAAATAAAGCTCAAAATGCATCGATATTAGATGAGATCGAAGGAGTAGGCAGCGTAAGAAAAAAACAATTATTGAAATATTTTAAGAGTTTTAAACAAATTAAAAATGCTTCGATTGCTGAACTAGCTGAAGTCGTTCCGCAACAAGTTGCTAAAAATATTTTCAATACGTTGCACAATGAGTTATAATATTTAGCAAGAGGTATGTAACGTGGAAAAGCAAAAACATCTTTTTGTCAGCTGCTTGTTAGTAATCGCGCTAGCATGTGTCGGCATCATGAATATAAAATATGATCGATTGTCGCGTTATCCTTATCAGGATGAAGAATCGCGCAAGATCATCGATGAATATCTAAGTGATGAGGAAATAGAGTATATCATTGAATATAGCATTGCACCTAATGTCTTTATTTCCTTCATCGATGTTGAAGGGTTTAATATCTATCATGCCAGTGAATATAAACATTTAAGTAATTTATTGTGGCAAGAAAAACCTGAAAATATAGTTGGTATGGTTGAAGCCACGCGTAACTATATCAGCGTGGATCAATTATATAACTTATTAAATAATTATAAATACAACGAAATAATTTACTTCTATGAATTTAAGGATATGTATAATCCTCAAAGCATCTTGGTAGAAAACGCTAAAAGCGTCGATGCTTATTTGGATGATACATATACAGTTGGGATCAGGGTTCCTACAAATCTAGAAACCATCGATCAAGAAAAGATCAATACGAGCCAAGATATCCAATTGGAAACTTCATGTGCGCAATCTTTATATCAAATGTGTGTTGCGATGGAAGCGAGTGAAGAGTTTGCAGGTACCAAATGTGGAGGCATGGAAGTAAAACAAGGCTATGTCAGTTATGATCAACAAAAGGCCTTATATGATGAAATGCAAAAAAATAATCCAGATATCAGTGGTATCTTGAATTATCCTGGTCATGATGAACATCAATTGGGATTAGCTGTTGACCTTAGTGTTGAAGGCTTGGATCAAACAAGCTTCTATAAGACAAGCCAATATCAATGGTTATTAGATAATGCCTATAAATATGGCTTTGTTCAAACCTATACGGATCAAAGTTTCCCAGATACGCAAAAAAGCGCTAAGCCATATCATTTTAGATATGTGGGGGTGGCGATGGCAACGCATATGCATGATAATAACTTGACCTTAAAACAAGCATTAGGTAAATAAATAAAAAGCTCAATTACTTTTTAGCTGATTGTTGATATCGTCTAAAAAGTGCAATTGAGCTTTTTTATAGTTTTAATAAATTAAGTTTGATCGAATCTTTGGTGGTTTGAGAAGCAGCCATCTTAAAGCGTTTAAGCCCTTTTTGATCACTATTTTGATAGTGACGTTTAAATAAGATGTATAAAACGACCCAAGGGACCAATTGATAGATTTTTTGTTTGGTTTCTTGATATTTGTTGACCAATAAATGATATTGATGTTCGATATGGGCTTTTTTGGTATTGATCATATCGATATTTGTCAGCTGCTTTTCTAATTTTTGGGAGAAATGATATAAGCTAAATAATAACTTTAGCAGAAATACGCCCAAAATTAATAAGCATATAAAAAAAATCAGCCAGCTAATTTGCGAAAAGTTCATGTTTATCACCATGTTTATTATAGCATATCTTATCTTTTGTTGTATAATTATTAAAAAGGAAAATTAAATATATGCAAGTAATCGTTGTAAGTGATAGTCACGGATATAAAGAACCGTTAGAATACCTATGGCGTCATCATCATGAGGCAGATTTTTTCGTGCATTGTGGGGATAGTGAATTACCTCCAGTATATTTAGATAATTATTGTGCGGTAAAGGGCAATAATGATAATATCTTTGATTATCCTGAGCACATCATCTTAGATCTTAATGAACATTTTCGGGCATTGATAATCCATGGACATCGGCATATCGTTTTTCGCGATCTATCGATCTTGGCAAACTATGCCAAAAGTAAGCAATGCAATGTTTGTTTTTTTGGACATACCCATGTCTTTCATGATGCGATCGTTGATGGAGTGCGAATGATCAATCCAGGTTGCATTTTGCGATGTCGGGATTTCACTCCAGGCTGTTATGCTTTGATCACGATCGAAAAAGATGTTTTAGCTTGTCAACGAATCGATTATCAAATGTTTTAAAAATTACTCTTG
>JALEMK010000048.1 GCA_022768265.1 Erysipelotrichaceae bacterium
TATTCCTACACGTTATAATTGTTATTTTGAAAACTACACCAGTTTTGTTACCCTAAATAATTTTGCTATTCCTACACAAAAGGGCGGAAAGGTAATTAAAGCGTTTGGTTTTGTTACCCTAAATAATTTTGCTATTCCTACACACTCTTCAATGGCTTCACCAGTTGCTTGTAGTTTTGTTACCCTAAATAATTTTGCTATTCCTACACAAATAGCTTTTACATAAAGCAGGTGGAAGAGTTTTGTTACCCTAAATAATTTTGCTATTCCTACACCTAGCGTAACGCCACGTTACGAAGCATCTAGTTTTGTTACCCTAAATAATTTTGCTATTCCTACACCTAGAAACTATTAGAAAGGAAGTGTAGAAAGTTTTGTTACCCTAAATAATTTTGCTATTCCTACACACATAATATATGCTAACTATCAATGGAAAGGTTTTGTTACCCTAAATAATTTTGCTATTCCTACACATTAAAAATAATAACTATGATCTTGCTGCTGTTTTGTTACCCTAAATAATTTTGCTATTCCTGCACAAATAATCTGTGATCGCTCCTTAGACTGGGGTTTTGTTACCCTAAATAATTTTGCTATTCCTACACAATTAAGTCTTGCAACCATGGCTTTGGATGGTTTTGTTACCCTAAATAATTTTGCTATTCCTACGTATATAAATTCATCTTTAGCAATTCATATATCAACTTTACACGAAGTCTATTTTTCAAAAGTTAAATATATTTAAACAAAAAAAGCTATAACATCGATCGTTAAAATCTTTGTTATAGCTATCAAATTCATCACAAGATCATATCTTTAATGTGATTGGCAATACCCTGAGCATCTAAATGATATTTGGCTAACAGTTCCATTGCTTTTCCTGATTTGCCAAATTCATCCTCCATACCAAGGCGATTGATGATTCGCGGACATTTTTCATTACTGATCTCTGCTATTGCTGCACCTAATCCGCCAATGACATTATGCTCTTCTACCGTAAAAATAATTTCATGTTCATTTAATAAACGTAATATACCTTCTTCATCCAATGGCTTTAAACAACAAATATCAACAACTGTTGCCTTAATGCCATTTTTTTCTAATATGTTTGCTGCTTTTATACTTTCTTGTACCATGCTACCTGTTGCACAAAGGGCAATATTTTTACCATGTCTAAGGATGTTTATCTTACTTACATCAATATCATCATGCTCTTGATAAATATCTTTTACACTATTTCTACCTAAGCGAACATAACAAGGATTTTGTGAATTCATGATATGTTTGATCACTACCATTGTTTCATGAGCATCACATGGTGAATATACTTCCATATTAGGAATTACTCGCATAAGCGCTATATCTTCTATTGCTTGATGAGTAGCTCCATCTTCACCAACACTTATACCCGCATGTGTTGCACATATTTTTACATTTAATTTTGAATAGGCTATTCCATTTCTAATTTGTTCCCACGCTCTACCTGCTAAGAAAATTGCAAAGCTAGAAACAAACGGAATATAGCCACTAGCTGCAAATCCTGCTGCAACATTTACCATATTGCATTCAGCTATTCCCATATCATAATATCTATCAGGACATACCTTTTTGGCTAATGCTGTTTTTGTGCTGTCTCCAAGATCAGCGTCTAGCACGACAACCCTATCATCATCCGACATCAATTGTGCTAATGCTTGTCCATATGCTTCTCTAGTGGAAATGCTCATGATAATCTCTCCAATTCATTTAAAGCTTGAAAATAATTTTTTTGGTCTAAAGTTTTTCCATGCCATTCTACTTTATTTTCCATAAACGAAATTCCTTTTCCTTTTATCGTTTTAGCTATTATGATCGATGGCTTATTACTTATTTTTTTAGCTTCGTCAAATGCCTTTTTTAACTTTAGTATATCGTGACCATCATTTACAACATTTACATTCCAACCAAATGATCTAAATTTTTCATCTAATGGCAAAGGATTCATGACATTTTCAATATTGCCACTGATCTGTAACCCATTATTATCAACGATGACACACAAATTATCTAATTTATAATGGGCTGCAGCCATTGCAGCTTCCCATACCTCACCTTCTTCACATTCTCCATCACCAAGCAAAACATATATTCGATGATTTCTATTTGCCAATTTATTGGCCATTGCCATACCAACCGCACTGGCAAGGCCTTGAGCCAAAGATCCTGTGCTCATATCAACTCCAGCTACTAAATTCATATTAGGATGACCCTGCAAATTTGAATCTAACATCCGATATGAAAGAAGATCATCTTGTAATAAGCCTCTTTCATTTAATACTGCATATAACAAAGCACTTGCATGACCTTTAGATAATACAAAGCGGTCTCTATCAAAACTATTTAAATTATTTTCATCGATATTCATTATCTCAAAATATAATACCGTTAGTATCTCTACTGCACTTAGTGCACCACCTAAATGACCAGAATTAGCATTAGCTACCATTTTTATGATGTTTTTGCGGATATTTAATAAGTGTTGATTCATATCCATAAATTATTTACCACCTGTCTAAATTACTTATTTTTTAATTTTAATGCTCCAAATATTATCAACGCTATCAATCCTATTCCTACTATTATTTTCAAACCATCATCTTGTGAAGTTTTTGTTATATTATCTGCTACGTTTTCTTCAACTACAGATTCATCATCAGCCATAAGGAATTTAATCCGTCCTTGTCCTTCATATTCTTTATATTCCTCAGGGATCTTTCCTCCCAGTTTATCTAAATATGATATGACTAGATCGTGATCAACGACCTTATCTTTGGCATCAACGATTGCTTCACAGTCTTTGAACATCGTCATGCCATCTCCTGCTTCACTATAATAGTAATCGTCAATTGCTAAAGTATATTCTTTGATTAAATCTAACGGCTCATCGTTTACCATTACTTCTTGCACGCGATAATCGCCCTCGACTCGTACAAATAAACCATCACTATCAACAGCGACAGATGAAAGAACATCAGTATTTATCTTGTAAGTTAGTCCTGAAGTTTGAACGAAGCCTCCTGATTGCTCTGGCCATAGTCTTGCGCCCATTTCTAGGCAGTCTAACAATTGCTGTCCTGTTACTTTTATCTTTACGATATTATCGCTCCATGGCAATACATTTTGAATATCTAGGAATGTTATTTCTCCACTTGGTAGATCAGCGCGTATATTACCACCATTTGAAAAAGCCACATCACTTTCCAAGCCATCTCTAAAGGCATCAGTAATAAAATCACCTAGATTGGTTTCCTGACTTCTTATTAATCTTTCTTCCGTAACTGGATCATAAATATACAAACCAAAGTCACTTTCTCCAACTTTTACCATCAAATGAGCATATTTTTGTTGAATTTCTTCTACAAATTTTGCTGTTTCCTTATAACTTTCTAATGCTTTTTCTGCTTCAGTTAATTTATTTATTAAAAAACTATCGCCTGATACTTCTCCCTTATCATCAACCGTCAACAATAAAGCACCTACATTATTTAATTTCGTCCCTGTTGAAGATAATATTACTTCATTTCCTGCTTTATCCTTATATATTTCTTTATCGATAACGCTATGAGCATGCCCATCTAAAAATACGTTCAATCCAACAGTATTTTCTATGACATCAATCGAAGACCATCCTTCTGTAATTCCTTCATCACCTAAATGTCCTAATGCAATGATATAATCAACATTTTCTTTATTTAACTCATCTATTGCTGCTTGAATTTTTTCATAGAACAAATTCAGATCTTCACCATTAAAACTATATAGGAAATTTCCTTCTTCATCCTGATAGTTAGATAATGTACCTTTAGAAATATTTTCAGGCGTTAATATTCCAATAAAGCCTATCTTAATTTTTTTGCCATCGATTTCAAATTCTTTGAAATCATAAGGCTTCAATAAATTTTCATTTGTCTTTAAATCGATGTAGTTAACTCCAAGATATGTTGCGTTTGCCTCTTTTATAAATTGTTCAACACCCTTTATCTTAAAATCAAACTCATGATTTCCTAAGATCTGATAGTCATAACCAACTTTATTCATGATGGCTAAAGTATCTAAACCATCTGATTCTGAGCAAACCACACTGCCTTGCAAAGCATCTCCCATATCTACTAATACAACACCAGCACTATCGCGCATGGCTTCTTCTTTGATGGCACTTAATCCCGCAAATCCTAAACTAGTTTTTGATCCTGAATATTGCTCGTTATCACTAATGCCACCATGTATATCATTAGTATATAAGATAACGATCTGATCGTCATTCACTTCAAGATCTAGATACCCTAAACTAGACTCAGCATAGGCTGTAGTCGTCTTAAGATTCATGAAACAAAATAATAGACAGCTAACTATTATCGCAATTTTTCTAAACTTTTTCATTGTAAATACCACTTATATACCAAAGATAAAAGCTATAGCACAGCAAATCACAATTAATGATAATAAAATAGTAGTCGTTTTAACCTTTTTACCAAGGATCCAATACATGATGCCAAATAAACCTAGTTGGATCAAATGCGGCATTATTTGATCTAGATAATAAGTTAATGGTTGCGCAAAGTCACCACTACCAACCATGATCGGTACATCCAACCAGATTTGTTGACAAATCATTCCGCCAATGACCATCAAGCCAACTATGCCAGCATAATAAGATACTTGATTCATGATACCACTTTGAGCTATTTTTTCTATGAAACTAGAACCAAAATTATAACCGAATTGTAAGCCATAATATCTGATGATAAATGCAGGAATATTAAATATCAATAAGTAAAGGATCGGTCCTAAGATATTTCCTTCGGCAGCAAAAGAGATTGCGATACCTGAAG
>JALEMK010000054.1 GCA_022768265.1 Erysipelotrichaceae bacterium
AAACGTGTTCGTTTGATCATGGGCTGTAATGAAGAAACGGGTTCAAGATGCTTGGCGCACTATGTTGAATGTGAAGGACATATTGATATGGGCTTTACTCCGGATGGTGATTTTCCTGGGGTTCATGGTGAAAAAGGCATGATTGCTGCGATGATGAAAAGCAAAACTACCAAGATCATCGATATCAAAGGTGGGGTTGCAAGTAATGTGGTTTGTAACCATTGCATCGTTAAGGTAGAAAAAAATTCGTTCAGCAAGCGTTTGTTAGAAGATCATTTTAACAATAATGATATCAGTTATACCATTGAAGAAGATGATGATATCATTACTTTGGATGTCAAAGGTGTATCTGCTCATGCTAGTACCCCAGATCTAGGGGTGAATGCAATTTCTCATGCCCTATATGCATTAAAAACTGCTGGTTATAATGATCCATTTGTTGATTTCTATTGTTCGCATATTGGTTTAGAAACAGATGGTAAGATGCTAGGGGTGGCTTTGAGCGATGACTATGGCAGCTTGACCTTGAATAATGGTGTTATCTATAAAGAAGGGGATACGATCTATGCTACGATCGACATTCGCTTCCCTGTTACGATGATCTCTAAACAGATCGTTGGTTTGATGGAAGAAAACTTGGAAGATGAAAATGGGGTCATTGAAATTCAAAGCAAGCATGAACCATTGTTCTATCCAATTGATAGTCCATTAGTATCTAAATTATTGAGCGCATATCAAGAAGTTACGCAAGATTATGATACGCTACCAATGACCATGGGCGGAGGTACATACGCTAAAGGTATTCATAACTGTATTGCATTTGGCTGTGCTTTCTTAGGTGAAGATAATCATATCCATGATGCAAATGAAAGTTGTGCGATCGAGAGCTTGATGAAACAGGTTGAGATCTATACGATCGCTATCATGAAATTATTAGAAAACTAGCCTCTTGATCAAGAGGCTTTTTAAAAAGGAGCTACAAAATGAAAAAAATTGCAATCATGTATGATTTTGATAAAACTTTATCCAATAAAGATATGCAAGAATATAGTTTGATTCCTTCTTTAGGTTATGCGGATAATGCTAAATTTTGGCAAGAAGTTACGGCTTTTAGCAAAAAGCATAAAATGGATCCTATTTTGTCCTATATGTATTGGGTATTATTGAAAAGTCAAAATGGTTTAGCCTATGATTACTTAAAAAACTTGGGACAGGATGTTGAATTTTTCCCAGGGGTAATCGATTGGTTTGAGCGAATCAATGCCTATGGTTTAGCTTGTGGTTATGAAATAGAGCATTATATCATTTCTAGCGGTATGAAAGAGATGATCAAAGGAACTTGTATCGCCAAGCATTTCCGCAAGATCTTTGCTTGCAAATATGTTTATGAAGATGAGCGCGCAATTTGGCCAGGTGTTTGTGTAAACTATACGACCAAGACCCAGTATATCTTTAGGATCAATAAACAGGTCTTAGATGAAAATGATGATGAAAGCTTAAATACTTATATCAGCTTAGAGCAAAGACCAATTCCTTTTAGCAGGATGGTGTATATTGGTGATGGGATAACAGATGTTCCTTGCATGCGCTTAGTTAAGGAATATGGCGGTAATTCTATCGTGGTTTATAATAAAGATAAAGAAAAAAGTCAAAAGATCGCGAAAAAATTAATCACGGAAAAGCGAGCTAATTTTATGTGCGAAGCAAATTATGAAGAAAATAGCAAGATCGATAAGGTCGTTAAGATGATCATCGATAAGATACATGCAGATGAGGAGCTAGAAAATGCGCAAGGATTCGATCAAATTTAAGTGGGCATATATATTAATTGCCTTTTTAGCAATCATAGGTTCATGGAGCCTGATCAAAAAGCCCCATAGTGATGTTAAGACCATTTATATCGATCTTAGCATTCCCCTTTATCAAGATGATGACTATGCTTTAAATTATCAAGTATCTCAAGCTATTGCGCAACGTTTGCAAAGTAAGATGACAGATGATAAGAATTATCAGGTTGAAGTTGGGGATATTGAGATGGACGCTATAAGCAAGCAAGATATCTTGGCAAATAAAGATATGGTCATCAGCATTCAAAGTTATCAGCAAGCTGAAAATAAAATTACCAGCTATTTACCTGATGGTGATCATCGTTATCATCAACAAAGCTTAGCGTTTGCCAATATCTTAGCTAACGAACTAGCAGCTTTAAATTATCAAGGTAGTTATTATTACTATTTGGAACCTTTTAAAAATGATCTATATCATGAAAGAATTCTAGAAGCTTTTTCTTTAGAAACTGATTTATTATCTTTGCCTTTGTTTGAGCATTGTGATGCTCCCATTTTAATGGTAAATTATTATTATCAAGATGCAGCAGATGATGCAAGGATCGAACAATATGTTGATGCCTTAAAGCAAGCTTTGTTGAAATATCTTGGCGGAGAATGATGTTATGGATAATGCTAGTAAATTTTTAGAAGCTTTTGTATCGATCGAGCAAAGCATGCGTGATATCTTAAAGCTTTCACGGTATATGAAGTTTTATCAAATGGTAAATCTGTGTGCGAAAAATAATCAGCTGATTCGCAGCAAGCAAAGTGATCTGATGGAGTATGCAGAATTACGTAATGCCATCGTTCATCAAAGGGGCAATCATCAAGAAATCATTGCGCAGCCTGTGGATAGCGTGGTCAACGATATCGTGGCAATCGCGCAAGCACTAAAAAAAGATGAACAAATCGGGACTTATTTACATCAAAAAGTCGTCGTTTGTCATCCTGATGATCTGATACTAGATGTGTTCTATTTGATGCAAAAATTAGATACTAGTAAATTACCGATCTATGATAAGGATCGCTTCATAGGTCTATTGACCTATAAAGAAATTGCTAAATGGGCCATTGATCGACCTAATTTACAATTTATCAGTGAAATAATGGGAGAATGCGTTGATGATCGCATCGTTTTCATGGATCGCAGACGCAATATTTCTCATATTATCAACGAATTTGAAAATGCCTTAAAAAAAGGAAATTATCTTAAAGTGGTCATCATTACCGAAGATGGGCTGAAAAATCAAAAGCCTCTAGGAATTTTTACCGCTTATGATCTTCCGCGCTTGATGGCTTATCTTTCTTAGATATTAACAAAAAAATTCACTTGTCCTAAGTGAATTTTTTGCCATTAATGACATTGAAATGCCCGTTTACTATCTAAATGTTGTAATTTAAACTATGAAAGTGTTTAATTGTTATAGCAAAAATAACTAATTTATAGTTTAGAAAGAGGATAGACATGGATAAACAAAAAGGTATATTTTATACCATCGTATCAGCTGCATCTTTCGGTTTGACACCATTATTATGTAGCTATGCCTACAAAGCTGGGGCAACTCCAGAAACATTAGTATTCTTAAGAAACTTATTTGTTGTGCCAGTTTTATTTGCAATCTTAAAAGTTAAGAAGATCGATCTTGCCCTAGATGCTTCAACAATGTTCAAAGCATTCTTGGTTGGTATCTTTGGAATGACTGCAACAGCATTATTGCTTTATAACGCTTATGAATACTTGCCAGTTGGTACGGTTACTACAGTGCACTTTTTATACCCTGTATTCGTTTCTTTGATTGGTTTGATCTGCTTTAAAGAAAAGATCCCAATGGTCAAAGCTATCGTATTGACGATCGCAACTTGTGGGGTATTCTTCTTCTTGGAAACTGGCGGCGATATTTCAACAAATAACTTGATCATCGGGTTGATCTTATCAATTGCTTCTGGTGCTACATATGCTTTCTACATGGTTGGTATCGAACGTTTTGGTTTAAATAAGATCAATTCTTATAAATTAACTTTCTATTTATCAATTTTCTCATGTATCGTTATGTTGATCTACGCTGTTGCAACTGGTAAATTTACAATGTTTGAAATGGCCCCAATTGGCTTTGCATATGCCTTTGTCATTGCCATGGGTACTTCATTCTTGGCAGTTTATACTTTACAATTAGGTATCAAATATCTAGGGGCATCTACAGCTGCAATCTTCTGTATGTTTGAACCTGTAACCGCAGTTATCGGTGGTATCATCGTATTAGGTGAAAGTGTAACCTTGATGAAAGTTATTGGTTGTGTAGTCATCCTTGGTTCAGTTACTTTATTAACGATCTTGGATAAGAAAAATGAAACAAAAAATTCCTAAATTACATTAGGAATTAATATTGCAACATTGAAGGTATCGTTGTCATAGTCTATGTCAATGGTACCTTTATTTTTTTTGACGATATTTTCGACGTTACCTAAACCTAAACCATGGTCTTGGCGATCATTTTTGGTAGAGATAAATCCATGGGTTGCGGTAATGATCTTGCCATCATAAGGGTTGGATATATTGATGAACAAGCTATCTTTATATAATTGCATCTTCAGGCTGATCGTTTTGCCTTTAGAAAGCTTAGCCGTGGCTTCGATGGCATTATCTAAAAGGTTAGCTAAGATCACGGAGATATCTACGATCGTCAAGGTGAATTCAGGGGGAATGACGATATCGTGATCAAGTTCAATGTTATGTTGTTTGGCAATGTTCATCTTAGAGTTTAAGATGACATCGACAACGTTGTTGCCCGTATTGATGATAGGCTTGACATTGATCATCTGCTGAGTATATTCATCAAGGTATTTTTGGGCCAGTTCGATTTGATCATTGGCCAAAAGGTAAGATATCGTACTATAGTGGTTTTTGGCATCATGACGAAAGCGGGACATCTTATCAGCATATTCTTGGATATCATGGTAATAGATTTGTTGTAAACGCAGACGTTGTTCCATTGCATCGCTAATTTGTTTGGCATTGCTGGAAAAGACGATCTGATCGATGATGAAAAATAATAAGAAAGTATAACTGAATAATAAGACCGTTATTTGATTGTAGATATTGCCTTTATCTTCCAATAAATGCATCGAGATAAATAGATTAGCTAAAGGTACGATGAAGATGATGATGTCGATGATGATCTTGGATAGCTCACTTTTAAGATGACGCATCCAGATGATCGTTAATAATACGATCAATAACAACGTACAGGCGAAAGCTTGCATTTGTTCATTTAAGACATATTCAAAAGGGTTGGTAGGTAAGATCTGATGATAGTAACTGCTTAAGCTAGTAACGGCTAAGAGCTTACAGGCATAGTTTAAGGTAACAAACATCCCGCTGGTCATCAGCTTGATCCTGATCTCATCTAAATAGCCAAACCAAGCGATAAATAAAGTAAAGATAATGTAATAGATGCTGGTAGAAAAAAAGGCAAAATCAATGAAATAGGTAAAGCATTGAAAGATGAAATAACAACCAAATAATAGATAGGTCCGCTGTTTTCTTTCGCTATTGCTTATTAGTAATGTATTTAAGTAAAGAAACAAAAGGATCGTTTCGAAAGCTGCAAGGATAAATTGAAGAACAAAATTGATCATACGTTCTCCTTTACATAATTAAGCAAGCGTAGATGGATCTCTTTGGAACGATGTTTGCTTAATAAGACTTCCGTATCATTATCTAAGGTAATGGTATCTTTATAAATATTTTTGATATAGGCTAAATTGACCAAAAAGGATTTATGTACTCTAACGAAATTATTATTTTTTAGGGTTTCTTCAAAATCAGATATTTTGCCGATGGCCGTAAAACTGTCATTTTTAGTATGAATCTTGATGGTTCTAAGCATTGATTCGATATAGTAGATATCATTGATCCTTAGTTTAAATAAACCTTTGGTATTGGTTAGGGTAATGTAGCTGTTTTTACGTTGCTCGACATTTTTTAAGATATTATAAAGATCCAAAGATAATTTAGGGATATCTAAAGGTTTTAAATAATATCTAAGGGCATTTACCTCATAGCCTTGTAAGGCAAACTCTGGCGTTGCCGTGATAAAGAAGATAGGTGTCGTTTGATGGGTTTTTCGAATATGGCGCGCCAAATCGATGCCGTTTTCTTCATTCATTAAAATGTCCAATAAAAAAGCATCAAAAATAATGCCGTTATTGATGTCTGATAGTAATTGTTGAGGAGTTAAATATTGATGAATGTTAAATTTAAGTTCAATGCCTGATAATACCTTGACGATGTTGTCTAGATCGTTTTGATTATCATCGCAAATCGCTATATTGATCATATAATCACTTCCTATCAAAATTATATAAAAAAATAGAGCATATCTCAACCATAATAGCCCAATTATGACAATGAAATGCCCTTTTGCTGATAAGCGCTTGCAAGGGATGTTGGAAAGGTTTTAAATATAAGCATGAAGCAAAAAGCTTGATGAAAAGGAGATTAAAATGTCAAAAGTAGCTTTTTTAAACGGTTTATTGATCGATGGTACAGGTCGTGAACCAATCGAAAAATCTCTAGTATTAGTAGAAGACAAAAAAATTGTTTATGCTGGAGAAGTCAAAGATATCCCAGAAGGATATGAAGTAAGAGATATTACTGGTAAAACAATCATGCCAGGTCTAATCGATTCTCACTTACATTTCTCAGGAAACTTAACAGATGATGATTCTGATTGGGTTTTAGAAGATGCGATCCAAAAAACTGTAGTAGCTGTTCAACAAGCTCATGAATGTTTGGAACATGGTTTAACAACTGTTGGGGAAATTTCTCGTTCAGGTTTACAAATCCGTAACATGATCGAAGCTGGTGTTATGAGCGGACCTCGTGTTGTTGGTACTGGTCTTGGATTCTGCCGTACTTGTGGTCATGGTGATTCTCATAAATTACCTAGCTGGTATAATGATGAATCTCATCCTTGGGCAGAAAGAGTTGATGGACCATGGGAATTAAGAAAAGCAGTTAGAAGAAGATTACGTCAAAGCCCAGACGCTATCAAGATCTGGTCTACAGGTGGCGGTATCTGGCGTTGGGATCAAAAATTAGATCAACATTATACATTAGAAGAAATCCAAGCTGTAGTTGATGAATGTAACATGGTTGGTATCCCAGTTTGGTCACATGCTGAAGGATACGGAGGAGCATTAGATTCTGCTAAAGCTGGTGTTCATTTGATCATCCACGGTCAAACATTAAATGAAGAATGCTTGGATATCATGGCTGAAAAAGGTATCTATTTCTGTCCAACTATCCAATTCTTAAATGAATGGTTCAAAACATATCAACCTCCATATATCCCAGAAGTTCATGATCAATACCCTGGTGATACAGTAGCTGAAAAAGAATTGAACCGTGTATATGGTAACTTAAGAAGAGCTAAAGAAAAAGGTATCAAATTAACAATTGGTTCTGACTCATTCTGCTCTAGCTTAACGCCATATGGAACTACTGCTATCGGTGAAATGTACTCATTCGTTGAAAAAGCAGGAATTTCTGAAATGGATACAATCATCGCTGCTACAAGAGATGGTGCTGAAATGTTAAAAGTTGACGATGTTACTGGTACCCTAGAAGAAGGCAAATATGCTGACTTATTAGTTATCAATGGTAACCCATTAGAAAACATCCGTGCAATCGCTGTTGACAATATGGAAGTTATCATGAAAGAAGGAGCAATCGTTAAAGGTTAGTCATTGGAAACTGGTAGATAAAACTACCAGTTTTTTTTATAATTAAGTTATGAAGCAATATAGAAAGGAATAAACGATGGATAAAGTAGTTATTACAGGAGGTGCAAGAGGCATTGGCCGTTCATTGGCACTAGGATATGCCAAAGCAGGTTATGCAGTATATACATTAGATATCCTAGAAGCAGAGCATGGGGATCCTAATATTCACCATATGCTGGTTGATCTATGTGATGAACAGCAAATCAGTGCAGCTTTTAAAAAGATCGCTGAACAAGGTGCGATACATGTCTTGATCAATAATGGTGCAATCAGTAGTTTTCATAAAGCAATTACGGACATTAGCGTGGCAGAGTTTGATAAGGTCATCAATACTAATTTACGCGGTAGCTTTATTTGTGCCAAAAACTTTGTGGAAGCTAATAAACCAGCGGACTATGGAAGGATCATCAATATAGCTTCGACCCGCTTTCATCAAAATGAAGCCAATTGGGAAGCTTATGGGGCTAGCAAAGGGGGCATCGTTGCTTTGACCAATAGTTTATGTGTTTCCTTAAGCAATACCCATATTACTGTCAATGCCATCAGCCCAGGGTGGATCGCTAATGACCATTATGAAGAAATATCCTTGGCTGATCATCAGCAACATCCTTCCGGGCGAGTGGGTAAACCCGAGGATATCACTAGAGCTTGCTTATTTTTAAGTGCTAAAGAAAGTGATTTTATCAATGGCGCTAATTTGATCGTTGATGGGGGCATGACCAAAAAGATGATTTATTTGTAATAATAAAAAGGTGATCGTAAGATCACCTTTTAAAAGCTTAAGCATAATGATATTAAGATCGGTACGAAGAAGGAACAGATGATACCGTTTAAGACCGATAAGACCACCGTATGTTCATCGGTATATTTCAGCATCATCGGCAAGGTCGTATCTTCACTGGTTGCCCCTGCTGGTGCGATGCAGGTGTAGTAATTAAAGCGCATGGCAATAAAAGGAATGATGAAGAAAGAAAAGATTTCGCGCATCAGATTGCTTAAAAAAGCGATGCTACCTAATTGGGCGTTGACCAATTTACCGATCGTTGCGCCAGATAAGCTATACCAGCCCATGCCACTGGTGATAGCAGTGCTATAACTAAAAGGAATGCCGGTTATCAAACCGCAAATGATACCTCCTAGCAAAGAAGCTACGATGATACCAAAAGGGATGATAAAGATCTTGATATGAAATTGTTTGATCTTGGCTAAAACGCCATCTTGCATGCCGATGCTGATACCAACCGAAAACATCAAAAGGTATAAGATCATATCCGTATTTTGGGTGATGGTCGATAAAATGATATTATCAGCCCCGCCAATACCGATCATTAGTCCTAATAAAAGAGCTGAAACCGTATAGTAAACCATTTATTTATCCTCCTTATTTTCTTTATCATTCATGAAGCGTTTCGTTAAAAAATAAACGACAAAGATGGATAGGATGGTTGGGATGAAGAAAAAGATAAAGCTAGTTATACCTAGGCTTGCTAATTCATCAACAAAGTTTTCTTTGCTGCCGATATTGATACCCATGGCAAATATCAACAGGATAGTACAAATTAATTGTATTTTTTCATTAATAACTTTGGTATGCTTAAATTTAATGAAATTACCGATGATGATACCAATGCACATGACGATGATGATGTCCACCTTATGTCCCCCTTTTTAATTCAATATACTCAGTATCATAGCATGAAATTGTATTATTGAGTATAGGAATTTTTTGTTTGTTAAATTGACAAGCTACCTTAAATAAAGTAAAATGGCAAAAGATCTTAATGAGGTTTAAAGGAGCATTTATGAGTAGCTTAGAATTGATCGCTTTGGCTGTTGGCCTTAGCATGGATGCTTTTGCGGTTTCAATCTGTAAAGGTTTAAATAGTCCTAAGGCAGATCTTAAGACGATGTTAAATTGTGGAGTGTGGTTTGGGAGCTTTCAAGCTTTGATGCCTTTGCTTGGATTTTGCGTTGGCACCTTGTTTGCGCAAGCCATCAGCTTTGTTGATCATTGGATTGCCTTTGGTTTATTAGGTTTTATTGGTTTTAGCATGCTTAAGGAAGCAATGGATAAAGAAGATACGTGTGAAAGCTGTGATGATGATCAAAGCTTTAAGACCATGCTAACCTTGGCAATCGCAACATCGATCGATGCCTTGGCCGTAGGGGAATCTTTAGCGGTAGTAGGAAATGTTAGGATCATTTTAGCTGTTATCTTGATTGGGGTCATTACCTTGATCTTTTCCGCTTTGGGCGTAAAAATCGGTAGTATCTTTGGGACGAAATTTGAGAAAAAGGCGCAGTTTGTCGGCGGGATCATTTTGATCTTGATCGGTCTTAAGATCTTGATCGAACATTTAGGTTTGATGCCATAATGACCAGCAAAATGCTGGCTTTTTTATTATTCGCTATTTATGGGGTGTAATTTTGAAGGAAAATTAGATATCATGATGATGTCTAGGAGGAAGATGTATGGATACCAAGAAAATAGGGCGCTTCATTGCCGAAGCTCGAAAAAATAAAAACTGGACCCAGGCGCAATTAGCACAAAAATTAGGGGTTACCAGCAAGACCATTTCACGTTGGGAAAATGGTAATTATATGCCAGATATTTCTTTGTTGCTTCCTTTGAGCGAATTGTTGGAGGTATCACTTAATGAGCTGTTGAGTGGAGAAAAACTAAGCACCAATGATCAAGATAAACAACTAGAACATAATTTAGTTGCAACTTTGGCGTATAGCACCAAAACTTTGTTAAAACAACAAAAGATCATGGCATGGCTTTTGTTTGGTTGGGGCAATGTAATGATCTTGGCAGGTTTGCGAATGAATGCCGGTTACAAAGGTTTATTTTCAATCATTGGAATCTTATTGGTTGTTTTAGGGATATATAAGATGCTTAAGATAAAAAAGCGATGGGTAAAGTTCACGATATCATCCTTATGTTTTATGGTGATCTTAGTTAGCTTGATGGGGGTAGATCTAGTGCAGGTAATGATGTATCAACAAGCGCCGGTATATGCCTATAAGGTTATTAAAAGTGATCATATAGCGTATTACAATCCTTTTTATCAAGTGTATCAGCTTAATCCTAATAGTGATAAGGAATATTGGGTCATCGATGTTTCTAAACAATATGATGAAACAAGCATACCTAGAACGCCTTTTGATCGGGATATCAGCGGGATCGCTAATCTAAAAAAATATCGTTTTCCTTATGTAGGTAATAACAGCAATACAGGCAATTTATTACAAGCTCTACCTTTAAGCGAATATGGATTGGTCTTTAAGATTGACGATAAAGCAAATGGGTTGGTGGTTGATTATCATATCAGTGATTGGTATATCAATGAGGATGGTTATGTGGATAAAAGCTTGGTATATAATAGCTTATGCTTGTTTGGGCTGATCGATAATTTAGCATATTGGCAAATTAATTTTTCAGGCACAAGCTACCAACCAGTGAGCCGTAAGCAAGTGCTGCAAGCTTTTCCGGCTTTAGAGGAAATTTTTGCTCAAGATACGATAGACGAAGCGGCATTTAATGACAAGATCGAAGCAATGTTAAATGATGAAGCAACAATATCAATGCTTTATGAGACTTTGTTTGTAAAAGATGGTCAATGATCTAAAACCTGTTATATAATGATGATAGGTTATATCTTATAGAGGTTTAGAAAGGTAACAAGATGAAAAAAATATTGATCATTGAAGATGATAAGATCTTACGGCAAGAACTAATGACTTTTTTGCAAAATTATGGTTATGAGTGTAGGGCTAGCGATGATTTTGCTAATATCGTGGGCTTTGTTTTAGCTAATAATTTTGATCTGATATTGTTAGATATCAATTTGCCCTATGTTGATGGATATCATGTGTGCAAAGAAATTCGTAAAGAATCGGATGTACCGATCATCGTAGTAACTAGTCGGGCTACGGATATGGATGAGCTTTTAAGCATGAATCTAGGAGCAGATGATTTTGTGACCAAACCATATAATACGCAAATCTTATTAGCGCGCATCGCTTCACTATTAAGAAGGAATAGTCATGAAAATGTTCGTAAATTTGAATATCAAGGCCTGCTTTTTTATCCTGATCAGCAAATGATCGAATATGCTGGGAAACAAGCGGAACTAACGAAAAATGAATTGCATATCATGACCTTATTATTTCGCCAAAAAGGGCGGGTTACGACAAGAGAAGAACTGATGGAGGCCTTATGGCAATCAGATGAATTTGTTGATGATAATACCTTGACCGTAAATGTTAATCGCTTAAGAAGAAAATTACAACAATTAGGAGCTAATGATATGATCACGACCAAAAGAGGTCAAGGGTATAGCTTATGAATTTTGGCCAATTTATTAAGCAGAAAAAATGGTTCATGTTATCGCAAAGCTTGATCACGCTTTTTTTCTTATTTATCTTAAGTTTTTTTCAG
>JALEMK010000059.1 GCA_022768265.1 Erysipelotrichaceae bacterium
GAAAAAAGTATTTGAAAGAAAAGAGTTAAATCGAAAATCAATTAATAGATATTTTAAAACATTGGAAAAGAAGTTAGAAAAATCATTACAAAAATATGATGAGTTTATAGTGTCTATTGTGAATAATTCCTATGAAGCTCAAGCTGGTAGTTTGAATTATTATTTGTTGAGTATACGAGAAATTATTAGATATTATGAGCAGAGCAAAGTGTTATCAAAATATTTTTCTAAAAGTGCAGATCAGCTTATTATTTTAAATATTAAATTATATGATATTGAATGTGATCTAGAAAATAATTCATCTAATGTTATGTGTATTGGGGCGATAATAATGGATATGCATGAAATTATACATTTAATGCATACCAAATGCGTTTATCTAAATGAAGGAATCATCTAAATTATTCTTCAATATAATTATATATAGATTTAATATATAAACCATCGGATAAGAAAATCAACTATAAGTGACAGTTTACAATTAATATAAATTGTGTTAAATGTCCGTAATATTACATTAATAAATGCTTTTTAAGATACAAATAAATAATAAATAGTGATTGAAAATTATGATTATTTGACTATAAATTATAAAATTGATCATTGTCTACTTTGGTCATTAGATATATAAATATAATTCTAGTAGATAATTGTCTTAAATTAGAGGGGAAAAATATTACATTTGTTATGTAGAGAATTTCTAGTTATATTAAGCAATTATAAACATAGAATATCATAAGATTTAAATAAATTAGTTATATATTTCTTTTCTTGAATACAACTTTTTAATTATGGAATAAAAATCACTGAAGTGTGTTTTATCATTTTTGAAAGTAAAAGTATTATTTATTACTTCACCATTATGATCTATGATAAAACAGTTATGTTTACATTTATCACTATTGATGCCAATAAAATAATTCATGATGTTATTTCTTAATATCTGTGCACAGCTTGATAAAATATCTATGGCGTTCAATTCAAGTTAAATCATTGCTTATAAAGCCTATAGGTGATGATTAACTTATAAATAAAAAAAAACTGTGATAGTAAATCCATAAAAAAAGTCAAACTATAAAGATATCGAAATAAATCCACAATGCAGATTAAGTATATCAGATGGCCGTAAGATATACTTAGTTTAAGAAGCGGCCTAGAAAGAAAAAACAATATAGACAACTTCTATGTTGATAATAAGTGAAAGTATATGAATAATAAATCAAATAATAAACCAAAAAGTTTTAATTCATTTTATTCTAAAAAAAAGAAAAAAATTATTGACTTTAATTCGTTTTTAGATTGTATAAATAAAAATGAAGAAACTCTTTCAAATTATACTGGTGATATGTTTTGTCCTGAATGTAAGAAAGCAGAATTAACTTTTGTGCACAAAACATCTAAAAAATGTGCTTATTTAAGAAGGAAAACTCAACATAAGCAAGATTGTTCTTATAACAATGAATATGATAAAAAAATTACAACATTATATTATTTTAAAGACTTAGATGACGATCAAATAAAAGACAAATTGGAATCGGCTTTGTATGTTTTGTTTAAAGAAAAAGCTGATAATAAAACAAGTGATGAAAATATAGCGATAAGTGAAAACGATAATGAAATTGTTTTTAAATTTACGAAAGAAAGAAAAACCATTTTAAAAACATTGAGAAAAAAAAGCATGGATTCGTGGATCGATAAAGAAAAAGATAATGATCAATGCTATCTATTTTATGGAAAAGTTAAATTAAAGGCTGAAAAGAAAATATCTAAAACTAAGCGAAAATATTATATATTGAAAATTTATACATATAATTCAGTTGCGAATGAGTGGAAATATAAAACGAGTATTTATAGAAATAATATAGAAGATATAGTTGATGAAAATGCTGTTTATAAATTTGTGGCTATTGGTATAGCAAGTTTTATGAAAGAAGCTTTTGGGTTAAATTTAATTAGAGATAGTGCAATAAAATATCAAAGAATATAAGATTTATTAGAAAGAGGTGGATAGTTATGTACTATTTTAAAGATGAAGATAGTTTTAATGAAGAAATGATAAAAATAAAAGAAATAATGGAAAGAAAAGGTTTTGTTATTGAAAGTGATCATAGATATGCATATTTAATGCAATATCATTCAGCGTTTTGTGATGTTAATGATTGGTTGAAAGAAAAAGGTTATCATGGTGAGCTAGGATATCAAGGATATTTTGCTCCGGGAGTTGGTGCAGTATATGGATTATATGATTCATTAATAATATCATATGAAAGAATGAGAGAAGAATTAATTAATGAAGCTAAAAGACAAGAAAAGTTAGAATTTGATAACTGTGATTAATATAATAATGATTAAGCATGTTGGCATAATATCATAATCAATGTTTCTTGGAAGTTTATATGATTATCAATATCTCTATGTAGAAAATATTAATGCTTTTATTAAAGTAAATGATAGTGTATCTTTAGATTCATATGCTCATAAAAGAAATGCTCATACTTTAAGTTCATTATAAAACTAAAATTAAATTGTATGTCAGATCTATTAGACTTAACAAAAAAGAAAATGATGAAAAATCCAGATATTTATATACTCAGTTTTTTACGAGATTTAATATTTTAATTACAAGCAATTATAGTTATAATATTAATGTAAATATAAAATTATAACTAAATGTTTTTGAGGTGCTCAATGGATAATAATTACAATACATACGATACAGAAATTAATTTAATTGATTTATTTTATTACCTGCTTAAACAGATGAAATCATTTATTATTGCGCTAATAATAGGAGCATTGTTAGGAACAGGAATCTTTGTTTATAGAAATAATGCTAATGTGACTAAGATGGTTAGTATGCAAAATAATAACACTATATTAAATGTTGATATAGATGATAAACTAATTCCTGATATGGAAGTAGCGGCGCAATATCGAGGATTATATGAAAAGCAATTAGAGTACAATAATAATTCGCTATTGATGAAAATAAATCCAAACAATGTATATCAAGGAAAGCTACAATATTATATCAATGCAGAAAATAATACTTTTTTAATAAGTAATTTATATAAAATATAATTGATCATGATTTGGCCGACAAAATAATTAATGAGACAAATATTAATGCGGAGCATCAGTATATTTTAGAATTAATAGAATGCAATGTAACTAGTACAGGAAATATTTCCTTAGTTTCAGATGATGATTATCCTATTTATTTAAGCGATAAACTTGTTGTTACTTTCCTAATCAACACACCATCATATGATGATACAGAGTTAATACTAAATACAATTAAAGGCACAATAGACGAACTGAATGATGAAATTACCAAAACATATGGACAATTTAATAGTTATATTGTTGAGGAAAACATTAACCAAGTAGTCAATACAGAATATCAAACTTTGCAAAAGAGCAAGACTGATTTATTAAATTCATATAATAATACTTTTAAAGCTCTAGAAAAAAACTTTACAGGTAATAATTTAGAATATTATCAAACAGTATATCTAAATCAAAAAATTGAAGATGTTCATAGTGTTGAGATACCAAAAGAAAACTGTTTTAAATGGCTTTTAATAGGCGAAATGATAGCAATACTTTGCTGGGGATGTTATGGTGTTCTCAGATACATTCTTGACAAGAAAATAAAAACAATAGATGAATTAAAAGGAAGATATGGGCTACCAGTAATTGGCTATATTAATATTTCCGCTACACAAAAAGGTCTAAATGGTCTTATTGATATCTATAGAATGCGAAGTAATGGTACATTTGATTCAATTAGTTCTATCCAAAGTATCATTAATGATAATACTTTGATCTGTTTAGAAACAAGTGATCTGCAATGTAATGAAATAGCCAGCAATTTGATACAAAATAATAAAACAAACGCAATTATCAATGATCTTCACAATAATATCTCTTCAATTAAAGATTTAGAAAATTATAAAGAGATTATATTGATATCAAAATTATATGAAACAAGCTATGATCAAATTACGAAAGATCTTAATATTTGTAGATTAAAAAATATTAAGATCAAAGGAATGATAATAGTAGCATAGCAAGCATAGAATAAATATATTATGTTTTTGGATCATATCACATGATGATATGATCTTTTAGTTATAAATAGCTAGATAGCCGAGTGCGAAAGCGACAAATTTCCTTTGATGAAATAAAAGAAAACTTGAAATAATCATATTTGAAAAGATCATATCATCATTTTAAATCTATATTATCAGTTTTCTTGTCTTTGATAACTTTGAATGATTTAGGATTAGTAAGGTAAACATTGAATTTATCTTCAAGGATATCAAAAATAGAAATTCAATAATTATCGATAGCTTACATCCAAACAGCAAATAAATCATAAAATTTTAATCACTTATGAAGCTAAATTAAAATATTTAATGTGAAAAAGATTATTGTAAATTTGCAATATATAAGTTGAAATTAAACAAGGATTTTATATATATTATACAATTGCTTATAACTAGAAATGAAAATTATATAGAAAATACCAAAGTAAGTTTTACTCTTATAAGAATAATGAGATAAAATATAATTATAAATTATATTATAATAAATAAGCAAAAGAATAAAAATTTTGTTATCAGTTTGTTACGTAAAAAATGAATTTTATTGCATAGCTGAAGTG
>JALEMK010000161.1 GCA_022768265.1 Erysipelotrichaceae bacterium
GATATCTTTCGCATCTTCAAAAAAAGCATGGCGACTATAAGCTCCCGTCAGCTGATCACGATATCCGGTCGCAAATAACTTATTCTGCAAAATGCTATTACGTAGAACCACATTGATATAATTACTATTAAGCTGCAAAAATTCTTTACAAAGCTGAGCATGTTCCATATCAGGATCATCAATCCCCAATACGGCTATCAATTCATTATTATATATGATCGGCATCCCAATGACCGCTTTGATCCCGATGGATTTGATGGTTGCATAAGCCACTGGATGATCCTGTTTCAAAACTTCGATATCTTCGATCATCACAACGCTTTCGTTTTGTTCAACACACCAGTTAAAAGTATCGATCGTTTCCTTTTGTAACTGATCTTTTCGTTCTAAGACATCATTTGCACACCACTCAAAAGAATTATAGTAAAGACCTTCATAATTTTTTTGAAAGATCCGGCAGCGATCACAGCTAAAATGATCACCAATAAAGGCTAATAAATTATTGATCGTTTGATCGATATCATCTGCTAATGGACATTTATCGATCAAAGCTTGCATTAGGTCCAGCAATTGTTTTTCTTTATCCATAACGTAGATACCTCTTATATTAATTATACCTTAGCATATGATAGCTTGCTAGCAATTTAACTAATAATAAACCCTAAGCTTGCTTTTACCTTAAAAGCAAATATGTTACGATTATAGTCCAAGGAGGTAAATGATGAAACACTCTAACATCAAACGCAGCAAAGGTTATCTTTCTTTCTTGCTGATAATTCCTATCTTACTTCTTTCTTGGTTTGGCTTACAAAAGATTGCGCCAACCAAGCCTTCGATAACTCCTACCGCTTCAACCATTGCCCCATCAAATGACTCCACTTTTTCCATTACCTATATCGATGTAGGGCAAGCTGATGCCGCTCTGGTATCTTGCGATGGTCAATACATGTTGATCGATGGAGGCAATGCCCCCGATTCCAACCTTATCTACAGCATCCTTCAACGCCAAGGTATCAACAATCTCAATATTATAGTAAATTCTCACGCCCACGAAGATCATGTCGGAGGACTTAGCGGAGCTTTAAGCTATGCTACCTGCGATACGATCTTAGCCCCAGTAACCAGCTTCGATTCCAAAGCCTTTAACAATTTTGCCCAGCTAGCCGCGCAAAATCATGGTATCCAGATTCCTCAGATCAACGATGAATACCAACTAGGTAGTGCCAAGATCAAGATCCTAGGTTTAAATGCGAAAGAAGGCAATGATACTTCCATCATCTTAAAGATCACTTATGGTGATACCGCCTTTCTTTTTACCGGGGATGGGGAACTAGCTGCCGAACAAGCCGTTTTAGCAAACGCTGACGATCTAAGTGCCGATGTCTTAAAAGTAGGCCATCATGGCTCTAATACCAGCACATCACCAGCTTTTCTCGAGGCGATCGACCCAACCTACGCCATCATTTCTGTAGGTCAAGACAATAGCTATGGTCACCCTCACCAAGAAGTCCTAGATCGCTTAAAGGCCCAAGATATCACCATCTATCGCACCGACATCCACCATGACATTACTTGCACCTCTGATGGGCAAAAAGTCAACTGCGCTCCTAGTCAAAACGCCAATCAACCTACGAACACCAAACAAGAAACCAGCCAAGATTATATTTTAAATACCAATTCCCTAAAATTCCATCTACCTACTTGTTCTAGCATAGAAAAGATTGCTGATCATAATAAAGAAACTTTTCACGGCACTAAAAGTCAATTACTGAAAGAAGGCTATCAAGCTTGTAAACAATGTAACCCTTAAGATCAAAAACATTTTGATCTTTTTTTATTGCTTTTTATAAGTTATTTTGTATAATAATAAATTGTGTCATAAGGGGGGATGTATTGAGTCGACACGTTTCTAATTTGATGATGAATCACAAAATCATTTTAAAGCATTGCTTTAAACAATTGACCGAAGTTTTGCAACATAAATAGGCCATATGGACAGCCGGGTCAAATGCCAAATTAGCGACAAGGATTCTTGTTGGGAGTTTAAGAAACTCATTTATAAGGATAATGTACTTGTAAAAACAATGAGAGTAGTAAAAGTATCTAATACTATATAGACTCAATACACCTTAGTAATAAATAAAACATAATATCATGATAATAAATAAAATCTAGGATTTTTTTGTATGCAAGTACAATAACTTTTTATTTTTTAAAAGGAGATAGAAAATGAAAAAAATTATTGTATTATTATCAATTTTATTACTAGCTGGTTGTGCTACCAATAATCAAATGCCAACCAGCAACACCACTCAAGCAACCGCTGAAACAACATCTACAACTGCTAATTTCAGCGATGAGATGAAAATGGAACACATCGTTGATCTAGAACCCGAAGCTGGTGCTGATATGTACGAACGTGATGGAGATCATCAAGATTCACCATATTTCATGCATCCTGATTTCTACAATATGGAATCAAGCGATACCTTGACCATCTTGACCAATTTTAAGACCCACCAACAAACCTCTGAATGGTCTTGTGGGGTTGATGCGGCATACATGGTCTTAAATTATCAAGGCAAACTAGGTGATCATACCGTAGAAAGCTTAGCCCAAATGCGTACCAATGGTTTAGCTTATGAAGCAACTTCTTTAGAATCATTGATCGATATCTTTGAAAACATCGGTGGTTATGAATTACATAGCACTTATGACTATAGCGAAGATGAGTATGACCAAATCAGCCTAGATATGATCCAAGATTACTTAAAACAAGGCGTACCTGTGTTGGTCGCATGGAACGACTGGGGCGGACATTGGCAAGTCATCATCGGTTATGACACGATGGGTACCGAAACTTATAGTGATGATGTGATCATCGTAGCAGACTCATATGACACTACTGACCACAATCAAGATGGTTATGGTATCTATGGAGCGGAAAGATTCTACTACAACTGGACGATGTATGATTTCTTCAGTGCAAACTATGGCATCGATGAACGCGATCGTCTATTCTTAGCCCCAGTATTAAAACCTTAAGCAGCCTTAGCTGCTTTTTTTATAGATAATATCACTTGCCAGCTACCCTAAGTTATGATAACTTATATCATGTGAGTTAGTTTTTACTAACTAGGAGGTAATAAAATGAAAATTGTATACGCATCAAGAACAGGTAATGTAGAATCTGTTATCAATACTTTAGGAATTAGCGATGCCCTTTGCATCAGCAGCGGCAACGAAAGCATTTTAGAAGACTATATCCTTTTCACCTATACCGATGGCTATGGTGATATCCCTGGTGAAGTAGAGGCCTTTTTAAATGCAAATAGCGCACATTTAAAAGGGGTCATCGCTTCTGGGGATATGGGCTATGGCGAAGCTTTTTGCCAATCAGGCGATAAGATAGCCGAAACTTACAACGTCCCTTACCTATACCATTTTGAAAACGCCGGCGACGCTAACGATATCGCCAAGATCCAAGAAATCTTAGCGCAATATTAGGTTATCATCATGGTATACTGTGACATCAAACAATTAGATCACTTAATGATAATTCATTGTGCACCGGTATTAAAACGCAAAAAGATCGCTAGCATGTTCCATATCAACAAAGCTGATTTCCCCGATCTTGCCACGCAAATTGCCGCGTATAATCAAAAATTCAATGATCTAGATATTTATGTAACGATCTTACAAGATCATCGTCCAAGGATCACCATCTATGTCTATCGTCAACAAGCTCTATCATACGTCCTAAAAAGAAATAATATCCAACACTTTTTAAGCCATTATGGTTACCCACGCACCGATCTAAAAGCTAAACTAGCCTATTTAGACAAGCGCTTAGCCCTAGATACTTATCCCCACGAAATCGGCATCTTTCTAGGTTATCCCCTAAACGATGTTATTGGATTTATCCGCCATGATCACTGTTGTTTGAATGGTTATTGGAAAGTATACCACTATAACCAAAATATCCAACGTTTATTTAAAATCTATGATACCTGCACCAAAAGCATGTTACAAGCCATCAACCATGGCAAAACCTTGTTGCAGGCAACTTACGGCCTAGTACCTAACTAGGCTTTTTTCATGCTAAAATAATAAAGTAAAGATAAGAAGGAGAAGGTTATTATGATCATCATCAAAAACGCCCACATTTATGCTCCCGCTGATTTAGGGATCCAAGATATTTTGATCGGAGGAAATAAGATCTTAGATATTGCCAAAGATATCAACTATCCTCATGCCCATCTAATCGATGCAAAAGATATGATCATCACTCCTGGCTTGATCGACCAACACATCCATGTTACAGGAGGCGGTGGCGAAAACGGCTTTAGTTCCAAAGCTTTCGAAGTTGATAACGACAAGCTAATTGCCGGGGGCATCACGACCCTCGTTGGCTTATTAGGCACTGATGGCTACTCCCGCAACATTCCTAATCTAGTAAGCAAGCTAAAAGCCTTAAAAGCCCAAGGTTTCAGCGCCTTTGGACTATGTGGTTCATACAGCTATCCTAGCATCACCTTAACCAACAGCGTAACCAATGATATCTTGTTTATCGATGAGATCATCGGCTGTAAGATAGCTTTAAGCGATCATCGAAGCTCTCATCTCAATTATGATCAATTTATTCAATTAGCCAGCGAAGTACGCGTAGCCGGCATGCTTGCCAATAAAGCAGGCATCTTAACCATTCATATGGGCGATGAAGAAACTGGTCTAGAACTAATCAACAAAGCCCTAACAAAGACCCAATTACCAATAAACCTATTCCATCCAACCCATGTCAACCGCAACCCTGCGCTATTCAAACAAGCCATCGCTTTCAACAAACAAGGTGGTTGGATCGATCTAACCTGTGGCGATGAACCAATCATCAATGATTATCGTACGCTCATCAAAGAAGATGCCAATTTAGCAAGAGTAACTTTCAGTTCTGATGGTCAAGGCAGCTACTCCCAATATGATCAAGATGGCAATTGCATTGGCTTTGGAATTTCCAGCGTCGATGCCTTATATCAAGAACTAAAAGCAATGGTCTTAACATATGATATTCCCCTAACCCAAGCACTATGTCCCATGACCATCAATGTCGTAAATGCTTTAAAATTAGCGAATAAAGGGACGATCGCCATCGACAAAGATGCCGACCTATTATTGCTCGATAAACAATTAAATATCCATAAGGTCATGGCTCAAGGTAAATGGCTAAAGTAAAACTCCATGTATGCTCATCTTTTAGCAAGCAATTAGATAATTAAAACACAAAGGGATCGACTACGCTAATAGCAGTAATCAATCCCTTTGTTCATGCTGTTTCTTTAACAAAGCTTTGTGTTGTCCCATCATAATAAACAATAATGCCCCAGCAATCAACACGCTTGCAATAAACCCCAATTTCACCAAAGCCAAAATTATCGCAATCGGATATAAAATATACCATACAATTTTACTACGCTGTATCTTCTCATCGATCGTTAAATTCCACCAACATATTTTTTTCATTGGCAAATCCTCATTCTTTCTAATGTTATTCATATCCTAGCAAATATCTACTTTATTTTTCAAGATAGTAAAATAACCGTACTCAAGGGATGAAAAATCATTTGCATTCAGAAATAAGCGTCATTTGAAGCTAATTTTGCGCACTTATCAATATTTTTCTTCACGTTATATGAAATAACCATTTCATATAACATATCTATTTCTAATTTATCACCAAGTTTAAATAAACCTTTTGCTTAAACACGATTAATAAAAGCGTGTAATTTCCGCAATCGTCTTTCTTTTAGGCATTTCAATCTCTTTATCATAGTAGCCTACCGCAATCACACTAACGATCTGTTGATCGTCTGGGATATCTAAAACTTGATGTAACATTGCACCATCACGGATACCCATGATCAACGTTCCTAAACCAAGTTGGGTAGCTTTTAGGATCATTTGCATATTATGCAAACCACAATCATAACAGCCCCAGCCATTCCCTAGTTCATTTACCGCTTCTTGTTGTTTATTAAAGCCAACCATATCTTTAACAAATGATGTTACGATCAACACCGGTGCATCTTTGACATTCTCTTGATTAAAAGCTGGTAAACATGCCTTTACCTGCGCTAGGCGCTCTTGATCCATCACTACAGCATAGCGAGTGGTCTGCAAGTTTTTCCATGATGGTGCAAAGATGGCGCTTTGAATCATTGCTTCGATATCTGCCTTTGCAACCGGTTTAGCTTGAAAACACCTAACACTGCGGCGTCTAGCTATTACATTATCTAATTCCATGTCCTATCCTCCATTTACATTTTGTTTATATTGCTTGCTCAAAGCAAAGCTTGCAAATAATACACCATTTAAGATTAATGAAACCACGATATCTGGCCAGGTTACGATCTGATTAGCAATCACATCTGCACTGAAGCTTAATGTAATCACTGGAATCAAATTATTATTAAAGAAATGGATCCATACCGCGCTCCAGATATTATTTGTTTTCATATATACATAACCAAAGAAGATCGAATATGATATACAGGTTATCAATTGTCCAACGATGCTTTGTAAGGCGGTTTGGGGACTATAATAAAACAAATTGATCGGTAAATGCCACAAGCCCCATACGATACCTAAGACAATGACCCCATTTAACTTACCAAAACGTTTTTGTAATAAAGGCTGTAAAAAATAACGCCAACCATATTCTTCCCCAAAAAAGGCCGTAAAAGCAAACGGAAAGTTGATCATGATGATCAAGGTATTAAGCCATAGATAACCATTCGAAAATACGGTCAATACCGCGCTCATACCTCCTTCGATAAAATAAGCGATTGCCGTCCTTAACATATATAACGCTAAAAATAACAAGATCATCAAAACGGTTTGTTTATAGTTTTGACCTAATAAACCATAAGCGCGACGTTTATCTTTTTTCGTCACAAAATATATGATCCAACCGATAAGACTTGATACAACGATTAACAAGCTAGAAATGATGATCCAGTTAACGTTGCTGATCAAAACACTAGCTACGCTCATACATACAAATAAGAAGGTCAAGGCTAAGAAATAGCCATAAAAGATCTTTGGCATTTGCGTATCACCTTTTTTGGTCAACCACAAAGCCAAAATGCCACCTGCTGCGGGATAATACATTTGCGTGTTGACCAATGTTGTAAGATCTAGATGCTGACGATATCCAACATACATCACGATGCCCATCAATAGCGGCATTCCAAAAGCCACAAGCGCAAAGATCTTCAATTGTTTTTGTTCTAATGTCGATAATTCCACGATGATTCACCTCGTTTTTATTTTACTACAAATTCCAAATTTGCAAATATCTTTTCCATTCTTTCATCGGGATAATTGGAATCGACCCATCGTTCAAAATCATTATCAGCCTTAATTGCTTGCACGCGTTCATACCAACGATATACTACTGCTGCGGACATGATACTGTTAAATAACATAAACATCAACAACACCCAAGTTAAGATCTTGCCAAAGCTATTAGGTATCTTCAAGATCCATTTTGCCATCCTTGGATAAACTTCTTTGATCCATAAGATACCTAAAAAGCCCCAAAAGATCGAATATAACAAACAGATTCGTCCATGAAGATTGAAAGGCATATGACTATAATCCCACGATACCGAACCAAAGATCAGTTCTTGAAAATATGAACAGAAATATTCGATCACACTGCCTACGATCATTCCACCTAAGAAAGAGTAGATTTTAGAACGATTACGATATTTATACAATACGATATTCAAAGCCATTGCGCCCAAACCATATACCAAATTAAATGGTCCATAGATCAAGCCTACTCTACTTTCAAAATGGCCTCTGGTAACCAAACAAAATAGTTCTTCAATCACCACGCCCCCAAAACAACCGATAAAAAAGACCCAAAATAGCTTGTAGAACTTATTGCCTTGAGCAAAGTGATCAGCATAATTTTCTTGATAATCAATGGCTGCATTGGTAGGTGAAGGTTTCCACCAACCAAACCAACCCCTTTTATGGCGTTCATAATGCTTAGCTTCACTGATACGTGTCTTGATTTCATCGGCAGTATTCTTACAGCTACGATGCATGCGCTCAAACATCTTTGATGCATCATCCAAAAGTTCTATTTCATCGTTTAAGGCATCTTTTAGCTTTTCAACCTCAGAAATTCCAGTATTGGTATTTTTGGCGAGCATTTCAAACTGTGACGTCACGCTATGGGTAACATCATTTTCTAACTCGATCAGTTCTTCTTTGATGTGCACATACTTATATTTCAATTTTTCATTCATCGCTGTTTGTTCTTTGAATTGTTCATCTTCGTTTTTCATTATTTTTCCCCTTTATCATTCGATCATATAACCATTTACCAAAGCATCATCGATGGAGGTTGCTCCTAAACGATTCTCACCAAATGTTCCCCCAACGACCTCGCCGATCGCATATAAGCCTACGATAACTTCGCCCTTTTTATCTAAGACTTGGGAGCGTTCATTGGTTTTGAGACCACCCATCGTATAATGGATCGATGGTTTACCTAACAAGACATAATATGGACCACTTTCTGTATATTCCTCTACCAACTTTTGGCTGATCCCTGCTGCTAAACAACAAGCACTCAACTCTTCACAATAAAATAAGACTCCTTGTTCTAACGCTGCCTCATAAGTTTCTTGGATATGACTAAAGCCTAAGGTCGCATCATAGATCCGCTGATTAAATACCTGATACACCGTTTGCTCTGGTTGTTTTAAGATTGCCTGTGATAATACCTGTCTGCTAGCTTGCTCATCAACAAAACGTTCGCCATCTTTGTTGACCCAAATGGCCCCATTTAAGGTCCTGACATTATCTAAATAATGATTTACCCCTGTTGCTGGATTAGTAAAAGGATAGATCTGGATCTTATCCATATCAATAACATCAGCTCCTACCGCCATCCCCATCAAGATGCCATCTCCCGTAGAACCCGAAGGAACGGTAGAATTTAATTCTGCTAAATTTTCCCATTGGGTATTATTCGCCAATAGTAGTTCTTTATTATATGCAAAACCGCCCGTAGCCAAAACGACCTTGTCTTTTGCAAGATAGGTGGCTTTTTCTTCTTTGGCGTTTAAGACATTCACGCCTTGCACTCGCTCATTTGCATATAACAAACTAGTTGCTTCACTATTATAGATGATATCAACTTTTAGCGCATTGGCCTTGGCTAGCATTTTTTCGATCAGACCTTTACCTCTCTCTAATGGTAAATTGATACGATCTACACTATGTTCATTAACCCCATAAGGAACATCGTGAAATTCAACATCGATATCTTCTTGTAACCATTGATATACTTCATCCATATTGTATGCAATCTTTTCTAATTTAGCTAGATCCGCCGTATAACTAGATCCTGCATACATATCTTGCAGGAAAGCTGCTTGTGGATCCAAGCTTTCATTATCTAACATAGGTACGGCGATCTCGCCTCCGCTAAGATATGTAGCGCCACCAGCATAAGGCATCTTTTCCAACAATAAGACCTTATGACCTTTTTGTGCTAATCTAATAGCAGCACTTAACCCTGCTACCCCAGCACCAACAACGATATCATCATAGCTATGTTCTTTTTCCTTTTCATCAACGACATGTTCCGCATTGATAAACAAGCTAGGATCGATTGCTAGCTCATCTAGCAATAAAGCTACATTATCCATGATGCTTTGCGAAACTTCTTCATGCCCTGCAATAGCTGATACATTGATCGTCTGGCTGCCGATGATATCTTCAATGATCTTGGCAATAGCCTCTTGATCATCGACATTACCTTGATAATTTTCTACTTTGATGGCGCTAATGCTCGCATTTTCTAACAGCAGCGTGATATCATAGCTTGCTTGCGATATTTCAACATGGCGACTAGCTTGTTGTGGTTCAAGATCATGACATCCTGCTAAAAGGCAAATGACCAGTAAAATAATTATTATTTTTCGCATATTCTCACCTATATTGATTATATCAAAAAAAGGCATATAAATATCGCTATTTATACACCTCGTTGTCCTTTTGCTTATTTTGCGTTAGCGGCATTGCTACCAGCTGTACGTCCATATACAATGATATCATCTAAGGCATTACCTCCTAAACGGTTATTACCATGGATACCACCAGTAACTTCACCAGCTGCATATAAACCTTTGATAACTTCACCATCAGTATTGATGACTTGTGCATCAGTATTGATTTCTAGTCCCCCCATCGTATGGTGGATAGCTGGTGTACTTCTGATAAAGTAGAAAGGTCCATCTGTCGTACTATATTCTCTTAAACCTTGGCGACGATTGAAATCTTCATCTTTGCCATTTTTCGCAAATTCGTTATATTTTTCTAGTTCAGCCATGAAATTTTCATAATTGATACCAAAGAATTCACAAGCTTCTTCGATCGTATCAGCTTTTACAGCTTCCCCAGTTTCGATCAAATGATTGATTTCTTCCCCGAATTGTTCAAAGAATTCTGTTTCATCAGCTGCTTTTTGATCAAAGAATGAATATGATTTTTGATCAGGTTGAGCTAGGATCGCATTGCTTAGTTCTAAACGTGTAGCAAGTTCTTCACAGAATCTTTGACCATCGATATTAACCATCATCGTTGTACCTAGACCACGACCATTATTAGCGCTTGATAATAGATCACCCGTAGAAGCATTACATGTTGGATGTTTTTGAACATGTTCCATACCAACTAAATTAGCTCCCACCTCTGTTCCTAATTTGATACCACTACCTGTTGCCAATACCGTATTGGTACATAAGGTTCCTTGGATATAGTTTTCATCATATTTTCCTAAGATCTCGCCATTATGACCATATCCACCTGTTGCTAAGATTACCCCATTGTTAGCGTGGAAAGTAACTTGTTGATCTTGGCTTTGACCAATTGCGCCTACAACCGCTCCATCTTCAACAACTAATTCCGTAATTTCTGTATTGTAAATAATTTCAATTCCTTGATCCATCGCGTAATTATATAAATGGTCAAACATTTGTGCTCCTGCACCTTCAGCCATATGGACGCGTTGGCCTGTAGCTCCATCCCCTGTAATTACATTATACCAATTTACTCCTGCTTCTTTTAAGAATTCAATTGATTGTGCTGATTCGTCAACTAGTTTACGAACTAGCTCAGGATTAGCTAATTCACCACCGCCAACAAAAGTATCATTATAGAAACCATCGTTGCTATCTTCAATGCCCATTTCTTTTTGGACGCTAGTTTCACTTGCGTTCAAAGCCCCATCAGATAATTTGGTATTACCTCCTGGTAGCATTGACTTTTCGACAACTAGTACGCTAGCTCCTGCTTTATTTGCTTCAATAGCGGCTGCAAGTCCAGCACCACCAGCACCAACGATGATAACATCAGCGGTATATTCTGCTTCAACTTGCGGACGTACCAATTCGCCTTGAGCACTTGCGAAAGCTTGTGCCATACCTGCTTTTTCCAAAGCATCTACACACGCTCTGATCATACCGCCACTTGCCATGGTCGCACTAGTTAAAGTATCTACATCCGTACTATTGGTAGCGATCATATCTTGTTTGATGATATCAAAAGCTTTTTCAAAGCCAATGGTTTCATGAGCTTCTAAAACTTCAACATCCGCGATCTTACCTTCTGCAATCGTAACTGCAACTTTGATCGGACCTTTTTTACCTTCAGCTTCGCCTTCATATCTACCATCTTTCACTTCAACATTAGCGCTAGTTTCTTGACCACTAGCTTGAGCGATAGCTTTATTTACTGCATCGATCAAAGCTTTGCTCGTAATGGTTGCTCCACTTACTACATCCACCTCGCTGCTTTGCTTTTCAACGATTTGTTTACTGATTTCTTCAATGGCTTTACCACCTAATTCCGGGGTTTCACCATTTTCACCTACGCTAACATTTTTAATAGCGTCTTGAGAAAACTCTACTGAAACCACCATTTCGCCACCAAAACCTGTCGTCTTGATCTCAATGGTTCCTTCTTTGTACTTGCCAGTTGATGATGTATCATTAGCACAGCCTCCTAAAGATACGATCATCAAAGTTGTCAAAATTAAATTAACTAACTTTTTCATCTTATCCTCCCTAACTTTGTGAAAATGATATCACGTTCCTAAAAAGAAGTATTTATAAGAAAAACCGTTTTTTTGTACATTATTTACCAATTTACGCTATAATCAATTATATAAGGAAGCTCATCATGACCATAAGAAGAAAATTATTGATCAACACGTTGATCATCATTATTGCTTTATTTACCATTACTTTCTCATTGCTAGGTTTTTCTTATTATCAGATCACCAAGAAAAACAAGATCGAAGAACTTACATCTTTAAGCATGGCCAAAGCGAGTGAAATATCGCTTTGGTTTCAAGAAGCTATCAATGAATTTTCATTGATGGCTTCTCTTCCTTCTTTTAGGACCTTAGATATTCGGGAAATATCTCCGATCATCAACAGCGTGTCAAGCCACAATGCCAAGTTAAATAATATCGGGGTTTCTACGATCGATGGCAAAAGCCTTTTAGATAATACTAATTTAAAATACATCGATCATCAAACCTTCAATATCTTGACCAACAGCGATCAGCCCTATATCATTCAAGCACCTTCTGCCAATTATCCTTATTTCATCATCTGTTGTCCGATCTTCAACTACACGGATGATAAAATTGGTTTTATCTATGGTACCATCGCTAATAATGATATCTTAGATATTTTGAATGAAGTAAAGATTCCTTCATCGATCATGTGGTTAATTGATGAAAACTATCAGATCATCTCCCATAATCCTACTTATTTTGCTGATCGATATTTAACTTCTACACAATTAGCGTTTGCCATCAATAATGATCAAGTTTCTTTAAAAGATCAACAAGGTCAGCACATCTTTTTTCAACACTACCCTATAGATAATTCAAATGGTCTAAGCATCTGTACCCTTATTCCCCAAGCAATCATCTTAAAAGATATCTATCTGCTTTTAGGCATCCTCATCATTCTTTTTTGTGCTACCATCATCTGCTTATATTTGATCATCAGCAATACGACCAACAAGATCACCAAACCGATCGATATCTTGATCCAGAAGATGCAAAAGCGGGAAACAAATAACCGCGAACAAGGTTTTAAAGAATTAAATCAATTGTCTTTACACTACAATCAATTGTTAGCAACGATCGATGAACAAATCAAAGCAATCTACCAAACCCAAAATGATCTAAGGGAAGCAGAGCTTAAAAGTCTTCAAGCTCAAATCAATCCACACTTTTTATACAACAGCTTAGATACCATCAAATGGATGGCATATGATCATGGCATTGACGAAATATATGATATCCTGGCAAATATGAGCCAATTCTTTCGCATTGCCCTAAGCTCAGGACAAAATATCATTACGTTAGAAAAAGAATTAGAACACGTAACCAGTTATTTAAAGGTCCAAAAGATCCGCTATGATGAGATCCTAAATTATCAGATCAATTGTCAACCATCTGTAAAAAAACTACCTTGCTTAAAGCTGATCATTCAACCCTTGGCTGAAAATGCCCTATATCATGGCATCAAACCTGCACAAAAAGCTTGTACCATCAAGATCAATGCTTTCTATAACCATCAACAAGATCTAGTTTTACAGATCAAAGATGATGGTATTGGCATCGCTAAGGAGCAATTAGCCACCATTACCCAAAACCTTGCTAACCACACCAAATCTAATCATTATGGCCTATATAATATCAATGAACGCTTGAACCATTATTACCAAGATGGTTATAGCTTAAAGATCCACAGCAGATCAAAGCATGGCACAACCATCACCATCACTATCAAACATGAAGCTATTTTCAAAGGAGATCACCATGGCAAAGATCATCATATGTGACGATGAAAGCATCATCCGCAAAGGACAACGTAAATTAATTGCGGATAATTTTAAAAACTGTGAAATTTATGAAGCAAAAAATGGCGAAGAATTGATCGAGCTAGTCATCAAATATCATCCTGATCTAGTGATTACCGACATCAAGATGCCTAAGATCGACGGTCTTGAAGCGATCAAAAAACTACGGGAATTAGGTATCACGACCAACTTCATCATCATTAGTGGCTATGAATTATTCGCCTATGCCAAAAAAGCGATCGAATACGGGGTCGATGCTTATTTGTTAAAACCCTTCGACAACAATGAATATCTTGCCAAGATCCGTCAATTGATCCCCGATACCAAGGAAAAATTTAGTTATATGGACATGGTAACTTACATCAATGAGCACTTTAATGATCCTACTTTAAATCTTGCCAAGATGGAAACGGTCTTTGCGCGCGGACGCACCTCGATCAATGATTACTTTAAACAACATCTTGATATGACGCCGATCGAGTATATCAACTATTTAAAAGTTGAACGTGCTAAAACTTTTCTTTTGCACTCGCAACTAAAGATCGTCGAAATTGCTGAAGAATTACACTTTGCAAATCAACACTATTTTTCTAAGGTATTCAAGGATTACACCGGTCAAACACCTAGCCAATATAAGGAAGCGAAAGAAAAAAAGCAATAAACTAAGTTATTGCTTGAAAATAAAAGCTTTGATGGCTTCAACCGTTATAGCTTGTTGCCTTTTTGGGGATATCGTCGCATCTTTATCCCCTTTTTGTTTGCCATAATTTCCAAATTGGGCATGATTACCCCCAACAATTTCAACGATATTTTCCGTATAATCAAGATGATCTTCGACACTTTGATTAAACGAACCATAGATCGTTAAACTTTTATCCACGGGATAATCACCATAAACATAAGCCCCCAACAAGATCAAACCTTCGATCTGATCTTCATGATCGCTCGCGTATTTTGAAGCCATGGCTCCACCCATCGAATGCCCGGCCATATACCACTTCGTTATATTATCATGCTCTTCAATGATCTTGGTGGCGGCATTGATATCGAAAATTGCCATATTAAGTGGCATTTCAACCAAATAAACCTCGATCCCTAGTTCACTAATTTGTTTTAAAAGTGGCAGATAAGCAATTGCTTCAACCTTGGCTCCCGGATAAAAGATCAAGCCAATCGTCGTATCCTCTGTGCTTGCTAGGCTATAAACATTGCTTTGATGATGAATGCTTTCATCATTTAATAGTGCCAAGGCCGTAGGCTGCGCATGATAATAATCTTGTGCCCAGATCAAAAAGCCACCTAAGATCATCAACAATAATATTAAGATGCTGCCAACGATCTTGAAAGCTAGCTTACGTTTCCCCAAGCTATTTTTAAGCATGCTTTTCACCAGCTTCTGCAACTACTTTTTGATATGGTGCAATAATGTAGTGATTCATCTGCCCTTTCATCTTGCGTTGTAATGAAGGGATAGCCAGCAAAGAACCTACCATCTTCATCTGGAAGATACGTCCTCGTTGTTTTTGAGGAAAATCATAGATGCCATGTTCCTTATAGAATTTATGATCGGCCTTCATCAAACCTTGCATGATATATATTAAATCGCGGAAGATCTTCATCCCGCCTACGCCATAGAAATTTGCAGGTCTGCTAAGTTTATGTTCTAACACAAAAGCTAAATTAGCTGCCAAGGCTTGGATATTAGCCGTGGTGTCATGTTCATCCGTAGCTACGCCACATAGATAGTTACCTGCCACTTCACTGCGTCCTTCAATGATCATCCGCAAATTAGCTTCTTGACTATAATTGCCACTGATCACATACGCGATCGGTGTCCCTTGCGTAACCGTACGATGCCCATTACAGAATTGTCGATCGTCATAGCATTTAAAACTAGAATGAGTATAATGATCCGCAATCGTAAAAGCATATACAAAGGCATCCGCATTTTGGATCTTGGTACGTAAAAAATCATCAAAACCATCTTTATACACGCATTTACCGCTAATCGCACAACCAAAACAACCTAAGCAACCCCCGCTAAAGGGAAATTCGCGTAGATTGACCAAGCGCGTTTCATATGGCAAGGCTGCTTGGAAATCTTTGATCATATTTTGTAAGTTGATATCATCTTTTGCATAATTGGTAACGATGACGATATCCTTATCCCGCCTTTTTGCGACATTGGCTAATTTTGGTTGATAACATGTTTGCGCTTGTTGGTGATGATATTGGGGAAAACCGACAAACAATTGATGTTCACAGGCAAACATCAGCTGTGCAAAATAATCCCTGGCTTCTTTTTGTCCTTGTTTTGTTAACAGATCATCCATATCAGCAGATAAGCCTCTAATAACTTTTAAGTTAAGGTCATGACAATTTTCTTCCACATAACGCTGGGCTGTAACATCATAGAAATGTTTAGAAGTCGTGATTTGTGAGGCATATTTACCACTAAGATCGATCCTAGCGGCCTTGATCAATTCAAACAAGCGATGTAATTGATAAGGTGCAATAAAGGTATAAACTGGATAAACAAACCATAACATATCCGCATCTAATAGTTTGGCTTGCAATGGTGTTAGATCTTTCTCATAACTTTTGATCTTTTGACCAACATTTTCCACTACAAAATCATGTTCAGGATGTAACTTAGCCAAATATAAAGCGGTATGTAAGGTCGTTGAATTATTCCCTTTTGGACTAGCGTTTAATACTATGATGCGCATGTTTCTTCCTCCAATTCTTTTAATAAAGCTTGATACCAGTTGATCTCAAAATCAACAGCTGCTAAACCATAAGCTATCGTATAAGCCTGAAAACGCCAAAGCTCTTTTGGGTCTGTGGGATTTAGGGTCTCAAAGCGTAGCTTGATCGCCGCTAATGTAGCCTTGATCTGCATCAATTGATCGATATACGCTTGTAAGGTCTTTATCCTTTGCAAAGGATCGATCATTCCCGCAAAAAATAATTTTGATAGTTCCATATTTTTAGCCTTATTAGCTTGCATCGGCTTATTGATCCACGTCATAAAAGCTTGTTGCCCTTTATCCTTGATCATAAAGATCTTTTTCACTCTTTTGCCCTGTACCATCTCTTTGGCTTCGATCTTATCTTCAGCCAATAATTTATGCAAAGCTATTTGCATGCTGCCCGCACTAGGCGCACAGATCAAAGCCAGATTATCCTTGATAAACTTTTGGATCTCATAACCGCTCATTGGGCTTAATAGTAATAAACCTAATATCAAATTATCCATATCATCCCTCTAATATATCTATTAGAGATATTACAAAAAAAGCTATGCTCTGTCAAGCTGCCATCATGATCAACGACCCGATGACAAGGAACAAAGATTGCTAAAGGGTTGCGTCCAACGGCCACTCCTATGGTCCGCGCAGCCATTTGGTTGATCCCCTTGGTCTCGGCAAGCTGCTTAGCGATCAAACCATAGGTAGTAGTTTTTCCATAAGGTATATGCAATAATTCATTCCAAACCATCATTTGAAAAGTAGTTCCCTGTAATTTTAAAGGGGGGCATAGCTGGTATTTCTTGTGCAAAATAAGCATCTAACCAAACCTTGGCCTTCGTAAAAATTTCTAGATCTTTGTTACTGGTATATTGAGCCCAATTTTTAGGAGCATATTTAGCGGCAATAAAATCTACCCTGGTTAAATGGGTGCCATCTGTAAGCAAAAACATTCTTCCTAAACAACTATCATAGTATGTAAGATATTCCATGATTGCTCCTAATCAACAAAAAAAGCTTTAGAATCCGCTGGAGCCTTTGTGCGCTCATTCATCCCATATGTTCGTAAAGGTTGGATCACCGTGATCTTATAATCCCCAAAATCCGCTATTCTTCCCTGTTTTTGACATTGACGATGTTCTAGTAAATTTCGCCATTGCGCCACTCACACTCTTCACTTTTCCACACCGCCATGCTAAGCAATTTATTCGGGGGTTGCTAAAGAAGAAAAAGGCTCTGCGCTCATAAAACCTTGGATCGTCACTTCAAATAATACTATGACCTTATCCATCGCTTTTTCTCCTTTTGTTTTTCTTTGCTGGGGCTGGATCTTTCATCCCCTCGACCTTACCATTTGCTACTGCCCAAAGATACAAGCTAGCTACGCTACCATAAGGGTGATAGCGCCGTTGATATTTAGCAAATAATTTTTTAGTGATCTGCCGATGATGATATACCATGCGCAAGCCTCTTTGAATAGCTAGATCATCATAACTAAGGATATCTGGCCGTTGCAAGCAAAAAAGCAAGATCATTTCCGCTGTCCATCTGCCAATTCCTTTTAGCGTCATTAGCTCTTGGATGATCTGTTCATCGCTTTTAGTAGCTAGCTTGGCAAGATCGATCTTTCCACTATGAACTTTTTCAGCAAAATCTAAGACATATTCAGCCTTACGATAAGTGATCCCTAACGCTTGTAGCCGCTTTTTTCCTAAAGCTAAGATATGCTGTTCATCGATCTGCTCCACAGCTTTTTCTAAACGCTGCCAGATCGTCGCTTGAGCTTTGGTAGAGATTTGCTGACCAATGATGTGATGAACAACCGCGCTAAAAAGATCGCTGTCCACTTCCCTTGGGATATATCCTAAGCGATCGATGATCTTGGCTAAGCGCTGATCTTTGTTTTTCAAATAAGTTATTTCTTTTTCCCCATATTCAAATATCATCGGCGATCCTTCATCATTGACTTTTTCATTTATTATTTTATCATCAAATAAAACCTTAAAATATCAATAAATTACCAATTATTATCAATTTATTACCAAAAGAAGCAAATAAGCTGAAAAACGAACAAAGCCATTCTATCAATTCCCTTAAAATCAATGCCCTTGACCCCTTTCCTTATCTTGTCATGGATGTTGTCAACGATACCGCTTGTCCCCAAACAGCAGGCTTTCAAATCATGCATTGGCATCATAATCTGCAACTTATCTATGTTAGTGTGGGGGCAATTCAGGTCAAGATGCTAGATACGACCAGCCAAACTCCCTCAACCCCTTGGGATATGTATGAGGCCTTAGTTTCCCTTTGCCATATCTGGCTAAAGATGAACCAAAACATTACCTTTCCTCATCCTAAATTAGATGCTACACCAAAACAAAGAGTCAAAAAGATCATTCATTATATCGAAGACCATTATTTTCAAGATATCACCCTAGCACAGCTAGCCCATAGCGCCGATATCAGCATTTCAGAATGTAATCGCTGTTTTAAGGCAACCCTTAACTGTTCACCTTATAAATACCTAATGGATTTTCGCTTGACTAAAGCCTATCGAAAACAAAGGCTTATGCAAAAATAAACCCCAAACATAGGTACATCCCATATTTGAGGTTTATCGCAACTAGCCTTTTTTTAATCGTTGAGCGTCTGCTCAACGATGCGCTTTTTCAAGTTTAGGATCTTACTTTCTATCAGATCCATGGTCTTGATAAAAGCTGCTTCTTTTTGATCACTTGGATCTTCTAAGCCCCAATCTTCCCGATATTTACAAGGCACATTGGGACATGCAACGTTACAGCCCATCGTAATGATGATATCGACAGCAGGTAATTCCCCCAATAATTTGGAGCGTTGATCTTTTTCCATATCTAATCCATAACGTTTTTTCATCAGCGCTACTGCATCTTGATTGATATGATCTTTGGGCATCGTTCCTGCGGAATAGCTTTCAAAAACATCACTCGCTAATAATTTACCTAATGCTTCTGCAATCTGGCTGCGACAGGAATTATGCACACAAACAAAGGCAACCTTCGGCTTATGCATGAGCTAATTCCTTGCTTAAGATCTGCTTAGCCTCATCTTTAGATAATAGCTTACCGCTAGCAACGACCTTTTCATCTATCACCAATGCAGGGGTTGACATTACCCCATAGGCAGCGATCTGCGCAAAATCCGTCACATGACCAATGCCAAGCTCAAGTCCTAGCTCTTGCAATGCTAATTTTACGTTTTCTTCTAATTGCTTACATTTGCGGCATCCTGAGCCTAACACTTTGATACGTTGATCTTGTGCGCACTCACATGATGCTTCTTTTTGACAACAACAGCTTTCTTTTTCTTTCTTTAAAAATAACTTCATGTATCTTTCCTCCTTTAGCTATATCAAATACATCTGAAGCAGATTAAACATATAACCGATCATGATGATCCCAATGGTACAAATTCCTACAAAGGTACATAACAATGGAGTCTTGATCGCTTTTTTCAACATGATCATCGAAGGTAAGCTAAGCGTAGTAACTGCCATCATAAAGTCCAAGACCGTACCTAATTGTGCCCCTTTAGCCAACAAAGCTTCTGCGATCGGGATCGTCCCAAAAATATCCGCATACATTGGCACCCCAACCAAGGTTGCCAATATAACCCCTAAAGGATTATCGTCCCCAAGGATCGAAGTAATAAATTGTTGTGGCAACCAATTATGAATGATTGCACCGATCCCAACTCCAAGCAAGATATAAGGGAAAACCTTCTTAAAGGTCTCGTTAACTTTCTCTTTCGCAAACCCTATCCGCGCTTTGGCGCTAAGCTCTTCATTTTCCAGATGGATATTAGGGGCATTTTTGATATAGTCTTCCACATATCTTTCCATCTTAAGCTTTTCGATCAAACTACCGCCAAAGATTGCCAATACCAAACCAATTACCACATAAATAAAAGCTACGCGCCAACCAAAGATGCTCATCAACAACACCAAACTGCCTAGATCCACCATTGGCGATGAGATCAAAAATGAAAAAGTCACCCCAAGTGGTAAACCAGCTCCTGTAAAACCCATGAACAAAGGAATCGAAGAACAAGAACAAAAAGGGGTAACAGTCCCCAACAATGCTGCCATGATATTTGCCTTGATACCCTTAAATTCCCCTAAGATTTTTTTGCTTCTTTCTGGCGGAAAAAAGCTTTGAATATACGAAATAACAAAAATCAATAAACATAAAAGCAACGATATCTTGATAACATCATAAAGAAAAAATTGTAAACTTCCTCCCACACGTTGACTAACATCGATACCTATCATTTGTAACAAATTACCAATGATATCATTCAACCATTTCATTCCTAATAGCTGATATTGAATAAAATCTATGACCGTAGACAATCTATACCTCCTCACATCAAATTTTTTTGATGTATTATCGTTTAAATAAAGTCATCTATAGATGACTTTATGATCTTAAGCTTTCTAAATGAGCAATGGCCTTAGCAAAAGTTTCCGCATTTAAACTATAATGCATCCACTTGCCCTGCGGTCTTTGTTTAACGATATCTGCATCCACCAAGATCTTCATATGATAGGACAATGCGGATTGCGCCATATCCATTTCCGCCATTAACCAACATGCACATTTTTCACCTTGCTGCAATAACACAATAATTCTTAACCGTTTTTCATCACTCAAAGCTTTATATAACTTTGCTGCTGTTAGTACATCCATCGCATTCCTCACATCAAATTTTTTTGATGTATTTATTATGCCTGAGCATTCATTTATTGTCAAGTGACAAAAGAGGCTTGACATTTATAGTCTACATTTGTAAACTATATGTACTACAATTGTAGACCAGGAGGATCCTATGTTAAGTGAAGCAGAATATCAACTTGCCCAAATTATTTGGCAAGATCAACCTATTAGTTCTAAAGAACTAATTATCCAAGCCCATAAAAAATACCAATGGAAAAAATCAACGACCTACACTTTATTAAAACGTATGATCGACAAACAACTTGCAAGTAATAACAATGGAATAATTACCATGTTGGTTGACAAACAACTCATCGACCATCAAAAAACCCAAAATTTATTAGACCAAGCCTTTGATCGTTCCCTCCCAAAGCTAATTTCAACTTACTACCAAGGAAAAACGATCACCAAAGAAGAAGCAAACGCCATCTTGACCTTGATCAAACAATTTGAAGATGAAATTGATAACTGACCTTTTTACCAATGTGCTATCGTTAAGTTACGATGCATGTTTGATGATGGTAATCTTTTTAGGATTTCACTATCTTTTTAAAAGATTACCTAGGAAATATTTTTATCCTTTTTGGCTTTTGCTAGCTTATAGATTACTTTCTTCTTTCCACTTTACTATTACTTTAGAAAAAGAAATTATACCTTTAGTAAATGATGTATCCCCCTTAACCCTAAGCAAGTTAGATAATGTAGCACCTCAACCATCTTTTTCCTCACTATCTATTGGAGCTAGCTTATGGTTTTTAGGTTTACTTATATTTTGGATGATCATGCTGTATAAATATTTACAATTCCAGCAATCTTTGAACAACTGTTCTAAATTAGAAGCAAACATTTATTTAACTACTAACCATCATACCGCTTTTACGACGGGTATCTTTGATCCCAAGATCTATTTACCAGTAACGGATGAACAAAATCAAGATCATATGTTACAACATGAATTGATGCATATCAAACGACATGATAATTGGTGGCGCATAGTAGCATTAGTTATTTTAAGCATTCACTTTTTTAACCCTTTGGTTTATTTGGCTTATCATGTATTTATTCAAGATCTTGAAATGAGCTGTGATGAAGAATTATTAAAAAATGCTTCACCCTCACAAGTCGCAAATTATTGCCGTTCTTTGGTCCAATGTGCGCAAAAAACCAACCAATGGCAACCACTATGTTTTACCCGCAATTACAAGGAGGTTTATCAACGCGTGAAAAATGTTACTACTAAAAAATACTCTAAATATATCGGATTTGCTATCGTCTTGGTCATCGCCGTAAGCTTAGGTATCTTCTTTTTCCAATTTGAATATAAAACCAAAGCAGACACTTCTAGTACTCCTCCAACGATTACCGATGTAGATTTACCAACTAGCGAACCATCAAGCCCACCAACTACTTCACCAGCAACTAACGATCTTACTTTTTACGCGCCTGTAGATAATATGGAAATCACTTGTGGATACTACTGTTATGCAGGACATCTTGCGGAAGATATTACTAATTCCCAAGATAAACAAGGATCTATATATGCTAGTGCCAAAGGTAAAGTTATGATCGTTGATAAAACAGTTGAAGAAGGCAACTATATCATCATCGATCACGGTAATGATTTCTATTCTTTATACGCTAACCTAGGTGAAATTATCGTTCAAAAAAATGATGAAGTTAATGCCAAACAAGAAATTGCCAAATTAGGTCTTAGTGGTATGTCAACAGGTCCTCACGTTCATTTTGCAATCAGACAAATTAAAGACGTTGATCCAAGTAACCTTTTAGATCATTTTAATAACGAATATCCTGAGGATATTATTTATCAAATTGCTCAAGATCAACAGATGTTTAAAATTGATTAATGTTCAACATTGTCATTATCTCTTAATTTTTAATTAGCTTATTTAAAGAAAACTATAATCTTTCCTACTTCGCAATTAGCCTATCAGAGGTTTTTATGAAAAAAAATATAATCCTACTATCATTATTAATGGTATTAACATCTTTTATATTTGCAATACCTACAATCGACTTAATTTCTGGGAAATTAGTGTATGATGCCATATCACTATATGATTTTGAAAATTACGAAAGAATAGGATTGAGTATTGAAAGTACTAAAGAAGCCCAACAAATAGCTAATAAAATATATTTCTCCGATATGGACAAATTAGCCAAAGAAAATAATTTAGCTATATATGTCATTTCTCAAATATCTAACAATGAAAATCAACCTGAAGTTGTAGTATATACATCTTCAAATGAAGCGATGCTTTCTAAATGGATGATGTTAGAAAAAGGATATGCCAAAGGATTAGCCAACAAAGAAATTTACAGTACATATGCCACTGATAAAGAACATCGAATCATAAATTTTATGATGAACGTTAATTTAAGTGTAAGACCGTTGGCAGATATTGAACGTAAAGGAATTTACATGAATTTTATTAATCTAGAAGGTGATTTCCAAGCCAATTTACAACAATTCTTTAATGATTTTGCGAAGATATATGGTAAGATCAATGTCTTATCTCCGTATACTTCTTCAAAAGCAGATTTACATAAGTTTTTAAATGCCATCATAACTGTTTCTTTCGATGACATAGGCTTAAAATTCAGCGTTTCTATAGTTTTGATCGTTCTATTGGGTCTAAAGATCTTTTCTTATACTAGGAAAATATCTATCATGAAAATTGAAGGATTTACAACCGGTAAAATATATCAAAAACTATTTTTCAATGACTTTATTAAGTATAGTTTAGCGTTTTTACTGCTTGCCATAAGTTTAATAGATATTATTTATCACGCTAATCTAATAAGTATGATAGTAATTGCCGGATGTTTTTTAATACAATTATTACAAATGCTTATTTTTATGATGATAATTTCATTACTGATGTATTTACTCATTTTTTATACTCCAATCATGTCGTCATTTAAAGGCAGAAATTACTTATCACAAGTGCAAAACTTTGCATATTTTGTAAAATTTGTTATTGTATTATTAATTTTACCTTTAGTAACAACTACATTTGAAAGCGTACAAAATTTATTCATAATAAGATATAGACATGACAAAGTGTATGAGCTATTAGAAAATCGCTATGCTTTTGGTGTTCAAGATTCATCCAGTGCTTATTTTGCGGATATTGGCACTGATAATTATATTGCGGTAAAAGAAAAATTAGCGGAAAATGGTCAGCTTTTTGAGCAATCTAGAGCCATTTTAATGGACTGGAATGCTGAAATATTTGATCCTGAAAATGGAGAACCATATTATGATGTTGATAAATATTTTTTGATCAATCATGATATGGATGATGATTGTAACCTCAACGAAATATGTATTTTTTTCCCTAAAAATCAAGATTATGATATAGAAAAATGGAAATCAGCTGCAAGGGCTATGGTAAGGGATACTTATAATATTAATATTCTTGAATATGATCAACCGCTAGAAGCATACGCTATTAATGATTTATTGTATCGTGATTTCATCAGTGAATTGCCAATCCTTTATCTTCCTGAAGAAAAAGGATATGAAGGTCAGCTAAATAGCAGCATGCTAATATTTGATGGAAATCTTAACGAAGCACAAGCATATGTTGACAAAGTATTTATCGATCATGGATACTTACCTTATTTTAAAATAGAATCCCTACAAGATGGATATCAAAGCTATTATCAGCTATACAATACTTTATATCTTAAAAACAGTTTACAATTTTCAATAATGATCATAGCTTATGTCTTAGCTAATCGTTTGTTAATAGAAGTAGATATTGACAACAATCGTATGTTATATGAATTATCTGGATATGAAGGTGTTAGTCCATATCGCTTTGGCATATATTTATTAAAGATCGTATCTCCTTCATTGTTGGCTTTATTAGGATGCATCTTTGCAAAAAAAGTATTGCTGAAAGCATCATTGATGATAGTGATCATCTTTATCATAATCATCGAGCTAGCATTATATTTATTATATAACTATAAATATACTAATATCAGGAGGTTCAAATGAGAATAGAAATTACTAATTTATCAAAAAGCTTTGGTAAACACGTCATATTTGATGATTTTAATTTAAACATCGAAGCAGGTAAGATCACTTGTTTGTATGGAGCAAGTGGCTGTGGTAAAACAACGATCTTAAATATATTAGGCTTGGTTGAACCGTATGATAGTGGTGAAATAACCTATGATGGTAAAGTAATAAGAAATCGTAAAAATAGGATAAATTTTCTTAGAAATGATGTCGGTTTTATTTTTCAAGACTTTGGTCTTTTAGAAAATGAAACCGTTTGGGAAAATATGCAAATAGTATATAAGATCAAAAGCATGAAAGATGCCAAAATGCGCATCGAACAAGTATTGAACGATTTAAACTTACAAGATATGCTCCATCGAAAAGTTTATGAACTGTCAGGCGGTGAACAGCAAAGAGTTGCGATTGCTAAAATGATCTTAAAAGATCCTGATTTGATCTTAGCCGACGAGCCTACAGCTTCTTTGGATGATGATAATAAACAAATCGTATTATCGATGTTAAGGATGCTGCAACAAAAAGGTAAAACTATCATTATCGTTAGCCATGATGAGCAGGTGAGATATTTTGCTGATATTGCCATCAACCTTACAGGAGGAATAATTAATGAATAAATTATTATTGTCTATTTTGGTACTTTTGCTTTTAGGTGGTTGTACTAAAGAACATGAAGAAACTACTAATTCAACTAATAATCCAATCGCTAATGAAATAGTTGGGGTGTACGATTCAAATGAGCAAACAATAGAGTCGACTTCTAACATAGAAAATACAGCAGCTCCTATAGAAACTACAGATGGTGAAATAATTCCTAAAAATTATCACTATACGAATAGTCCAGATGTTCTGCCACTATTAAACTGGGATTTTTTTATTGAAGATAATCCGTGTGTTTTTAGTGATCATATTGTTGCGATAGTTACTTTTGTACGTAATGAGACCAATGAAATGGGATTAGAAGTAGGAAGTAATTGTTATGATCGTTCTAGACAAGGACCAGATGTTACGATTGGTTTAGATGATATTCCAATTAAAGATGATGTTTCATTAAATGTATATGATCTTGTTAATATTTACTATGCATTCCCCGAAGGATTTGTTCCCGAAAGTTATGTAGATTACCTTAATTATGCAGCCTTAATTGAAAAACAGTGACAACTTGACTATAAATATCGTTGCCCATTGCTATCATTTGGATTTAGCCTAAATTCCTCCTTCATAGTGTTGACCCTATCATATCGACACTCCAAAACGCAGTTTATAGCTGCGTTTTTAATTATAACAAGCTTAATATCCTAAGAAGCCAGATATGGACAGGATAAATCACATAAAAAGACCACTTGCCAAGTACCCCTTTTTTACCTTTGGTACCATCATAGCTAATGATTGCCAAACACACCAAGCTCATCATGAACTCACAATTATATGATAATGTAGGAAGCAACCCAACACCCATGCCATAAGCAAGATAATTAGATATAGCCTTTACTAGCCACATAAAAGAATAAATCAAGACTCCAAATATAATTCTACGTTTATTACCATAGCAAAAATAGAAAATATATAATAATGGTAACAATTGTAAAGCACCTTCACAAAATGGAATAGTCATCATACTTAACAAAATTCCAACAATTAACCAACCAAACCGAAAGAAATTAGCTTGCTCCTTAAATTCTTCTAAGCATTTCAATATCAATAAAAATATTGCATAAGTTAATAAGATATTATTTCCCGCAATCAACGAATAAAAATCCATTTCCCCAGTTAAATAATCTACATTATG
>JALEMK010000171.1 GCA_022768265.1 Erysipelotrichaceae bacterium
TAATTTAATTTCTTTTTCTTCTTTTATTCCACAAATAATCTTTTTCATCGCCTATATTATAATATATTCTTGACAAATATGGATAAAAAACATATCATTTAAGCGAATTTATATGTAAGCGTTAAGTGTCATTAATTGGGAAATAATGAACGAAAAGCTTTGGCTTGCGGTTTACATATATCCCTAAATGTGAATATGTGCTCTTTCTTTCACATATAGGTCAAAAGAAGGAGGTATATTTATGTTTAAAGAGTCTTTTAATAATTTAAAATCAACCCGCATGCTAGTTCTACTAGCGCTATTTATTGCCCTAAAAATTGTTGTAGGGTATTTTCGTATTCCCGTCGCAGATAACTTGAATATCTATTTTACATTCATCATCAGTGCAATCGAATGTACGATCTTTGGCTATGTCCCATCAATGATAGCTGGAGTCATCACTGATATCTTAGGCTACATCATCAATCCTAATCCACCATTTTTCCCAGGGTATGCTTTAAGTAATCTCGTAGCTGCTTTTATTTATTCCCTATGGTTTTATAAACGCAAGATCAAACTTTTAAATATCATTGGTGCTAAGACCATGATCAATTATATCGTCAACGTGGGCATGGGATCTTTATGGAGCGCTATGTTATATTCTAAAGGTTTCATCTATTACGCTTCTACTAGCTTAATAAAAAATACGATCTTGTTACCGATCGAAATCATCATCTTGTTTTTTGTCTTCAAGGCGATCGTTCCGATCTTACAAAATCGTAATTTGATATCACGGCAATAAATTATTTGATATTCCCCACGATGATATTATCATCCATTGCGGTAATGATCGAGCTATATTCTTCGTAAACTTTTTGATGATCCATCAAGATATCATCATTTAGCTCATCAAAGGTATAGACCTTAAACTGCGTGTAATCACTGCTGTAATATGTATACAATAAGTCAGCCTTCGGCTGGCTTATTTCTATATCTACCTCACCGTCGATCACACTTTTCGTAATTTTCACGCTGCCCATCATACCGATCAATGATGGTAATTGATCTTGAGCACTAATAAGATTGCCTAAAGAATAATACACGATGGTATCATCGACCCAGGCAACTGGCTGGATGACATGAGGATGTGAACCAATGATGATATCAGCACCACTATCAGCCATCAGCTTAGCTAGTTCTTGTTGTTCTGCAGAAGGTTCATGATCATATTCAATGCCCCAGTGCATGCTGACAATGACTACATCAGCCATGCTTTTAGCCGTTTGGATATCTGCTTGAAGCACCTTTTCATCATAAACATCAACCAAGTACTCTTTACCAGCAGGAGGCAGCAAACCATTGGTACCATATGTATAGCTCAAAAAAGCAAAACTAATATTATTCATGGTATGAACTTCAAGCGTTTGCTGATCTTCTAACGAAGCATGAGCACCTGCTAGATAAACATCTTTGTCTTCCCAATAAGCTAAGCTATTTAATATCCCTTCTTCATTCATATCAAGGGCATGATTATTAGCTAATCCCACCATATTAAAACCAAGCTCATCGATCATATAATCCCCAAATGCTTGAGGCGTATTAAAACGCGGATAACTGCTGATGCCTAGATAATCACCGCCTAAGATCGTTTCTTGATTATAATACTTTAGATCATAGCCGCCTAAGATCGGTTTGATGCTATCTAACATTCCGCTATAATCATAGCCTTCACCAGTATCAGCAGCATAATTGACCGCCCCATGCAACAAAGCATCACCTACCATGAAAAGATCCAAATTATAGCGTTCTACCTGCGCTGGTACGATCGTTTTTGGCGTAACCCCTTGATTATTTTGCTGATTATAGCTCACAAATATATTCAAGCTGATATACAACAACAATACAGTAACGACCACCCCGATGATCGTTTTAAAAATAAACCCCTCATAAAGCTTTTTCATAAGTTAATCCTATCCAAGATCCTTTCTATGATCATTTGCTCATCTTTATCACAGTTTGTTTGTCCTAATTCGATATTTGGTTTGGTAACCCCATGATAATCACTGCCACAGCCACTAACCAATCCATATTTTGCGATGACCTGTTCATAAAAAGCAATATCTTGTACATCATGATAGCTACAATAAGCTTCAAAGCCATCGATCTTAGCAGCTACCAATTTTGCTATTGCCAGATCATCATGCTGGATATTAACAGCGGGATGAGCACAAATTGCAATACCATTGGTATCATGGATCAAATTGATGATATCTACATATTGTGGAAGATCCATCGCTACATAGCCCCATTTGCCAATAGCCAAATTATCCCAATAATAATTTGCGATCGGGTTAAGAGCTTTTTCTCCTTTTTGATAAGGATATAAATAAGGATCATCACAATCCATCAATAAGACCCTTTCGATCTCCACGTTACTAAAACCATCAAAATGACTCAAGCTTTTGATCTTAGCTAGATCAAGTTTAACCTGATGAAATTTCTCGATCTTAGCCAAACGCTCATAAGCAATACGATCTAATTCATCATAATAATGTTTTTCTAGCTTTGCAAAGCGCTCATCGCGAAGATCACAGCCAAGTCCTAAGATATGTACGATCTTATCCTCAAAAAAACAATCGATCTCAATTCCGGGAATGATCTTGATATCCTGTTGCTTTTGCGCTTGTAAGCTACCAGCTACGACATTGTGATCACAAATCGCTAGATAAGCGATGTTCTTAGCTTTGGCCATAGCTAAGATATCTTCGATGCTTGTCGTTGAATCGAAGCTATGATTGCTATGTACGTGTAAATCGATATTCATTATCTTACCTTCATTTCTTGTATTAATTATAACATGTTATAATATTTATGGTGATAAACAATGCTTAATTATCAAACACTAATAAAAGAATTAAATCAAACCAGCCTCGTGATCGTTTCTAAAAAACGAAGCATCACTGAGATCCAATATTATTACAACCAAGGACATCGTCATTTTGGGGAAAACAAAGCTCAGGAATTATTGACCAAGGTCGATCATTTTCCAGATATCCAATGGCATTTTATCGGCCATTTGCAAACCAATAAGGTTAAAGCCATAATCCCCTATGTTTACAGCATTGATTCGATCGATTCTTTACATCTATTAGCCAAGGTCGATGAACAATCTAAACGTTGCAACAAGATCACCAATTGTTTGATTCAGCTAAATCTTGCCCAAGAAGCTACCAAACATGGGTTATTGAGCCATCAGATCGAGGACTTCATGAAAGCAATTCCAAACTATAAACATGTCAAGGTCAATGGTTTTATGTGCATTGGTCCCCATTGTGATGATCCAAAAGCCATCGTAAACATCTTCAAACAAGCACAAGCAATCTTTCAAAAATATGCTGATCAATATCAATTGACTACTTTATCAATGGGCATGTCTAACGACTATAAGCTTGCACTTTTACATGGTACAACCGAAGTAAGGCTTGGCTCGATCCTTTTTTAGGAGTACAATAAATAACATAAGGAGAAAAACATATGACTTTTACCCGCAAAAGTGCCGATCTAGTTCCTATTGTCGATACGGTCTTTAGTATCGTAGAACTAGCAAAAAAAGATAAAGAACAAAATGGAGAAGACATGGTCATTGATGCCACGATCGGATCTTTATATGATGAAGAAGGCAAATTAGTAGCTTTTGATAATGTTTTCGAACATTATGATGATATCGACAAGATCACCAAAGCTAAATATGCCGCAAGCTTCACAGGAAACCCAAACTATCGTCAAGATGTCTTTGACTGGGTATGTGAAGACAAGATCAAATTAGCCCATTCAACCATCGCAACCATTGGTGGTACCGGTGCTGTTAGCATGACCGTCAGCAATATCTTAGATAAAGGTCAAACCTTGATCATCCCAGATATTGCTTGGGGAAGCTATAAATTAATGGCTGCCCAATTCGAATTATCCTGCGTGCAATACGAAATGTTCGATGACCATAATCAATTCAATATGGCTTCGTTTAAAGAAACCATCCTAGCAACCATGCAAAAACAAGACAAGATCTTAGTCATCATCAACGATCCATGTCATAACCCTACTGGTGCCAGCTTGACCAATGAGCAATGGCAAGAGATCATCCATTTCGCAAATGAATGCAGCAAACAAGTCCCATTTGTCATCTTAAACGATATTGCTTATATCGACTATGCTTATGATCTATTAAACAGTCGCGATTATATGCAAAACTTTAATGCAATCAGCAATAATGTATTGATAAATATCGCTTTTAGCTGCTCCAAGACCTTGACTTCTTATGGTCTGCGTTGTGGGGCTTGCATCATCTTAGCTAAAGACGCTAAAGCTGTACGTGAAACCGAAATCGTCTTTGAAAAAAGCGCTAGAGCTATTTGGAGCAATATTCCTAATGCCGCCATGGTAAACTTCAGTTGGCTAACTACCCAAAACAAACAAAGCTTCCTTGCTGAAAAACAACGTTATATCGATCTTTTAAAACAACGAGCAGATATCTTCATCAAAGAAGCTAACCAATGTGATCTACCGATCTACCCTTATAAGGAAGGATTCTTCATTACCATCAAGATGAGCGATAATGCTACGCGCGACCAATATCACCAAAAATTAATGGACAACCACATCTATACCGTTTGTGTCAACAAAGGAATTCGAGTCGCCATCTGTTCATTATCTCTAGCTAAAACCAAAGGCTTAGCTAGCAAAATGAAAGCTTTATTATAAAAAATTGGAAAAATGTATCTCATGATACATTTTTTTATTGCTTATTTTTTTCGATTTTCTAAAATAAATAATTTCTAAGCATCTTATGTAAAGATACAACTTCATCTGCAGTAAGTTTCAAATTTCACGCATGATTGTTAAAAATTACTATTAATTAGCCCTCTCTATGCTCGAAAACAATCCATTTCTCATTCATAAAAATCTCTATAGTGTTATCAGCACCATATTGGTATTCAAAACCTGTCCCAAAATTAGACTGATTATCCTCTATTGGTGTTTCAGTACCATCAACACTTGAAGTGATTTTTCCATCCATTAAACCACAACGGCCCTCTATGGTGCTTTCTATTCCAGTGTCATAGTAAAGCTTACCATTTACCATAACCATAGGTATTTTATCCCATTGGGTCACCTCAGAATCTTGATTTTCATTTTTTGTATCTGGTAACATAGGTAATTCATCTTCAAATGCCTTTACAACTTCATAATCATATCTTTCCCAATTTGATCCAACGTCAGCAGAAGTAAAGAAATCTTGTTTCATATTTGTTGTAATGATTCTTCCGCCTTTTACAGCAATCGACGAAAAGATAATCTCATAAGATGTCCCATCAGAAAGATTAAAACGGAAACTTATTACTGGAGTATCTACATCAGGTTCAATTGCTTTATCTTTTAAAGAAATACTTTCAAAACTCTGATAAATTCCTTTAATATCTTTTGATCTGGTAATCACCTTTTTCTCCACATCCGAAGGAACAATAAAGCGATACATTTCCACATTTTCGACATTGGATGGTTCAAAAGGAAAGTCAATGCTTACTGTTTTATTACAGCCAGTCAATGAAAAAATGATTACTAAAACCAATCCTAATATAAATATTTTTTTCATATAATTACTTCCTTTTTAATATCTTTTAATTTGTTATCAACTTTAATCTATAATTTAATTATTACTATAAATCTTTTGGTGGTATACTTTTGTTTTTATAAGCAACAATGCCACATATCTGATAATAAGTCATAATAATTATTCTTAAAGGTCGTTCAATATCTATGATCTGTCCAGCATATCGTGTACTCATATGTATCAACACATCACCAAAAATCAAACCTCCTATGCAACCATACCATTTATTTTTAAACAGAAAAATCGATGATATAAACATCGCTATCATCCAAAACCATGTCCAAGGACTAATAGCACCAAATCCTGATACAAAGCCTAAAAAGATATATAGTAATAAGGCAATTACTGGTGGGGCAAAAAACAATATTTTTTTCAACTTACATTCCTCCTTGAAACAATGAAGTTTCTAATCTTTTTATCTATTTGCAGGGGTTTTTAGTGTAATAGCATAAACGGTATTTATCTGTAACGGATCACTTTCTGATATATTACCATCATAATATACGAAAACTTCATCACCAACAGATATTTCTGTGTAACTATCTTTGTTCTCCACCTCTAAAGAAACTTTACAATCTTGGCCCTTAAGATATTCTTCTGATTTTATGTTAATAAGTATATAACTTTCATATACTTCTTCCACAATTCCAACGATACTTGGTTCATGATCAATGATATAATTCATACTTCTATGATTACATCC
>JALEMK010000170.1 GCA_022768265.1 Erysipelotrichaceae bacterium
ATTTTCAGGAATAGCTAAAGTTTTGATTACTTCATCATATAACTTTATAAATTCCATTCCTTTTTTACGTTTTGATAAGCAATTATATGCTACATCGGTCATTGTTTGATTTGCCATCAATAAAGCCTCCTAAATCCTACATTTTCTCTGGCGCAGTGACACCAATGCTGTTCAAAGCGTTATTTAAGGTAATGCGGCATGCTTCTACCAACGCTAGACGTTGACTAGATAAAGCAAGATCATTACTATCGATTACCTTACATTCATTATAAAAACTATGGAAATCACTAGCTAGTTTTTGAATATAATTACACATCTTATGTGGCATGCGGGTTTTGGCACAGTCTGCTACCACATTGGTGAATTCATTGATTTGCTTTAATAAGTTCATTTCTTTTTCATGTTTGATCAGCTCATAATGATCAGCTAAAGCGATATCTTTAGCTTGACGTAAGATCGAACACATTCTTGCATGAGCGTATTGCGCATAGTAAACCGGATTTTCATTAGATTGTTTGGTTGCCATATCTAAATCAAAATCCATTTGCGTATCTGCAGCTCTTGAAGCAAAGAAATATCTTACCGCATCGCTACCTGCTTCTTCTAATAGATCACGTAAGCTAACGGCTTTACCACTACGTTTGCTTAATTTAAATTCTTCCCCGTCTTTGATCATGCGCGCCATTTGGATGATCTCAACATCTAATTTATCAGCTTCATAACCTAAAGCTTGGATCGCTGCTTTTAAACGTGTGATGTAACTATGATGGTCTGCACCAAAGAAATCGATCAATTTATCATAGCCACGGTCTAATTTATTTAAATGATAGGCGATATCTGGTGTTAGATATGTATATGAACCATCGCTTTTTACTAATACCCTATCCTTATCATCATTGAACAGCGTTGTTTTTAACCACAATGCGCCATCTGCTTCATAAGTATAGCCATTAGCTTTTAAAGTTTCTAAACTTTTTTCAACCAAGCCTTGTGCATATAAAGATCTTTCACTGGTCCAGACATCAAATTCCACATTAAAGGCTTTTAGATCAGCTTTTAATTTATCTAATTCTTTGCTTAAACCATATTGTCTAAAGAACTCATAGTTTTCTTTGGTATCTGCCATATATTTATCGCCTTCATTAGCGTAAAGCTCATTGGCGATCATCACTAAATCTGGCCCATGATATCCATCTTCTGGCACTTGCACATCTTGACCACAAGCTTGGAGATAACGAGCTTGTAAGCTCAAAGCCATGTTATGGATCTGATTTCCGGCATCATTGATGTAATACTCTCTAGTTACATCATATCCTGCCATGCTCATCAAACGCGTAATGCTATCGCCAATAGCCGCACCTCTAGCATGCCCTGGATGTAGATCTCCCGTTGGGTTAGCACTTACATATTCCACGTTGATCTTAATGCCTTTGCCCGCATCGCTTTTCCCAAAGTTTTCTTTTTCAGCTAAGACCTTGCCGATAACTTCGCTCAAGGTATTGCTAGAAATAAAGAAGTTCATAAACCCTGGACCAGCAATTTCGATCTTATCGATATTAGCTTGTTGCTTATCGATATTGTTTACTAATGTATTCGCTACATCAACCGGCTTCATCTTTGCTAATTTACAGATCTTCATGGCCACATTTGTTGCATAATCCCCATGACTTAGATCTTTAGGTCTTTCGATCAAGATATCCGCAACATCTAAATCAAAACTTTTCTTAATAGCCGCTTGTAAAGCTAATTTTAAATTGCTTTCAATTTGGTTCATCTTATCATATACCTTTCCACTCATATTGATAATGACTTACAACTTCGCCATTGGCAACCAGACGATATTTCAACGATATCTCTTGGTTTTGACAAGCAAATGCATCGACAATAGCTTCAAAAACCAATTCTCCTAAAGGGGAAACAACCCTGCACTCACCACGGCCATCGATCAAATGAATGGTCGTAATACCCTGGCTAGACTTATTTACCAAAAGGATCTCATCATCATTGATGCTAACTTTGACGTTGTTTTCATCCATGCTATAAGCTAATAAATTTTCGCTGAAAATAGTACCATCAACTACTTTTTCAACTAGCAAATCACTTAATAAATCATATTGTCTAACTTTAATCTGCAATTACATTTACCTTCCTTGCTTAGTGCATTATAGCAATTTTTTTTGTAATGTCAAATACTTTTATTGTAGTAAAAAGATAATTTTTAAGATTTGTCTAATTTTTTCTTATTTATATGATTTTTTACGGTTTTAGAGCTTTATCAATACCACTTCAGCCTTACCCTGGCTTTTACAAGGAAAGCCCCAACCAGCCACTCCACTTGTATTGATCGAAATCATATCTCCAAAATATTTTAAGCCATAGCTATTATCAAATAGATGTAAGCTATCATATAACCATTTTACCGGAAATAGCTGTCCGCCATGTACATGTCCTGATAAATGAAGATCGACATTATCTTTGCTGGCTTGTTTTAGATCATTGGGTTCATGGTCTACCATGATGACATAGTCTTCCTTAGCAAATGGCAAAGGCTCTTTTTCATGCTTACCATATAATAAGATATCATCGATCTTGATCAACTCATCATCTAATAGATATATTCCATTTAATGTTAGATTCTTTGCAATATCTTCCAAAGTATATGCTTTTTTAAAGCGATAATTGATCGTTTCATGATTACCATAGATCATATATTTAGGCCCAGCCAATTCGCCTAAGACCTTAAAACATGCCACCATATCTTCATAGCTAGTATTTTCATCCACGATATCACCTGCTAAGATGACCATATCAACAGCTTGTTCATTGATATCATAGACCAAGTTTTCTAAACGTGCTAGGTCCATGCTAACAGGATAATGAAGATCACTGATCAAAGCTAAGGTCTTGCCATGTTGATTAGAGATATCATATTTGGTAAAAACGATATCGCGCATATTAAGATAACCATAACCATTAATGATTAAGGAAACACTAAACGCTATGATCATGATCTTCCCTAAAGAAAGCTTGATCATCCTACTTAATCCTAACAACAATAAACTAATGATCATAAAATAAACCACTAATAAAAATAACCAACTGCTTAATTTAAAAGCGGTAAGCGCTAAGATCAAACTAATCACTACATTAGTTAATTTATCATTACAAAGCAAGCGATTAAAACCATAATAATAAAAGCTAATTAAAACAAATAAACAACACGAACATATAAAGGTCGTCATATCATCACCTCTTAATAAGATGATAAATAAAACATTTTACGATCAACTGTTACTATTACTAAACTTTTTACCAAAAAATGTTAGAAATTTTTAAGAATTTATTTTTGCTATTTTTTATAATTTAAACCTATACTATAATTGTCAATTGAGGTATTACTTATGCATAACATTTTAATCGTTGAAGATGAAAAAGGAATTCGCGAAACCTTAGCTGTCTTCTTAAAAAATCAAGGCTACCAGATCTTTGAAGCTTGTAATGGCCAAGAAGGTTTAGAAGTGATTGCTAAACATGATATTCATCTAGCCATCGTTGATATCATGATGCCGATCATGGATGGGATCACCATGGTTTTAAAAGTTCGCCAAACTCATGATTTTCCCATTATCTTTTTAAGTGCTAAATCAGAAGATATCGATAAGATAACCGGTTTAAACATCGGGGCAGATGACTATGTAACCAAACCTTTTGAGCCGATGGAACTGATCGCTCGAGTTAATTCTAACATTCGTCGTTATGAACAAATCTTAAATTTGAAAAATGCGCGTAATGACGATCGTCATTTATTAAAGGTAAGAGGGTTAAGTTTAGACACCTTCACTAAAGAAGTCAGCGTCAACGAAACCGCCATTCGCTTAACCGCCAAAGAGTATCAGATCCTTGAATTATTCATGCGCCATCCAGGACGAATCTTCTCCGCCCAAGAGATCTATGAACTAATTTGGCAGGAACAAGCTATTAACACCGAAACCATCATGGTCCATATTCGCCGTTTACGGGAAAAAATTGAGATCAACCCTCGTAAACCAGAATACATCAAGGTCGTTTGGGGCATTGGTTATAAAATAGAAAAGGAGTAACCCCCTATGAAACTAAAAGGAAAGACGATTTTTAATCTTATATTTGTCATCATGCTTGTGCTTGGCCCAATATTGATCATGCAATCTTATGATAAAGCAGATGAGTTAATTGAATTTAGCTATCGTGACCATCAATATTCTCTAGCTAAAGATGCCCATGAATTATTGATATCCCTAGCTATTGTCAATGATGATAGCTATGAAGCTGTTACTTTTGATGAAACTGTGGATAAAAACACCCAAGAGACCATCAATTCTCAGCTTCAAGAATATGCAACTGATATCATCGACAATTATGATAATGACCCTAACTTTAGCTTTACTTATCTTGATCAAGATCAAACAGTAAAATCCACATCAAATAAAGCTTTTGCAGATCCCTTATTCAAAAATACCATCAGCTATGCTAATGGCACGATCCAATTATCACAAGAGCTATCCTCATTAGATGATTACATTAGCTCACAACTATTTATTAACAATGTCTTAGGAAGCTATGATATCTCTGGCCACTTTAAGATCAATATGCCCGATGATGTCAGCATCACCTATGCTGTAAATAAAAATATCGTGCCTAGCGGTTACGTTTACTATACCTTAACCGATGAATCCATCTATGCCATGATTACCCTGATCTATTATGCGCTGATTGCCTTGGTCTATGGCGCTTTGATCTTGATCTGGCCAATCCGGCATACCGAAGAATTCCCTTTATTTAAAACGATCCGCAGTTGGAAATTGGAAATCTTGATATGTATCTACGCTATCCTATATAGCTTGTTAGTGGTCGCTTCCGTCTTCTGCTTACAATTCACCCTAACTGGCATCCTGTATCATGCCATTGATAATATCGATCCAGCTACTATCCAAAATCTAACGCTGATCAGTAATTATGTTTGCTGGATCGTAACGATCCTAACCATTAGTGCAACCTTCTTTTCGATCAAATTCATGTTTGCACACGGCATTGTTAATTATTTAAAACAACATACGATCATTGGTTCATGTTTAAGATGGATCAAACATAAATTCATTGCCTTAAGCGAATTAGATCTAAAGGATCATTTTACACGTCAGGTCGTATTATTTATCCTTTTCAACATCTTGATCATCTTGGTTATCAATATTTTCTTCCCCGTTAGCTTCTTCTTATACATCATTTATGGTTTTATCTTGATCTTTTTTATCAAAAACAAGGCTGATACTATCAAGGAACAATATGATGGCTTGCTGCAAGCTACCAAACAAATTAGTCAAGGCAACTTAAATGCCGATATCAATCAAGATCTAGGCATGTTTAATTCCATCAAAGATGAATTGAATGATATCAAAACGGGTTTAAAAAAAGCGGTCGAAGAAGAAACCAAATCACAAAACATGAAGACCGAACTAATTTCAAATGTTTCTCACGATCTAAAAACCCCATTAACATGTATTAAAAATTATGTTTATCTATTAAAGGAAGAACAAGATACGCAAAAACAACAAGAATATGTTCAAAATTTAGAACAATATACCAATCGCTTAAACAACTTGATTGAAGATCTATTTGAAGTAAGCAAGGTCAACAGCGGCAACATCGCTTTAGAACGGGTAGAATTAAACATTGTTTCCCTGCTAGAACAAACCTTAGCTGAGTGCAGTGATAGTTTAGAAAGCAAGCAATTAAATATCATCAAGCATGTCCCTAGCCATGATATCATGCTATACCTTGATGGAGATAAGACCTACCGTATCTTTGAAAATCTCTTATCGAATATTGGTAAATACGCTTTGGTCAACTCGCGCGTTTACATCGATATCCTTGAACATGAAGAAGATGTAGCCATCGTCTTTAAAAACATCTCTCAAGATGAGATGAATTTCACTCAAGATGAAATCATTGAACGTTTTGTTCGCGGTGATAAATCACGTCATGAAAGTGGCAGTGGTTTAGGTTTAGCAATTGCCAAAAGCTTTACCGAAGCCCAAGATGGCCATTTTGCCTTAGATATCGATGGCGATCTTTTCAAAGTAACCGTTACTTTTAAAAAAGATATCATGTCCTAAAAATTGGACACATAATATTTAAAATACTCTTACAATATCTCCATCAAAGGAGGAATTGAAGATGCAAAACAACAATTTGATCTATCCTTTCGGTTCGATGCCTGTTATTGGAATTGAAATAGGACAATTGATCTTGCCGATACAAACTGATTTCAAAAGCTATCAAATTAATCAAAATATTCCTTTTGGATTTAAAGAAAATCAGTTGTATCTACATGCTTACCCATCAATTGAAAGTGCCATCAAAAATATCAAATTGATAATTGATGCGCTTAAGTCCCAGCTCCCCATCAACAGCTATATCATCGTATCAAAACAAGGATATGTTGAAAGCCATGATGAGCTACAACACATCAACGACCATGAACCAGCACAGCTTTTCAGCCAAGAATATTATCGCAATAAAAAAGTGATCATTAATTCATTTCGAAAAAAAAGTACTGGTATCGTTGAAGATCATTTTTTAGAAAGCTTATTATAAAAACGCTTCAATCATTGAAGCGTTTTTATTTCTATTATCAGTTTATAAGTTCAACAAACATTTAAACG
>JALEMK010000036.1 GCA_022768265.1 Erysipelotrichaceae bacterium
CATTTGTTGATTTATTTTCATTAGTATTTAATTTAGATGGCTTTGCTACATCATCAGAAGCAGTAGTAGGTGCTATGCAAGCTAGTGTTCCAATCATTGCTTCGACAAGTGCTTTGATCATGGGAATTGGATTTGTTGTTAATGTATTAATTGCACGTTTTTCTCCATTAAAATACATTTTCTTAACAGGCCATATGATGTGGATCTTATCAGTAGCAGTTGCTTCTGCGTTATATGCTGCAGGATTTAATGAAACTATGATCATTGTTTTAGGCTCAATTGCTCAAGGCCTTTTGATGGTAATTTTACCTGCAATTGGCCAGCCGATGGTTAGAAAAGTTACAGGCGGAAGCGATATGTTTGCAATTGCACACTTAACTACAATTGGAACAGTAGGCGCTGGCTACATTGGTGGATTGGTTGGAGATAAAACAAAAAGTGCAGAAGAAATTAAGCTTCCTGAATCATTAGAATTTTTTAAAGATACTTCGATGTCAGTTTCTATTGTTATGGGTGTATTTTATTTAGTAGTAGTAATTTTAGCAGGTCCAGAAGCGGTGTCTTCTTATGCAGGCGAAACGAACTACATCATGTATGGTATTTTAAAAGCTTTAGGATTTACAGCAGGTATTTTAATTCTATTACAAGGTGTTCGTATGTTCCTTGGAGAATTAGTTCCAGCGTTTAAAGGTATCTCAGATAAAATTGTTCCAGGAGCAATTCCAGCATTAGATGTTCCAGCATTATTTGCTTATGCACCTAATTCATTGATGATTGGTTTTATTACTGGGGTTCTAGGAATGATAATTGGTATGCTTGCTAGTTCTGCAGTATTTGGGGTTGTTCCACTAGTTTCAATTATCGGTGCTTTCTTTACAGGTGGTGTTGCAGGTATTTATGGTAATGCTACTGGTGGAAGAAGAGGCGCTGCGGTTGCAGGAGTTGTATATGGATTTGCTTTGATTTTCTGTTCAGGATTCTTATTTACAATCTTTGATTATGCTGCCTATGGAGCAGCCGGTGTTGGACATGACTGTTTAGATGTAATGGCAGTTTTGTGGGCTTTCCAAAATCCTTACATTGGCTTAGGAGCATTAGTTGTAATATTCGTGTTGCTATGTGTGTTTGCAAATAAGAAAAATACAAATAAAAATTAATTGAGATAATATTTTTGGCATAATATATTATTGGATAAAAAAGGCATCTATATTTTTAGATGTCTTTTTGTTTTTTGTTGACAAAAAGAAAAATGAATAGTACAGTTAATACAGATGATACAGATAGTACAGAAAGGGTAATAAATGTTTTATATTGATAATGGAAGTTCTAAACCTATTTTTGAACAATTAAAAACACAAGTCATTAAATATGTTGAAATAGGGATCTTAAAAGAAGATGATAAACTACCATCAGTAAGGATCTTAGCTATGGAACTGGGAATCAATCCAAATACGGTCATGAAAGCATATAAAGAATTAGAAGAAATGGGGTATATTTATACCTTAAATAAAAAAGGGGTATTTATAAAAGGAGTACCCCAAGCTGAGATATATGAAAGTATGCTAGCAGAATGTAGGGAGCAGATCTTGCAGTGGAAAAAACGTAAAATCATCACCAAAGAAAAATTATTAGCGATCATCGAGGAAGTTTATAGGGAGGAAGTATGATCAAATTAGAGGCTATAAGTAAAAGTTTAGGTAATAATATCGTATTGCGTGATATTAACTTAGAAATCAAAGATAATACTGTGTTTGGTTTGGTTGGCGTCAATGGTGCAGGTAAATCAACGCTATTAAGATTGATGGCTGGGATCTACGATAAGGATAGTGGTTCGATATTGTATGATGGAAAAGAAGTGTATGAAAATGAAGAAGTAAAAAAAGATATATTCTTGATTAGTGATGATGTTTACTATCCTTTGAATGCTACGATCAATAGTTTAAGAGCTTTTTATGCTAGCATCTATCCACTAGATGAAAAGAGTTTTGATAAATATTTAAATATCTTTAATTTAGATCCTACCAAGGAAATTAGAAATTTTTCAAAAGGCATGAAGCGGCAAGCCTTCATTTTATTGGCCTTGGCAATAAAACCAAAGTATTTATTGTTGGATGAAGCCTTTGATGGTTTAGATCCTTTGATGCGATTAATCTTCAAGCAAGCAATTAGCGATTTATTGTTGGATGAAAATATTACTGTTATTATCTCTAGTCATAATTTAAGGGAACTTGAAGATATTTGTGATAGTTATGGTATCATCTTTGATCATACCATTCATGCTAGTGGAGATATTCAAGATTCTAAAATGAAGATCTGCAAAGTACAGATGGCTATTGCGAATCTTGATAAGGAGCTTTTAAAACCTTTGCACATGATCAAATGTAGCCAAAATGGTCAGGTGTATAATATGATCTTTAAAAATGATAAGGAAGAAGTTTTGAAACATTTAAAAGCTCTTGAACCGATCTTTATCGAAGTGTTGAACGTGTCATTTGAAGAATTATTTATTTACGAAATGTATGAAAGGGGATATATCCATGAATGGTAGTTTTATCAAATATACATTAGGACAAAATAAAAAATTAATGATCTTGTTGTTTACGGTCGGCTTTGTTGTGTTTCCGCTTCCTTTACTTTTGTTTCGGGATTATAATCAGTTTATAAGTGTTAATGGATATGCATATTATCTATTAGGTTTTTTGTGGATTGTATCATTTATCCTTCCATACTACAATTATCATTTCGTACATAGCAAAAAAGCTAGTGATACATATTTTGGCTTGCCTTTTACCAAAGGTAGATTATTTGATCATCTTTTCTTATTAACCTTATGGGAATTTATATTGCCTTTTCTAGCTAATATTTTAATCGCTGTAGGAATTAATGCCATCATATATCAATTTTATGGAATCAAGATGATATTTGAAATTTTAGGGTGTGCTATTGTCCTTGGGATTAGTTTATTGCTGTTTAATTTGTTCATCTTATTTAAGACAAATAATATCATTGATTTCATCATCAATAACATTGCATATCATTGTTTACCTTTACTTGCACAAATGGCTTTTGAAACCTTTATCTATAAAGGTGGAAAAACCTTATCTTATTTTAGATTTAAAGATATATTGTCATTAGATTATTTTTATTTTAATGTTAGTTACATGGACCATAAGCTCATGATCTTATTTGGTTTTGTGATCTTGGATATCATCGGCTATTGGTATGTCAAAAAATTATTTACCAAAAGAGCCGTAGAAGATGCCAATCAAAATACGACATCTAAAGCAATGTATCCATTTATTATTTTAGCTTATACGCTTTGTTTGTTGATCTGGGCTGTTGATAAAGTATCGTTTTCTACTATTTTTAGCATTACATTGATCATGTTGGCTTATTATATCTTAAGCT
>JALEMK010000041.1 GCA_022768265.1 Erysipelotrichaceae bacterium
AAATCTTATGACTACGATAAGCAATATAACCTACAAATGCAATCAAAGCCAGAAAAAACAGATTAGGATTATAAAATATAATGCTTAGTACAAAATTAAAGATGATAATGCCTAAAATAAACTTAAAATAATACATATAATTTAGCTCTTTCTATCAAATTTGTGATGACATTTGGGACAATTGATCTCAATTTTTCCTTTATTTCTTGGTACCCTGACCATTTGTTTACACTTAGGACAAATAAAATACTTATATTGTTTATCCGTAAGATTACGTTTAATCAAATTAAAGCGCATCCTTATAAACCTCGTATTGTCAAGATAAGTGATATTTTCCCTTTGTCTAGACCAGATGTCTTTCGAAAACATTCTATATACTGCATAAATCATTGAGGCATATGCTACTATAGTTAAGATCGGATTTTCGATAAAGATATTTAAAAAGGCAAACACAAGTGAAAATAAAACAATAAAGTTATTAAATTGATCATTGCCATATCGACCACGCAAGAAACGTAAGATATTGTCTTTAATCTTTTCCATATACAACCTCACTACCCTAATTTTATAGCTAAGCAATAAACTAATCAATAGAATGTTAGAATTTCACATATATTCACATATTTAAAAGACGATCGATCATGATCTTTTTCGCCACTAATTCTTCTTCATCATTTAATTTATCTAACGGAATATCCCAGTTTTTACGGGCTAAAGCAAGGCTAATCAATTTATCAGCAACTTCGGGATTTTTAGGTAATAAAGGACCATGCAAATAGGTACCGATGACATTTTTATATATAAGTCCTTCATTTTCTTTGCTACCATCATTACCATAACCTACCAAGACCTTACCTAAAGGTTGATAATTATTGATCAAAGTTTTACCGCTATGATTTTCAAAACCAACGATCTTACTTTCGACCCAAGGACTATCAATCACGACATTACCAATTAGGCGAACATCACCTTTGATGGTTTTGATATCCAAGATGTTAAGCCCTTCAATCGTTTCATCATTCATGATATATGATTTACCTAATAATTGATAGCCTCCACATATTGCTAGCAATACTCCATTGCTTTCAACATAATCAACCAATTGCTGTCTTATTTGTTTTAAACGTTCACACACAATGGCCTGTTCACGATCTGAACCACCACCTAGCAAAACAAAATCCGCATCTTGAAGATCAAATTCATCATTGATGCCAATCCGATGAGTTTCATATGGAATATTACGCCAAGCAAGTCTTCTTTCAATGCAAGCGATATTACCACGATCACCGTATAAATTTAATAAATCATAAAATAAATGATATATCTTAAACTTTCTCATTTCTTACCTCGCTTGTTCATTTTGTAATTTACTTAAAAAGACATGGGCTGGGTAAAGCGCTGTATAATTTACCAAGATATATAAATTTTTGGTAGTTGAATGTTCAATGGCATATTTAAAAGCTTCTTGATATTTGGCAATGGCCATTGAAGGAATATCCACATATTTTAAACGTAACTGCATATCTTTATATCTAGTACCTGAAGTATAAAAATGTTCTACCTTATCAGCTTTGAACCCTTCAAAATCTACATCCCACAACCAAGAAACATCTATGCCATCTTGCGCATTATCATTGATGACGATCAAAACATCTTTTGGTAATGGATCATTTAAGCAAAGATTGATATTTTGGTTAAAACCTGCTGGATTTTTCGCAAGATTTAACGTTATTTTCACCCCTTGGATATTAAACTCTTCCAATCGTCCATTTTCCGGTCTAAAATTCTTCAATACTTTATTAAAAGTATTTAATGCAATATTTTCATTAACTAATACTGCACAGCTAGCTAAAATGTTATAGATATTATAAAAACCTTTATAATTGGTAATTAACCGTGTGCCATTTATCGTAACTTCGCAATGATCTTGATATAAGATATCTTCACCATTGACATCGATATTTTCTCGTTTATTATGACAATTTGGACAGTAATAATCACCTAGTTGAGAATAGTGATAAAACTTATAGGTTAACTTATGATTACAATATTTACAAAATTGACCTTCACGCATTTCATTGACATTTTGCGTCATCACAGGATCTTTGATTCCAAAAGTCAAATATGGATGATGGCTTTCTTTAGCAAAATACATTGATAATACATCATCAGCATTGACGATCAATTTGCATTTAGGAGCATAGCTTAAACCATCCTTTAAAAGATCCATGGTAATATCGATCTCCCCATAACGGTCTAATTGATCGCGGAAAAGATTGGTTAAAACTAAGATATCAGCTTGACATTGTGGCATGATCCTTCGTAAGCTAGCTTCATCGATTTCTAAACAAGCATAATCTGCATCGAGCTTGCCCCAGATATTGGTATGCAAGATAAAACAAGCTATGATCCCATTTAACATATTAGAACCTGTTTGGTTATAGATAACTTTTTTATCAGCACTTTCTAATGCCAAAGCTATTAAATTATTCGTTGTCGTTTTTCCGTTGGTACCACATACAACAATGATCTTTTCTTTTACTTGCTTGCTTAGTTTAGCTAAGATATTACGATCCATCTTTAAAGCAATCAAGCCTGCTAGGGTTACCCCTTGCTTGCCACGCATTTTGCTTAGATGATATACGATCTTAGTTATGATAACGATAAAAAACATGCGCATAAACTTACCTCATGATCCAGGTAACAATATAACTAGCTGCTTGAATGACCATACACAAAGTGATGGAAAAAGAGCTAAGCATCATTACCCACAAATCTTTCTCAAATGCTCTGCTAGACAAATTAGGCAATTTTATCAAACGATTGAATAAGCCAAAAGTAACGATGATATACACCATGACGATGATTCCTAAGACAATGGTATAAAATTGTGATGGAATATAATTGATCAAAATGAAAAACAAAGCAATTCCTATTTGAACTTTCATTGCTGGTTTAACCGAGTGATATTTCAAGCAAAGCATGGATAAAAACATCCCTAAGAAAAAAGCAGGTAAAAAATCAGCAAAGCTCGTCTGAGCCAAACCATATAGAAAGGCACTAGCGATGACGCCAAAGCTTCGTGAAAAATGCCCTAGTTTACGTTGAATAACCCCTCTAAAGACAATCTCATCACAAATAGGTTTTACGATGACCATCAAGATAAAATAGACGACATTAATGATGATAGCCTCTTGCGAAGTAAATACCCCAATAAATTCTTGCGGATAAATATTATTCGAAGGCACAAGACCTACTAAGGTCAAGATCGAGCTTACGGTCAATTGAATGGCAATACCAATACAAACATATGAAATAAAGGTTCCAATTTTGATTTTTGTCGGTTTAAAATAATCTTTCAATTTCAAATTTAAAACTTTAGAACTGATCAAAAATGGCAACAACGAAAAAATGGTAACACCTAAAAAGCCACCATATAAGATAACGTTGATCATAAATATATTTATACCCGCTGGAAAAAGTTCATCACGCAAGATAAAAGCATATCGAACTACCGTCATCATGACGATATACATAAATAACGAAATTCCCAAGGTATTGATCTGCGATTTTGCTTGTTTATAAGTAATAACCGTTGTTTCATTTGACATTATGTTTTGTCACTCCTTGCAAATGTACTTGAATATTATACCATATTAACTATAATATAAGCATGATAAAAATTAATAACATAAAATGTCCTTTGGACCAAAAACTATCAAAAGCATTGATCGCTAAAAAAATTAGCTGTAACCCTAATGAAATCATTAGCTATGAAATTGAACGGGAATCTTTGGATGCGCGCTTTGAACAGCCTTACTATGTATATAATTGCATCGCCTGCTTACAAAATGAAAAAAAATATTTAAAGCTTAAAGATGTAACTATCTACCACAAAGAAGATTTTATTTTCCCTACTGCTAAGAAAAATGCCAAGGTCGCCGTAATCGGTTTTGGACCTAGTGGGATCTTTGCAGCTTTGACATTAGCCAAAGCTGGCTTAAAACCAGTGGTTTTTGAGCGTGGTGAAGATGTCGATAATCGGGTTATCTCCGTAGAAAATTTCTGGAAGCATAACCAATTAAATCCTAATAGCAATGTGCAATATGGTGAAGGCGGAGCTGGTACTTTTTCTGATGGTAAATTAACTTGTCGGATCAAAGATCCTCGGGTCAAAGTAGTTTTAGATGAACTAGTAGCCCATGGTGCCAAGCCGTCCATACGTTATGAACATTTACCACATATCGGTACCGATAAGTTACGAAACATCATCAAGAATATACGAGAAGAACTAATATCTTTAGGAGCCACGATCAAGTTTAACACTTTGGTAAAAGATTTTAAGGTAGAAAATGGTCGAATTGTTGGCATTTATGCTGATCGCTACTATGATTTTGATTATGTGATCTTATGTTGTGGTCATAGTAGCATCGATACTTTCAAAGCTTTAAAAAATAAGCACATATATATCGAACAAAAAGATTTTGCTGTAGGTGTTCGTGTTGAACATCCCCAACAACTGATCAATATCAATCAAAATAAGCAACACTATCAAAAGTTAGAAGCTGCAAGCTACCGTTTGACCTATAAAGCAAGCAATGGCAGAAGCGTCTACTCTTTCTGCATGTGTCCTGGAGGTATCGTGGTCAATAGTGCTAGCGAAAAAAACACCATCGTTACCAATGGTATGAGCAATAGTGCGCGTGATGAAATAAACGCCAACAGTGCTTTATTGGTACAAGTGTTTAAGGAAGATTATGAAAGTGATGATGTCTTAGCAGGCTTTGCATATCAGCAAAAGATCGAAGCGAAAACCTTTGCTTTGACCAATTCATATGCAGCCCCTGTCCAAAACATCCAAGATTACTTGAACAAACAGGTCAATCCTTTGGTCATCCCTACCTCGTTTACCAATGGTTATCAATTAAGAAATTTGCATGAGATCTTTCCTCCAGCTATCAATCAAGCTTTAAAAGAAGCAATGTATGATTTTGATAAAAAAATCCCGGGTTTTATTGTCCAAGGGATCATGATTGCTAGCGAAACCCGCAGCAGTTGTCCAATCAGGATCAAACGTAATGAAAAGCACGAAAGCATCAACACTCATAACTTATATCCATGTGGTGAAGGTGCTGGATATGC
>JALEMK010000063.1 GCA_022768265.1 Erysipelotrichaceae bacterium
GATCATCGTCTAGATATACGATCGTCGGTAATTTGTCATCATGGATTTCCCAGTCTGCTTTTAAACAATTTAAATATTCTGCTTTTTCCCAAAAGTATATGTATGATGAATTAATAGACCATTTTTTATCTAAAGCTAAATACATCCATGTATCATAAGTTATTAATGAAGCATATTCTTCATCTAGAGAATTAATATAATCAATATCCTTTAATTTATTGTTATATTTTTCCACATTTGTATCCGTATCATACAAGCCCTTTAAAGGACCTGCTTCTATCTTGGTATTTAGCTCAGCTGAAAATACTCTATTTCCATAAATATATAAATTATTGATTCCTAACAAACCAACAAGCAAAAATATAACGATTTTCAAATATGTATTATTTGTATACGATGAAAAATAAAGGATGCCACCCATTGCAAATACGATCATGGGATTTAAGAAAGAACGATATCCTACATTTGAGGATATAGCTAATAATACCATATGAATACAAGCAAAGATCATAATGCCACTAATTAGCTTATCTTTGGGCTTAGCCGCTATCAACATAGTCATTATTGTCATGGCTAAGGGTAATAATACGATATTTAATCCCCCTTGATATCGCTCCGCTTGATCAATAAATAAGTAAATAAAAGTTCCAATATTACAGATTAATTGCATTTTTATCAATTTTTCTTTATCTTTTTTTAAGCATGTCAACAATAATAACAAAATTTGCATAATAAAGAAAATATGCAATCTTTTTAAAACAAAATATCCATCCTTTAACAACAAATGTAAAATGCTGGAACTATGTGAAGGATCGATCAAATATTTGATTGTTAACATCACTTCGGGTAACGTAGCTCTACTAAAGACAATGATCATAAAAACAATAAACATAGCTAGTATACCAAAACTAAAAAATACATAGGCTTTTACTTTTGGATCATTAATCCTTATTTTTTTAGTCAAAAGTTGTAAGAACACATATACTAAGCTAGCAAAATAAACAAATGCCAAATATGGTGTATTCATGACCGCACAAGCAAATAAAACGCCTGCAATCATCATAGTTAATACCTGATCATGACGATATCCATAGTCAATACAAAGCGCACTTACAAGCCAAAACATAATAGACATCGTATTATATGATAACGCTTGGATATTAAAAGGCACAAATATAACATAAATAGCAGAAGCAATAATCGCATATATATTGTATCGTTTAAAACGCCAATAAAACGCAAATGCAACCATTGCATTAATTATGATATAAAAGACACGAAAGCCTAAGACTATACCATCTATTGATTTAAATAATGACAAGTATAAATTATACAAAGGTGCCAAAAAAATAGAGATTAATTGCGCTATATGCCAGTTATCATAAAATAAAGCCGAACCATTGGCAAAATCTTGGCCTAAAGTAACATAAAAATGTTCATCAGCATAGCCCATACCTCTTGTTGCTTTGAACACTTGAAACATAACTATTATTATTAAGATTGCAAAATAACCAATAGTATATTTATTGTCTCTTACTTTTTTCATTCTTAACTCCTAACTTAATTTAAAGCCATATGATTTTTTATTAATTACTCTATCAATTAGATAACATATATATTTTAGAAATTGTCTAAAAGTAACTTTGTTTTTTTGTAAATTTTTCAATGCGTCAATTATTTTCTTTCTTGGAATTGCATATCTAAAACGTTCTAAGGCAATAATAGCATATATTTCTTGAGCTTGTTTTTTACCTAGCATTTCAATATCATCCTTAAACGTTGAAATAAATTTATCATCAATAGCTACCATTTCTTCATAACTACGCTTAATTTCTCTAATTTCGTAATGAACAACAAATAAAGCTTCATCTATAAATGCCAATTTATAATTTTTTAGTATTTTTACAATAAATTCTAGATCTTGATTTCTTTTAAAAGTAATATCATAGCCTCCAACCTCTTTGGCTACCTGTGTTTTAACTAAAATATTTGAACCAGAACCAACATAAATAGATCTAGATAAAGCATATTTATATACATCTCCATCTATTTTTTCATCAGAATAGTATACTTTTCCATTTCCTAAAATCTTCTTGTATCCCGTATAACAACAGCTATAAGTATCACCCAAAGCTTCAAGGGTTTCTACTTGTTTTAATATTTTATCATCATCTATTTCATCATCATCATCTAAAAAGGTAATATATTTACCTTTTGCAATGTTTAGGCCCTGATTACGAGTATATGAACCGCCACTATTTTTTTCATTTTGTAAATAAATAATTTGTCCTGCATCGATATATGATCTTAAAGCATTATAAGTTAATCTATTCATTTCTGTATTTTTACCATTATCATCTACAACAATGATTTCAATATTTTTATATGACTGATGTAAACATGATTTTACAGCTCTAACCACTTCATTATAGCGTTTATATGTTGGAATTACGATTGACACTATTATATTATCCATTTTATATTCTCCTATTTGATTAATAAATTCAATGTATTAATAAATTCATTTGATATTACTGGTGATGATAAATTAATATATTTTTCTTTAATTAAATCTCTATCTATAATTGTTTTTTTACTCATCTTCGCAAATTCAATAAATTTTTTGGTATCATCTTCCACATTTCCACCATTCTTTATATTTAAAACATATGGATAATTACTTAAATACCATTTAGACGTATCATCATTTATAGAATAAAAATTAATAATACATTTCATAGTCGAAATGTAATCAAATACTTTAGAAGGAGTTTGATTGGGACTCTCATTACCTACATTAATCAGCACATCACAATCATTCATTAATTTAAAACATTCATCTATTGGTAAACGATTTAGCCAATGGATATTTTGCTTATTATCGATATATTTTTCCTTAAATGCCAGTATTTTTTTATCAAGTAAAAATGTAGCAATATAAACATGAATTTCATCTGGTATATTACTTAAAACTTGAAATAAATAATTAGGATTTCTAATAGAAATATCAAAAAAGCTTCCTGTAAAAATACAATTTATTTTTGAATGATCTAATCTTACACAACTATCACTATATTCTTTGTCAAAGTTTAAATTTGATAATTGTACTGGAAATACTCTAAAATCATATTTTTTTAAAGTATAGTTAAGATTATCCTTTTTTATTTCAGGGGTTGTCAAAATATAATCTGCATATTCATATACCTCTTCTTCAAAGTTCATTAATATATGTGAACACGCTTTCTCTAAATTACCTTTATATGTTGCAAATGGATCTAAATAATACGGAATCCATAAAGTATTTTTTTCCTTTAAGTTTTTATTTTTGATAAGTTTTAGACAATTTGCTTGAATTGCAATTGGGCTTGATATAGATATTATGGCATCATATGCATTATTTTCTACAATTTCTTCCAAACAATTAAACCATGGTTTTTTCTCAAATAAATTCAACATCTTTAAAAATAATTTAATATTAATGCTATTAAGTATTTTATTAATAATTTCTATTAGATAAATAAATTTTCTTTTTGTAATAATTCTACAATCTATTTCCCTTATATAAACAAGCACTAACTTAATTTTTCTAAAATACTTCTTATATCCTTCACCTAAATAATCATGCCAATACACCTTATACCCATCAATATTTTCCACTATTTTATTACTATTTGCACTTGAAAGCGAATATACATCAACTTCATATTTTTCCTTAGCTTTTTCTAAAAGTGGCATAACCGCATTTGACATCGCATTTTCACATCCAATAAATGGTTTAATTATCACTAGTATTTTTTTCATATCTTCTATCCTCTTATATAATTAATACCCATTTTCTATCATTTTGAAGCTTTTGCTTTACCTATTATCTTGTTTAATATTATTTTCATCATATTTTTAAAATAGATAACACTATCATTATTTTTGAATATAAAACAAAATATTATCAACAATATCAACAACAATGCACAAGCAATTACAAATTTAACAATTATATTAACTCCCATTAAAAAGTTCAATTCTATAACATATAATACTGTTCCTAAAAATAAAACAAATAATATCTTTATTAAAAACATAACATAATATTTTATAAAACTCTTGTTGAAATAATATTTGAATACAATATATTGTTCGATTGGACAAGTAATCAATAACCTAACCATTGTTGTTGCAAACAATATACCAAAAAGTCCCCATTTTTGAATCAGTAAGATTGATAATATAAAATTAGCTAAAACTTCTAGAATCGGCTTAAATCTATCTTTATAGAATAAGCCGCAGCTATATTTAAATTGATTAATATTACTCCTAATGCTAGCAATATAGAAATTAATGATCATAACCGCTAATACACTGTATCCAAATACTATATTATTGTTATAGATAACCATCAATGGTCTAAATAAGAAAAAGAAGCCCAAAGATACTGCAGAGAATATTAAAAAATACATCATATCTAATCTTTTTAAAATAGTATATTTGTAGTCTAGATCTTCTACCTCTGCATTTAAATTTCCAATACTTGCCTGTATAGAATTAAACATTTGAAACTTTATTAATACAGCAGCATTAATAAACATCATATGCGTACCATATATTCCAACTGTGGTCAAACCTAGAAAGGAAGACATGATTAAATTATCAGTATTATCTACTAATATATCACCTGTATTATGTAAAAATGCTGCTTTAATATTTTTAGATATGACCTTTTTTTCTTCATCATCTAATTTCGCAATATTTTTTTCTGTTAAATAAGGATAATTTTTTAAAACATATTTGCTAATCCAAATGTTTTGTAATATTTTACATAATATTTGGATTGATAGAAACAAAATAAAATCACTATAAACAACAATAACAATAATTTGAACTACTTGTTGTAAAATATTAAAAAAAGATTGATATGAACTTAAAACAAATCTTTTTTGATCCGCTATAAGCAAAGACTGCTTATCTGCTGTAACATATGAAACCATAGTATCAAAAAGATACATACAGTATATTAAAACCAAATTATCTAAAGTAGAATGATTGGTTAATATAGGTAATAAAGGTATAGCGCATAATCCAGCTACTCCAACAATCACTGCTATAATTAAATAACTCTTTTTGTATAGATTTACCAATGTTTTTATTTTTTCATGGTCGTTTTGTGCTAACGGCTTATATAAACTAAATACTATAGCATTTCCAATCCCTAATTCCGCAAATGATAACAAAGTTAAAATATTCGAAAATAACCCCGCTGATCCTAGATATTCATAACTAAGATATCTTATAAAAACATACCGTGCTAAAAACTTAGCTAGCATTACTATCATAGAAAGAGTTACACTATAACTAACATTCTTAAATGTTTTTTGAATTCTTGACATATGCCACCTTCTTTAATATATATTCCTTTATCAAAAGATAAATTTTTGTTAATACAATTGATAAGATAACTACAATTATAAATCTACTCATTCCTATAATTGCCATTCCATATTCATTATGGTCTAAGATAGTTAATACAACAATATGTGCTAAATAAATATTGAATGTATTTATAGAAATCCACTTTATATATTTATTGCTTTTATTTAATGATAACTTATTTATAATTAACATCATAAATATGGTCATTATACAACCATATAATATATATGGTGACAACGGTGGGTACTTATAAAGTGAGATTAAATTATTAGGATATATTATCATTACAAAAATAAAAGTTACTATTAGCATAAACAATGTTTGATATTGTAATTTCTTTTCCATAGTAGTCCAAAACATACCAATATAACTAACAAATCCATAAGCTATTGTATAAGTAATAAATATACTAAAAATATCGAGCATAACTGATGAACCTACAAGACTAGCAAATAAAAAGTAAATTATATCATTACAAAGTAAGCAAAATAGCGCTATTATAATATTAATAAAATTGTTTGCTCTAAAAAGTTTTTTTATCCAAGGGCAAATCAATGCATTAATAAAAGAAACTCTAAATATCCAAACATACCCTATTCCACTTAGTAACAAAAATGAAGTCAATACAGCATAAGTATCATATTCGTAATGCATTATTCCTATAAATACAAGAAAGAATATTATTAAAAATATCCATGTAGATAATACCAATCTTTTAAATCGTTTAAAAACATAATCTATATAGCTATCATTTTTCTTAAACGAGTAATTAAATGCCATTGCTGATGCAAACATCAACATAACAACATCAAATACTCTAAACTCAGAATAAAAGATATTATCAAACGAACAATGAGCACTTATGATCAGAAAGATTCCAATAAATTTCAATATATCAATAGTATTATTTCTTTCACTCATCATATATTCTCCTTTATTACTGTTTATTTAAACTTAGTGTGATAAAAATGCTTTGTATAATTTTTTTCCTAAATACCACAAAAAATAACAATAATAGAAATAATCTTAAAAATAAGTAATCATAAACAAGTAAAGCTATAGCACTTACAAAAGCAATTATAACAACTTTTATTAATAGAGCCTTAATATCATATAGCGAAAAACCAATAGTCTTTTTATATGCTATATAATGGAATAATGCCATACATATATAGCCTATCAAAGTAGTAAATGCTGCAATTTGATATCCACAAATTGGTAATAAGTAATAATTTAAAATCAAATTAATTATTGCACCCATTATAGTTGCTATTGTTACATATGCACTTTTCTTGTAATAAAACTCAATATTACTAAATAAAAAATAAATAAATGTCATGTATGATCCAGCAATTAATATCGGCATCATATTTATTCCTTCACGATACTCTACAGGCGCAAATATAGTGATTAATTCTGGGGCAAATAATATTAATAAAATTGCAAAAATCATTGTTAAAGTAGCAATTGTATTAGTATTATTTCTTAAATCATCGTATCTATTCTCTTTCAATGCTCTATATGTATAGGGTGTAAAAACAGCATTTACAGCTCCTACAAATATTCCAAGCAATCCTGCACAACTATAGCATGTAGAATAAATACCTGCTTTGGAATCACTAATTATCCTGGATATCATTATCCTATCTGAAGAAATTAACAAAGTACTAGACAAATAATGTGGTACTAATAAAACGTTAAATTTAACAGCTTCTTTCCAGTAATTAACTTTACAAAATGAAGGACCTTTTTTCAAAAAATAAACAAATAGTATTAACGCAGCTACAAAATATGGCAAAGCCATTCCCATAACCCTAGCTAACAGACCATTTTGCGGAAACAAAATCACCAATAAAACAGAAAGTACTAAGCGAAGAATTGCTAAGCATATCGTAAAACTCACACAAACTTTATAATTATAATCAAATCTTTTACTTGTTTCAAAAAAAGTACACATCAAAGTAGAAAAGATATCAATTATCATTATATATAGATAAATATTTTCCAGTGAAGTTAGAGTTGTTATTTGATGACTAAATAAGAAAAAAAACAATAGTCCACCCAAGCAAAATATCGTAGTTAAAAATACTAATGAGGAAGTTAAATTATCTTTATCATCTTCTTTTTCAATTAATAATGTTTCATATATGCCATACGCCAAATTCAGTGTAATAAGCGTACAAAAAAGTGAATACCATGTATAATATACTGAATATTTTCCTATATCACTACTGCTTAATAATCTAGTAAAAATAATCGTCGACAATGACGATAACCCAGCATTGAAAAAATTTGCAATCGTAAACCATATAGCTGATCTTTGAACAGTACTAAGCTTACGATACACATTTAACCACTTAGACATCTTTCTTCCTTCTTCCAAATAAACAATGAAACAAAAATAATTATATTTCAACAAAATATAATTATTTTTGCTTATGTACAATCCTATTTATTATACCACAGTAAAAAAATATCCAAAAATATCATTAAATATAAATATTACCAAACTCAAAAAGCAACCATAATTAAATGATTGCTTTTTTATAAATACATACTATAGCTTTCATCCATTTTTAATAATTCGTCAAATGAATCTATTTCGATGATATCTTTAAACTTACAAGGTCTAACAACAATATCATAATTTTCATTATATTGTGTTAAAACGACATCATCCCAATATTTACTCTTACCATCAGCCTTTTCATATACTTTTAAGATATCTTTAGCAAATTGTTTGCCAGCTTCTTGGGTCCAAAAAGATATGCCAATGGTAAGATACGTATTTGCCCCACCTTGTTTCATATTCACGATATTATTTCCATTCATTTCAAAACACCAGTCATTGGTCTTATCTACTTTGATTCCTAAATAATTAGATTTATATTCATATTTTCTAATTAAATGCGTATTTTTTAAATATAGATCAGCATCCATGACATATGCCCCACCATAAAGATCTTTAACTTTTAAAGCTGAAGATATATTATTTTCCTCATTATAACGGTCATTATTAATAAATTTAACAAAGGGATATTTATCTGCAATAACTTCAAATTCTTCCGCCAAATGTCCAGTAACGATCGTTATATCCATGATATCTTTAGCCATCAAAGCATCTAACAAAGTTTCGATCAATCGTTTTCCTTTTACTCTAACTAGTGGTTTAGGTAAAGTTTCTGTAATTGGATACATCCTGCTTCCTAAACCTGCCGCCAGCAAAATAGCTCTTTTAACCTTAAATGGTTGTAAATATTCATAAGCTGCAGGTGTTAATTTTAAATGTAACTTTTCTTCCGTTAAAAATCCAATCTTTTTTAGATGTTCTATCGCTTGTTTGATATCTTTAGCACTATAATATAGATCATTTTCAATTTCAGCTATATTCATAGATTTATGCTGATTTTCTTCACAATATACCAATATATCAAATGTCTTTAAATCTAATACTTCCATTTAGCTAACATCTCTTCTTTCAATTCTAAATCATCTATGCCACTCATATCAGCATATTTTATATCTTGAGGATAATTTTCTAATTTACTTTCCTGGTCTTTTAGTATTTTGCCAGGATTATACATTTGTTTATCATATACCAAATAATCATTAACTATATATGTAAAGATCTCTTTAACCTTTTCTGTTTCTTTTCCCTTAACGATCGTAACTCCATCTAAAGAATAAGGGGATCCTTCTTCAGGATAGATCATTTTTAATGGATGGCCATTATTCATTTCAGTTACTACTTGGTAAGTAAGAGCAGTTCCAATTGCACATTCTCCTTGAATTAACATTTTAACTGGACCAGATCCTGATTCTGCATACTGTTTAACATTATTATTTAATTTATCATAATATTCTAATGTTTTTTCTAAACCATATTCATTTCTTAAATTAAGATAAAAATTATATCCTGTCGAACTAACTTTGGGATCTTGGATGACAATAAGATCTTTATATTCTGGTTTTAATAAATCTTCATATGAGCTTGGCTCTTCTAAACCATATTTTTCTAAAATCGTGGTATTGACCGCAAACCCTCCACCATAACTTTCCCATATTAGATACTTACCATGTTCAGGATTCAATCCATCTAAATAATCTAAAGTAGAATAACTGCTAACTTCTGCTAATGAATCTTTGATCATCTCTAAATAACCTGTCTCTACCCCTAATAATATATCGGCATCTGTGTGTTCTTTTTCACTTTTTATCTTAGCGGCAATTTTAGCAGTAGGCATATACATGATCTGAACATGGTAATCTGGAAATTCTGCTTGTAAATGTTTTTCCAAATCATCATTACGGTATTGTTCAAGAGCTGAATAAATAACCACTGTATTACTATTTTGTTCATGAACTGCAAAATATAATGCTATAGTTACGGCAATGGCGATAAAAAATAATTTTTTCATCTTTACACATTTCCTTTCTTAAAGTAATACGTTTTTAAATAATGAATTAGCACCTTCATCATACAATTAACTAATAAGATAATAATTGAAATAAATGCAATCGCACCAATCAAAGACTGTGAATCAAACTGTGGTATCAATAAGGCAATAGGCATGGTCTTAAAATTAGCTAAGAACGATACTGCCGAAATAGTAACCATTGCGTTTACAAAAATATAACCAAACATTTCTAATACCGTATCATACATCGAAGGAAAGTAAACATCTTTCAGTAAATTTAAGGTAGGAATTCCTAAGCTTCCTGCTACATCAATCAAATTATCATCAAATTTAGATAAGGCATTATAAGCCAACAAATAAGGAGATGCAAAAAAATGAGTAATATTAACTGAAATTAAAATCACAAAAGTTCCATAAATAATACTTCCTTGAAAAAAGATAACATATGATAAACCTAGGACAATTCCAGGAATAGATAGTGATGTCAACGCGATAAAATGAAGAATCCCAGAAGAAATCTCTTTCTTTGCAATTGCAGTATAAAAAGCACATACATATGATATGGCGGTGCCGATCAAAGCTGTAGCCATGGCAATAAATAAAGAGTTTAATAAATAGCCAAAAACCCCCAATTTCATGGCTTCTTTGATATTGTTAAAAGTCAAAGACATATCAATAGGATATTTGTTGATAAAGCATAACAAAATATACGTAACGATTGGTAAAGCAATGATCAATACTGCAGCTATACATACGATATTAGCAATAATATCTCTTTTAGGATTTTTTTCGATCGCATATTTCTTGCTCAATGTTCCCATCGAATTATTATCTTTATTATATAAATCAATCACAAAGGCAATAATTGCAGGAACCAACAAGATTACCCCTAATACCGCTCCTTTGGAATAGTCTAATAAACCAATAACTTCGCGATACATATAAACAGGTAAAGTAGTATATTTCCCTCCTACAACTAATGGAACCCCATAATCCGTAAAAATCATGGTAAAAATAGCAAAACTACATGTAATCAAAGTTTTACGCAAATTAGGCAAAGTTATCTTAATAAACTGTTGAAATTTAGATAGACCTAATACTTTAGCTACTTCATACACCGTATAATCCTCATAGGAAAACATATCATTAAACATCAAAAAAGCTACCGGAAAGGCATATAAGGTCGCTCCCATGATGATTCCTACTAACCCATATAAGTTGATATTGATGCCTGTTAAATTTGTAAAGATCCCATTATCTCCAAAAAGAATGGTCAAACCCATACCATGAGAAATAGACGGGATCAACATTGGCAAAGTAAATAAGATCGTTAATACTGCCTTATATTTAACCCGACAACGATTAAGACACCAAGCTAATCCAAAAGCAATAGTTATGGAAATTAAGGTTGCTAAAGTTGTTGAAACCAACGAATTTTGCAACATAGGCATAAATTGATTAGACGAC
>JALEMK010000082.1 GCA_022768265.1 Erysipelotrichaceae bacterium
GGCCACATAAAGCCGTTTGCTTGATTTGATAGCATAATTGTTCCATTTCATCTAAAATTTCCAAGCCACCTTCACCTTTGGTGATCTTAGTTAACATTTCTAATAAGCGCTTGGTCCCTACACGACAAGGAGTGCATTTGCCACAACTTTCTTCAACGATGAAATCTAGATAGAATCGCGCAACATCCACCATACAGTTATCTTCATCTAAAACGATCATTCCACCCGAGCCCATCATGCTGCCTAAAGCAACAAGATTATCAAAATCGATTGGGGTATCAAGCTGATCTTCTGTCAAACAGCCGCCACTTGGTCCACCTGTTTGTACGGCCTTAAAGTTTTTATTATTTGGGCAGCCGCCACCAATTTCATAAATGATCTCTCGCAAAGTTGTACCCATAGGTATTTCGACCAAGCCAGTATTAGTGATCTTACCACCTAAAGCAAATACTTTGGTTCCTTTAGATTTTTCCGTGCCGATGCTATTGAACCAGTCAGCACCATTTAAGATAATTTGGGCAACATTGGCAAAAGTTTCAACATTATTGATGATCGTCGGTTTGCCCCAGACCCCGCTTACAGCTGGAAATGGTGGTTTAGGCACTGGCATCCCACGCTTACCTTCGATTGACATGATCAAAGCCGTTTCCTCACCACAAACAAACGCTCCAGCTCCCAAGCGAATTTCTAGATCGAAGCTAAAAGTCGAGCCAAGGATATTACTGCCCAATAACCCATATTTTTTAGCTTGTGCGATGGCGATCTTCAAGCGTTCAACCGCAATTGGATATTCAGCTCGAATATAAATATAACCATGATCGGCACCAATTGCGTAACCCGCAATAGCCATGGCCTCGATAACACTATGTGGATCCCCTTCTAAGATCGACCGATCCATGAAAGCACCAGGATCACCTTCATCCGCATTACAAATCACATACTTTTGTCCTGCTGGCTGATTTGCCGCAAATTGCCATTTGACACCCGTTGGGAAACCACCGCCACCTCGACCTCTTAAACCTGAAGCTTTGATTTGATCAATAACTTCTTGCGGGCTCATGGTGGTAATAGCTTTTCCTAAAGCCATGTAACCATCTTTAGCTATGTATTCTTCGATATCTTCAGGATTGATGACCCCACAATTTTTCAAGGCAATGCGTTTTTGTTTTGCATAAAATTTGATCTTATCGATATCTAAGATCTTTTCTTTCGTTGTTTCATCAATTTCACTTAATTCTAAGCGTTTGACTACCCTTCCTTTATATAGATGTTCCGAAATGATCACTTCAACATCTTCGATCTTCACATGATTATAAAAAACTTTATCAGGATAGATTGCCACGATTGGACCTTTTTGACACAAGCCAAAACATCCGGTCTTAATGACCTTGACCTCATCTTCAAGACCATATTGCGGTAATAGCTCATTAAATTTTTGTACCAATAAAGCAGAATTACTACTGGTACAACCTGTACCGGCACAAATCAATACATTAATTCTTTCCATAATGATCTCCTATTTTTGATAATTATCGATCGTAAGTTCTGTTACGATACGATCTTTTAAGATATGATTTTGTAATATGCTTACTGCTTTTTCCGGATTGACATGAACATAAGTCGTTTTGCTTTGATCATCACGATTAAACACTTCGACGATCGGTTCATAAGCACATAAACCAATGCAACCGGTTTGCGTTACCACACAAGGATAATCATTATTCGCGATCTCCTCGATAAATTTATTTAATACCGGGCGAGCCCCTGCAGCAATCCCACAGGTTGCCATCCCAACCACGATACGATATTTCTTATCTACATCGCGCATTTCAACTTTTTTCAATGCTTGTTCACGCATCTTTTTTAAATCATCTAAGCTTTTCATTATATCTCTCCTTTTATACCTTGATTTATATATTCTTTGATCCATAAGAGAATAGAAGGATCAGCAATATCCATATCTTCTAGTTCACCTTTGATAATTTTGGTATCAAAGAAAAAGTCATGATCATCTTTGATATAGCGTAATACATACTCGATAGTAGGATCAGCTTGAATACAAAACATCATCATTTCCCCTATATCACCTAAAGGCGGCACATCCCAATGGTCATATGGCAGACTGGCGATGGTAATGGTCCCAATATGCGGATAGCTTTTAACGATCAGCTTCCCCTCACATTGATCGCAAAGACTTTGTAATAAAGCTACGCCCAAACCGATCTTGCGGGTCTTACGCGAAGTTACGAAAGGATCGGTGATCTTTGCCAGCAATTCCTTGTCCATGCCCTTACCATCATCCTCGACGATGAATATCAATTCCTTGGTTTGTTTATTGATTTCGATATGACATAAAATATGATGGCTATCAGCATGAATGCTGTTCATCATGATTTCAATGATATACATGGCTAGATCTTGCATCAGTATTTCCAAAGCTTTTGAAACGTCTGTATATCAAAAGCGTATTTCCTTTCACTAATATCAACTAAACGATGCGCATCAGAATTGATCAAGAACAAATGCTGGGCATAAGCTGGATATAAAGCTTTAACTAGCGCCATTTCTTTCTTATCTTTAACTTCGATGGCATCACATAAGATGTTTTCAGGTATGAATCCCAATTGATTGGTAATGCTATTTTTGCGATCCATGACATGCGCTAAGATCGCAATGCCATGATGTTGATGAATATGAGCGATCCAATCATCAATGCTTAAAAAAGTACTGGTAAGCAAAAGATCTGCATGTTGATCGACGATCTGATCTTTTTCATCCATGATGAGTTGATTTCCAAAAAATTGAGGATCATTGGGGGTATGTAATTTATATTTGTCAAGCACCGTGATAAAGGCTTGATTATCCTTGAGCTTTTTAAATAAGGCTAAGATATGTACTTCCTCTTGGGTTTCAATTTCCACCCCATACAAGATCTTGATCTTATCAGCTAGTTGAGCCATCGCTGGCAATTGTAGATTACTATTATGATCACATATCGCAATCATATCCAACCCTTTGATCAAAGCCATATTTACGATATTATTAGGCGTCATATCATCATCAGCACATGGTGATAGACAAGAATGGATATGCAGATCGTAATAAATCATAGGCCTAGTTGTGCCAGTAACTTAGCACATTCATAAGCGCTAAGTGGACTTTGGATCAAATTTACCTTTTCTTCTTGGCATTTGCTGATGAAAGTTTCATCACATGTCGCTCCATCACAAAGGATGATACCGGCAAATTCCTTTAACAAGCTCACAGCTACGACATTTAAATGCGCCTGTACCGTGATCCATAATTGATCAGGCTGACCATTGGCCATGACCCAGCTCAAAAGATCACCAATAAAGACCCCATTTATGACTTGCGCAGGCTTGCCTTCATTGATAAACTCAAAGGTATTAAGCGTTTTAAGATCATTAATTATCATAGGTCACCTTCTTTTGTTTTTAAGATTTGACAATCATTAAGAACTTTATGGCCCTTAACGATTTCCTCAGCCATGATGCGACAAGTAGGCAAACCACACGCCGTACAATCATAGCCAGGTAATTTTTCTAACTGCATATTAACTGCTTTGAAATAATTAAGCTTTTCTTTGATCGAACGTTGATCGATACAAACATCTTCAGACACTTTTTTAAATAGATATTGGTCATCGATCAGATAAGGTGGTAGATCATAGCCAATATGGGCGATATTTTTCGTGGCTGCATAGGCATTGCCCCACATAAGATGACCACCTAAACATCCACCATAACATGGGTACAATCGCATAAGCTCAAAATTTTCCAACAAACCAAATTCCGCCATTTCCAAAACATTGATGATGCTGTCAAAGCCATCGACAATTAAGATATCTTCACTACGCTCGATGGTAATTGGTGAGGTGGTCTTTAAACCTGCTTTACATAGTTTGATATCATGGTCCGCATTTTTCATCATTGCTTTGATCTTTGGAAAGATATCCGTTATGCTCAATGCATGATCTACTTCATAATGTTGATTTTGATATGGATATTTTGCCAACGCAAGCTTAGCTGGACATTCACATAGATTAAAGATCCCTATTTGTTTATCTGGATCTTTTTCTCTGATGATCTTGGCCATTATTTCGCTAGGATAATCAAAAGGCATGATCTTATCTGCCAAGACAGGAAATTTTACCTTGATCAAATTATTGATCAAAGGACAAAAAGAACTGATATGCATTTGATTTTTAGCATATTTTTTAGCTTGCTGATAGAGCGAAGCTTCGATCGGACTTAGATCGATGATCTCATCAAAACCTAAATTATATAAAGCACTAAATAATTCATTGACTTGTTTTTTGGATTCTAGATGTGATGATAAAGCGCTTGGAACCAAACAGATCGTATGATCATAACTGGCAATATCATCTAGGGTACTGCCCTTAGCACTAAGGCCTTTGTGATGACAAGCATTAATGCATTTATAACAATTGATACAATTATATTTATCGATAACGATACGCTTATTTTCCATCCTGATAGCTTTGGTTGGACAAGCTTGTATACAACGCATACATTTTGAACACTTGCTTAAGGTATAAGATATAACGCTCATATCAATAACCGTTGAAGGTCAAGGTCAAGATCGTTCCCTGGGGACTTGTTTTGATATCAAAGGTATCGGCTACCCGTTTGATATTGACCAAGCCCATACCAGCCCCAAAACCTAGGTTTCGTGCCTGTTCACTCGCTGTTGACCATCCTGGGGTCATCGCTTTTTCTAAATCAGCGATACCTGGACCCACATCATGAAAGATCAAAGTAATGATACCTTCATCATCAACATGTAAATTAATATTTCCTCCATAAGCATGGATGACCATATTGATTTCTGCTTCATAACTAGCTACAGCGATCCTTCTTAATACTTTAGGATCAAAACCTATTTGCATCAGCATCTTTTTGATCTGGCTGCTAACCTTCCCCATATTATGATAATCTTGATTTACAACTTCAAAGTTTTCATTCAACATCGATACTTGCTAATCCTTGTTGATACAACTTACCGCAAGCTTCAAATAAAGTATAATCCGTTGTAAAGATATTACAATTCATGCTTTTGGCCATGTTCAAGACTTCATCATCCAACTTTTTGCCACGAACATATATGATTAATTCCAGATCTAGCATTTCAGCAGTTCTTAAGGATTGAACATTGCATAGGCCTGTTAATAAGACCGTTGCATTTTCATTATTTGATATCATGGCTAAGCAATCGCTCATTAGATCACTAGCAAAACAATAAGCATAATCTTTATCTAATAAATCTTGTTTCCATATATTCAATGGTTTGGCGGCTAAAGTGCTAATGATATCTTTAGCTAACATCTCAATGTCTTCTTTCTGCTTGAATGATCTTGGTAATGATATCTTCGACCACATTAGATTCATTAGCATTGCCATAGACCTTATCATCGATGATAACTACAGGAGCTAGACCACATGCTCCTAAACATCTGGTCGCATCAAGCGAAAACAAGCCATCTTCACTAGTTCCATTAATCGGAGCATGAGTTAGATCCATGATATGATTGATCAATTCCTGTGCTCCTTTAACATAACATGCGGTCCCCATGCAAACATTGATCACACATTTGCCTTTTGGTTCCGTCGTAAATTGCGTATAAAAAGTTACCACCCCATAAACTTCTGCTACGCTAACATTGCAGGCTTCAGCGATCTTTTCCATTGCTTCAAATGGAATATACCCCAAAGATGCTTGAACATCATGCAACATTAATTTGATTGGCCCTAATTTGTCTTTGTGTTTTAAGACGATCTCATCGATCTTACGGCGTGACTCTAAATTAAGTTTCTCCATTTTTACTAACCTCCTTCTTTTGATAAAAATGAATCAATTTATTAAATATCACATCAATCAACATACAAATAAAGATAATGATGATAGTATAAGCAAAAATAGCTGTCATATCTAGATCAAGCTTGGCTAATTGCAATAAGCGACCGATCCCTAGACGAGCTTGGCCTAGGATCTCTGCCATGATACCTACTTTAAAACCTAAAGCTAGGCAAGTTTTTAAGCTCGACAAAACGATGGGATAAAGATATGGCAAAAGATGATAAATCACGTTTTTATCAAAACTTTCATGATAGATCAATTCAACATCTTGATATTGTCGATTCATCGAATCTAAAGCATATAAGATATTGCTGTAAAGCATCGGAAAGATTATCAAAAAGCAGATAATGCTGACGCTTTGATTAGCACCAAACCATATCAGGATGATGATGATATAGCTAATATTAGGAATGGTCTTGATGATCACATTCAATGGCTCAAATAGATGTCTGATCATTTTGAAACGATAACCCAAGATCCCTAAGCTTAATGCTAAAAGAAGACTAAATAAGCAGCCATTTATAACATGAGCAAGCGTAGCTTTTAAAGCTAGATAAAAGCTCTTATCTTGTAAGATCTGCCCTATCCTTAAAAATGTAGCCTGCGGATAAGGAATCAAAACATCATTATCAACGTTAATCGCCAAAAAATGCCAGGCGATGATAATTAACAAACAAGTAATAATGTACTCTTTTTTTACAACTTTCTTCATATGTCAATTATACAATACAACCG
>JALEMK010000121.1 GCA_022768265.1 Erysipelotrichaceae bacterium
AATGGTCTTAACCCCTTTAGCGCCACGACTAGTTAAACGATATTCATCAAGTTCTGATTTCTTACCATAGCCATTTTCCGTGATTGATAAGATCAAATTACCTTCGTTGTTGGTTGCAACTCCCACAACACTTGAACCATCGACATTGAAACCTTTGATACCCATGGCGTTACGGCCCATTTCACGTACATCTTCTTCTTTGAAACGAACAGCTTTACCATTTGCGCCCGCGATGATCACTTCATCTTGACCTGTAGTTGGTTTGACCGCAAATAATTCATCATCATCTTTCAAGGTAATCGCAATCTTGCCTGATTGACGAATATTATCAAATTCTTCGATCGGTACACGCTTAACGATACCATTGACCGTAACAAAGAATAAATATTTATAGGTTTCTTCATCTTGTTTTAATGGTACCAATGCTTTAACCTTTTCATCTTTATCTAAATTCAATAAGTTAACAATTGGTAAACCTTTGCTGGTCCTACTACTTGCAGGTACTTTATAACCTTTGATACGATAAACCTTACCAAAGTTGGTGAAGACCATTAGATGATCATGAGTATTCATGTTGATGAATTGATAAATGACATCATCTTCATTCATCGTCATACCTTTGATACCTTTACCACCACGATTTTGAACATGGTAAGTATCTTGCGAAATACGCTTGATATAACCATTAGTTGTCAAGGTAATCGCGATATCTTCTTTTGGAATTAGATCTTCATCTTCCATTTCAACATCAGCTTCGATGATCTCCGTTCTTCTTTCATCACCGTATTTTGCTTTTACTTCTAATAATTCAGCTTTGATAATAGCTAGAACCCGAGAATAATTAGCTAAGATATCTTCTAGATCTTTGATAAGCGCAACTAATTGTTGATATTCTTCTTCGATCTTATCTCTTTCCAAACCAGTTAGACGTTTTAATTGCATATCTAGGATAGCTTTAGCTTGGATCTCAGATAAACCAAAACGATTGATCAATTTAGTTGAAGCATCATTGCTATCTTTTGCTGTTTTGATAATTTCAATGATTTCATCAACATTATCAATAGCGATCCTTAAACCTTCTAAGATATGCGCACGATCTTTAGCCTTTGCTAATTCGTATTTAGTTTTTCTGATCGTTACATCAACTTGATGATCGATATATTTTTGTAATAATTCTTTTAAACCTAATAATTTTGGAGCGTTATTTACTAATACGACATTATTTACCCCAAAAGATGTTTGCATCGAAGTCATGCGATACAATTGATTCAAGATTACTTCTGGTTGAACATCCTTACGTAATTCAATAACGATCTTAACTCCACTTAAGTTAGATTCATCGCGTAGATCTGTGATACCTTCGATTGAACGATCTCTAACCAAGCTAGCAATTTTTTCCACTAGGACAGCTTTGTTGACCATATATGGTATTTCATCCACGATGATTTGTGGTTTTCCATTATCTAAGGTTTCAAGATGCGTCTTAGCACGACATACGATCGATCCTCGTCCGGTTTCATAAGCCTGTTTGATGCCACTACGTCCTAGGATATAACCCCCAGTTGGGAAATCTGGTCCGCTGATATATTTTTCCATCAACTCTACTACCGTTAATTCAGGATCTTCCATCAAAGCAACGATAGCGTCGATAGCTTCCTTAAGATTATGTGGTGGCATGCTAGTAGCCATCCCTACGGCGATACCTGTTGTACCATTTACTAATAAGTTAGGGAACTTACAAGGTAATACTACTGGTTCTTTTTCTTCGCCATCATAGTTATCCATCCAATCAACCGTTTCTTTTTGGATGTCTTTTAATAATTCACTAGAAATTTTAGATAGACGTGCTTCGGTATAACGCATTGCAGCAGCGCCATCGCCATCTAATGAACCAAAGTTACCATGACCATCAACCAAAGGATAACGATAACTAAAGTCTTGCGCCATCCTGACCATGGTTTCATATACTGCACTATCGCCATGAGGATGATATTTACCGATAACTTCCCCAACGATACGGGCACTTTTCTTATGTGCTTTATCTGAAGTAATACCAAGATCATTCATCGCATACAAGATACGACGATGAACCGGCTTCATCCCATCGCGGACATCAGGTAAGGCCCGGGCTACGATAACGGACATCGAATAATCAAGAAAAGATGTTCGCATCTCATTAGCAATATCCGTTGTTTGAATATTACCATGATTAAAATTTTCTACACTATATTTATCTTCCACGTAACTCTTTCCTTTCTATTAAATATCCAAGTTCTTAACAAAATGCGAGTTTTCCACAATGAAATTACGACGTGGTTCTACTTCATCACCCATCAACATGCTAAAGACATTATCCGCTTCGATCGCATCATCGATCGTTACCTTGATCAACGTACGAACTTCGGGATCCATCGTTGTTTCCCACAATTGTTCAGGATTCATTTCTCCTAAACCTTTATAACGTTGGATGCCTAAACGATCGCCTAATTCACTTTTGATAGTTTCTAATTGTTGATCGCTATAGGCATATCTAATCGCATTACCTTTTTGTACTTTATATAAAGGTGGTTGTGCGATATATACATAACCTTCTTCAATGACCGGTCTTAGATAACGATATAAGAACGTTAATAATAAAGTACGGATATGGGCACCATCGACATCGGCATCGGTCATGATAACGATCTTATGATATCTTAATTTACTGGTATCAATTTCATCGCCAACCCCACAACCAAAAGCCGTGATCATGCTTCTAATTTCATTGTTATCAAAGATACGATGCAAACGTGCTTTTTCAACATTTAAGATCTTACCTCTTAAAGGTAGGATAGCTTGGAACTTACTATTTCTTCCTTGTTTTGCACTTCCCCCAGCGGAATCTCCTTCGACAAGGTATATTTCACAGATTTGCGCATCTTTGCTTGAACAATCCGCTAATTTACCTGGTAAGCTACTAATCTCTAATGCACTTTTTCGACGTGTCAATTCACGCGCTTTTTTCGCTGCTAAACGCGCTTTTGAAGCAATGCTTGCTTTTTCCACGATGATCTTGGCTTCATTAGGGTTTTCTAGTAAGAAACGTTGCAGCTGTTCCCCAAAGATATTCGATACGATCTTACGAACTTCACTATTACCTAATTTGGTTTTTGTTTGTCCTTCATATTGAGGATCAGGATGCTTAACGCTGATTACCGCTGTCAATCCTTCACGCACATCTTCACTTGATAAGTTATCATCATCTTTTTTCAATAAACCATTATCTTTAGCATAGTTGTTGATAACTCTTCCTAAAGCTAATCTAAAACCTTCTTCATGGGTTCCACCTTCCCCAGTATTGATGTTATTACAGAAAGTATAGATATTTGCAACATAACCATCATTATATTGCATCGCTACTTCAACCTGGATCTTATCTTCTTCCCCTTCACAATATACTACTTGATCATGAATTGAAGTTTTATTACGATTCAAATAAGTAACATATTCTTTTAAACCACCTTCATAATGGTAGATTTCCATCTTCTTGCTTTCTTCTTCCATTCTTAGGTCTGTGAAAACAATTTTGATGCCTTTATTTAGAAAAGCGATCTGTCTTAATCTTTCTCTTAAGGTATCGTGGTTATAAACGGTAGTTTCGGTAAAGATCAATGGATCCGCCTTAAAAGTAACAACCGAACCATGTTTTGCTGGATCACATTCATCGATGACTTTTAATGGTTCAACGACATGTCCCCCATTTTCAAAACGTACATAGTAAACTTTCCCACCGTTATATACTCTAACTTCTAACCATTCACTTAAAGCATTAACAACGCTGGCACCTACCCCGTGCAAACCACCAGATACTTTATAAGCACCACCGCCAAATTTACCACCTGCATGTAATACGGTAAAGATCGTTTCTACGGTTGAAATACCAGTTTTTTCATGGATACCAGTAGGCATACCACGACCATTATCTTCAACTGTTACAACATTATCTTTATCAACCATGACCTTGATGGTATCAGCATATCCTGCCAAAGCTTCATCGATACCATTATCCACGATTTCCCACACTAAATGATGTAAACCTTTTTCACTTGTCGAAGCGATATACATCCCAGGTCTTTTACGAACAGCTTCTAAGCCCTCTAAGACCTGAATATCATTCTCATCATAAGAGTGTTCTACTTTTACATCGTATTCGCTCATTTGTTACCTCCTACTTTTCCATTTTTTATCTTTATTACCTTAAAACTTTTTTCATATAGATTACTATTGATCATCGTAGTCGTGATGATCGTTTGAATATCTGAAGAGATGGTATTTAGTAATAAGGCCTGTTTAGCTTCATCTAATTCAGATAATATGTCATCTAATAACAAGATCGGTAATTTATTAGTTTTATATTTGATATAATTAATCAACATTAATTTAAAAGCTATGATCGCCAAGCGTTTTTGTCCTTGACTAGCCACATCGCTGATATCATGACCATTTAACCTAAAAACAAGATCTTCACGATGAATACCAGCATTGGTCACATTAAAAAGCAAATCCTTTTTATGATTTTGCTTATACATGTTTATTAAATTTTCTTTTATATCCCCTTCATCAATACAACATTGATAATTAAGCTTTAGATCTAAAGTTTGATCGTTTAGCTTGCTGTAAAGCTTACTAAGCCTTTTGTTGATGATATCAACAAGTTCTTTTCTTTTACTGATGATGATTTGTTGATAATCAATCATTTTTGCTTCTAAGACCGCAAGATAATTTAGATCAATATCATTAGTTTTTAAATATGCATTTCTTTCTTTTAACAATTTATAGTAATTGTTTAAAGCATAAACATATTTTTTATCAACTTTTGAAATCTCCATATCGATGATCTTCCGCCGATATGAAGGAGCTTTATCAAAAAAAGCTATATGACTTGGCTCAAAGATGATGACATTTAATAAACCTATGAAATCACTGGTTTTATTGACGATATTATTATTTGCTACCAAAGTTTTACCTTTAGGAGAAATGATAACCTTGACCTTTAAGGGTTTATCATCAATAAAACATATCTCGCAATCGCCAAATGCTTCACCATGCATGATCATTGCTTCGTCATCAACATCTTTAAAAGATCGACAATTAGAACACAAAACGATTGCTTCTAAGATATTGGTCTTTCCTTGGGCATTATCACCAATGATAATGTTCAAATGATCATCAAATTTAATGACTTCATCATGATAATTACGAAAATTCCTTAAATGGACCTGTGAAATTTTCATTCAATAACTATTTTTCTATTTCCTACTTCAACAACATCATTAGGATATAATTTACGACCACGGCGAGTTTCAATCTCTCCATTAACTTTGATGTTTCCTTCCTTGATCAAAATCTTTGCTTCACCACCGCTGTTTACGATATCTTCTTTTTTTAATAATTGCTGAAGTTCAATATAATCTCTATCAATCTTAGTCATTATTTTTCCTTTCATTTTATGGCAAATTACCTTATAAATTATACCACATTTTTGCATATAAGCCAATTTTAAGCTAAAAAAAACCTATATATCAAATGATATATAGGTATATGTAAAAACTAATTATACGTTCTTACAGGCAATACAAGTTGTAAAACGCTATTATCATCTAAACTAGTGATGATAAATGGACGCATATCACCACTAAATTTGATTCTGATGGTACTTGCTTCTAAAGTACGGATCGCTTCAAGGATATATCTTCCGCTAAAAGTAATAGCTAATGGTTCACCAATCCATGATTCAACATTCAAATTACCGCTATATGAACCAATATCATCAGATTTACTAGAGATTTCCACTCCTGTTTCTTTACCAACTAATTTAACGAAATATACGCCTTCATTACGCATCAAACTAGCACGGTCGATCGCATTTAAGATTTCACGACTATCTACAACTAATTCATGTTTAAATTCGGTTGGAATCAAACGTGAAGTTTCAGGATATACTCCATCGATCAAACGTGATTGGATCAAGGTGTTATCCACATAGAATTGACATTTATTATTACCGATCGCTACTTTAACTTTTTCATCTTTTTCAATGCTATGAGCAATCTCATTTAAACTTTTGCGTGGAATGGTGACATTAAATTTAAGTTCACCTTCAATTTCAACATATTTACGCGCTAAACGATAGCTGTCAGTCGCTACACATTCGATCTTATTACCATCACATTTAAAGTTTACGCCACATAGTACAGGTTTATTTTCTTTATCGCTGGTAGCAAATGTAGTTTGATTGATGATCTTTAATAAAGTATAAGCATCGATCTCAAATTGATTAGTTGGAATAGTAAAATCGATCATTGGATAATCATTGCTAGGCATCCCATTGATTTTATATTCTGCTTCGTTACCATAGATCTTATATAAATGACCATCGATCTTTTCAACGTTGATCGTATCACTATCAATTTTTTTAACGATATCACATAAGTAGCGACTATCAATTAACATTGATCCTTCTTCACTAACTTGTAGATTCAATTCATCATTGTTGATAAGTTGTTTTTGAATAGAAATATCAGAATTACTACCAGTTAAGATCATCTCATCTTTTTTAACATCGATCTTGATACCTGATAAAGATGGTAATGGTGATGTAGAAGAAACTGCTCTAGATACTACTTGTAAGGCATTTAAGAAAATGCGTTTTGAAACTTTAAAATTCATGTGAACCCTCCTGTTTTTTCTTTATTTTTTATAATTAATATTATTATTAAGGGTGTGGAAAATGTGGAAAACTTTTAGAAACCCTTATAAATCAAGCTTATTTTCACTTTTTTTCATGTTGATAAGCTGTGGAGATAAATGTTGTTAATTCTTGATAAGTCCTTCGATCTCTTTTAAAGCTTGAGCGTAGAAGGTATCATTCTTGTTTAATTTCTCCACCTTGGTACAGCTAGAGATAATTGTTGAATGATCACGCCCACCAAATTCTTCTCCTATCTTTATATAAGATAGATCTAATAATTTACGTGATAGATATATGGAGATATGACGAGCGTTAGCAATTGGCCCTGTTCTTGATTTACTAACGATTTGTTGTGGGGTCAAACCATAATAATCCGCTACTGTTTTGATGATTTTTTTAACGGTTAGCTTGGTTTTTTCTTCTTTGACCGTTGTTTGTCCTTTTAAAGCTTGCATAGCGGTTTCTAACTTGATCCTTCCACCATCTTGTTGGAATTGGATGGCATAGAAAATAACTCGATTTAATGCGCCTTCTAGATCTCGCACATTGCGGTTAAAGTTACTAGCAATGAATGAGAAGACATCTTCATCAAATGAAGCGTCGCTATATACGCTATTGCTAAGCTTACTTTTCAACATTTGTACACTTGTTTCAAATTCTGGCGAATCGATGCCAATAGATAAACCGCTAGAGAATCTAGTGATCAAACGATCTTCTAGACCTTTGATATCTTGCGGCAAACGATCCGAAGCAATGACGATTTGTTTACGATTATTAACTAATTCATTAAAGATCGTAAAGAAGATCTCATGCATCTTATCTTTACCAGCTAGAAACTGCACATCATCGATCAGTAAGACATCAACGCTGTACATATACTTTTTAAAAGCATCGATCCTTCCCGTTTTTAAACAATCAACAACCATTTCTACAAATTTTAGAGTTCCAACGTAAAAGATATTAGCGCGTGGATCTTGTTTGTGAATGTAGTTTGCGATTGCACTTAATAAATGGGTCTTACCTAATCCTGAATTCCCATATATAAATAAAGGGTTGAAAAATTTACCAGGATCAACCGCACAGGCTAATGCGGCAGCGTGACTTTCACGATTACATTTACCAACGATAAAATTATCGAAGGTTAGTTGCTTATTGATCAATTCACCTTCAAATACTTCCACTGGCGGCTTTTCTAGTTCTTCCATCATGGCCGTATTTAAACGATCTTGAAGATCTTTTTCTTGCAAAATGTCTATTTCTAGACCCGTAATATTTAATATTTGTTCTAGTTCATTTTTTATATAATCTGAATGCGAAGCAATTAGAGATTTATGAATTATCGATGGTACTAATAAAATACATTTAGATTCATTTAATTCATATATAGAAGTACTTTCGAAAAAAGAAGTTAAGACTACTTCATCGACTACTTGGTTTTCTCTTAAGGCTTTGATCACTTTAGTCCAGATATCTTTAAAAAATAAAGTGTTATCTATACTCATAAAGCACCTCATATTTTTGTTGCACATATATGTTACTATCTAATTGTGGAAAAATAAAGGACAAAAAATTACTCCACAAAGTTTTCCACAAGTTGTTAATATAAATAAAAGCAGTATTTTATAGGATAATTTATACTTTTCCACAGTTTTCAACAACTTTTTTGTGTGGATAAATTGTGGGAAAGATATCAACAAATTATCCACTTGTGGAAAATGTTGATAAATATTATTGTTACAAAATTTTCAAACATTTATAGTTGAAAAAAAAGTAGTATATTTAGCTACTTTTTAAGCAATTTCCACACTTTCAACATATGTGGAAAAGTACCCTTTGTGGATAGTGTAAAACTTGTTATTTACATTTTTTTTCTGTAAGTATTCCACATTTTTACATTTTTAAAAATAGCAGATTTATGCATTTGAGAGAAAATTTGGGGATAATTTTATTTGATATGACTAAATTGTGGAAAACTTTTGTTATCGTATAGTAAAAATAGTGATATAAATTACTATATTTAGGTATAAATGATATAATATTGGGGAAAAATGAAATAGAAATGGAGATTTTTTGATGAAAGTTTATGTTGCTGGTAGTTTATTTAACGAAGCAGAAGCAGCACAAAGAAAAAAAGAAGGTCAGATCTTAAGGGAAAGTTTTCCACATGCTAATATAATTAACCCTATAGATCAACCTTTTAATAAAGATAAAAGTAAATTGCCTACTCCATTAGACATTTTTATTTCAGATGAAAAAGAAATTATAGACAGTGATATATTGATTGCAGATATTACTAATAATGATAGTGGAGTTATGTTAGCTATTGGAATGGCTATAAAAAGTGAAAAGAAATTAATTATTGGTATCAATAGTGATATTCGCTTAAAAAGTGCTAATAAATATGATATACCTACATATGGTATGAATCATTTTGTATTAGGTGCCATTTTGAAGTATGGTCATTTAGTATATAGTTTTGACGAAGCAATTGAATTAATAAAAATGAATTTAGGAAAGGATGAATAAAAAATGAAATTATATGTTGCCGGAAGTTTATTTAATGAAGCAGAAGTAGCACAAAGAAAAAAAGAAGGTCAAATCTTGAGAGAAAGTTTTCCACAGTTGGAAATATTCAATCCGATAGATCAACCTTTTAATGAAAATAAACAAAACTTACCAACACCTCAAGAAATTTATGAAGGAGATGCCAAAGCTGTGGAAGAATGTGATATCTTCATTGCGGATCTAACTAATGAAGATAGTGGTGTAATGGTAGAATTAGGCTTAGCTATCAAAACTAATACTAAGATCATCATCGGCATCAATAGCGATATTCGTTTAAAAAGCGCAAATAAGTATGATATTCCAACATATGGAATGAATCATTTTGTGCTTGGTGCAATCTTAAAGTATGGGTATTTAGTTTACAGTTTTGATGAAGCTGTGGAAAAGTTAAAAGAATTATTATAAAAAATCCTGTTCACCTTGACATGTACCCAATTTCCTAGACATATATGAATATCTTGTAAATTGGTTATATTTGTATATTTTAAAATTCAATACGTACATATGGATGTTTCTCTGTATTTTACAGGTGACATCCATTTTGTTTTAGATTGAATCCTACTGTTATTGAAATAATCTATATATTCATCAATCGCTAAAGAAAATTCTTCAAAAGATTTATAAGTTGACTCTAGACCATAGTATATTTCATTTTTCAAAGTACCGAAGAATGATTCCATTATTGAATTATCATAACAGTTTCCTTTACGAGACATAGATTGAGTAATTCCTTTTTCACTAAGTTTATCAATAAATGTTTGATGTTGATATTGCCACCCTTGATCAGAATGAAATATTAAGTCGTCAAGACTATCATATATATTAAATGCTTTGTTTAACATATTTATTATTTGTTCAAGATGGGGATGAAGTGATAAATCGTAAGATATTATTTCATCATTATACATATCTAATATAGGCGATAAGTAACATTTGCCCCAAGAAAAGTTAAACTGCGATACGTCAGTGGTCCATTTTTGATTTGGTCCTGTTGTGTTGAAATCTCTATTTAGAATATTTTCTGCTGCATGCTCTGCGTTTGTTTTGACATAGTTATATTTTGATTTGCGCCTGTAAGTAGATTTGATATCATTGATACACATCAATCGATAAACTCTATTATGTCCACAATCATATCCTTCATTTCTCAGTGTGTAGTACATGGTCATGGTTCCAAAAAGAGAATGATTAGAATTTGATATCTCCTTTATTCTAGTTATAATTCTTTCATCGTGGCGTTGTTTATCAATTTGTTTTTGAGAAGGTGATGATC
>JALEMK010000004.1 GCA_022768265.1 Erysipelotrichaceae bacterium
GTTTTATTTGGGTTTGGAAGAGAGATCTTTAGTATCTTTTTTACAGAGGCTAATATCTTAGATATGGGAAGCTTGATCATGAATTTCATTGCAATCACATCGATCTTTCAGATTTCTCAAATCATTTTTGCTGGTGCTTTGCGAGGAGCAGGGGATGCTAAGTTCACTTTGTTAGGTTCGCTTATTTCAGTTACGATCATCCGTACCCTAGTGACTTGGGGGTTATCTGGTGGATTGATCAATTTAGGGCTGGTTGGTATTTGGACAGGAGTTCTTTCTGATCAATTATCACGTTTCTTGCTTTTTTCTACAAGATATCGAAGAGGTAAGTGGATAAATATCGAGATATAGTAATATTTTAATGTGTGAAAAATACTAATAAGATGAATATTACATATTATGTATTAGTTGTATAAATTGGGGTATAAAACTTAATGGCAAATGAGAAAAAGAGAATTTTAGAGCTATTTTATATTTTGACCAAGCATTGTGATCAATATATTAATTCAGTTGAGTTGTCAAAAAAAGTTCAAGTTAGTGACAGAACAATAAAGAGTGATATTAAGGATTTAGAAAAATTTGCACATGCTAGTGGTAGCCACATTGTATCCAAAAAAGGTTGTGGATATAAATTGATAATTGATAAGCATGAAATTTATGATCCAGTAAAAGAACAACTTCAATATTATTTTGGAATGTTTGGATCCATACAAGCTATGAAATCAACAAGAGTGAACGATATTGTAAGACGAATCATTTGTGAAGAAAATTATGTTACTTTGGATGATATTGCAGATGAATTGTATCTAACACGTAGCGCATTACGCGAAGATAATAAGGAAGTACGAAAATTTTTAGAAAAGTTCAATTTACGATTAAAACACAATTACGAAAGCGGTCCTTTAGTTGTTGGTAACGAATATGATAGAAGATTGGCAATGCTTTGCGTGTTTGATAACCATTATCATGAAGCTATGACTTTTTATAAAGATTTTGATTATTTAGAATGGTTTGATTTTGATGAAAGCAAGAGATTTGATATTCGTCATATATTCTTAAGACATCTTAGAGAATCAAGTTGTCATATTAGGGATGATCATGCGCAAAGATTATCGCGTTATTTATGTTTAATGAGTAATCGATATAATCGTGGCTACAAAGTTAATTTTAATGAAAAAGAAGTAAATTTTGTTCATTCTTTTACAGAATATAATGTTGCTAAAGAGTTAATGATTGAATTAGAAAATAAATATGATATAAGAGTAAATGATGAAGAAATTTGTGGCTTCGCAATTCAACTGTTAAGTTGGAGAGATATTAGTGCCGAGTGTGATTTAGAAAAAAATTATTCAAAATTACTAACTGAATGTGAGGAATTAGTATCAAATTTTTGTACAAATATTTCGAATAATTTCTTTATTGATTTACTTAAAATTAGTGGCAGTTATAATACTTTAATGAGATTAATGATACCTTTGGTTATACAGCAACGTTTTGGATTGCTTAATCAATTGATAAGAAATGTAACAGTGGAAGATGAAAGAATAATATTTTCTCCTGTTGCTTCATATTTTGCTTTTGAACTAGATGAAGTTTTTTTTAATAAATATCATCAACATATTTCATTATATAATATAGCAACCTTTGCTTGTTCTTTACAAAGTTTAATACTACAAATACCATACCCTTTCAAACCAATAAGAGCAATTGTTTGTATGGCAGAAGGGCTTAACTCTGCTGAAATGGTGAGAAAAATTATTAATTTACGCTACAAGGGATGCTTTTCACGACTTGATGTTTACGAATTATATGAAATGAGGGGACTTAATCAGGATGACTATGATTATACTATTTTAAATGTACCATCATTTTCTTACAAATATGATTGGCCATATTTGATGGTTGATCAGATGCCTACCCAACATCAACTTAATCAGGTATATAATGAAATAATTTTAAGTGGAGTACAATTGAGTGGTATATTAAATAAACTTTTTACAGATAAAATTGAGGTTTATCGTAATTTCAGTATGGCTGACTATGAATATTTCATTGACTTGATTAGTTTCCGACATGGGAAAAATAGTGAGTGTATTGGAATAATAAAACAAGAGTTATTAAAAAGAGGAAGAGCTTTTATTCATAATAAAGTAATGGTCTTGATGATAAAGAGAAAATATACTGATCGTAACTTTATAGAGTTCTATGAGTTATCTAACGAACATGTATATAAAGACTGTGCATTTGACTATATTGTAGTATTAAGCGCAGATTTTTCAAAAAATATATCTGGTTTGCGATTTATAAATGATTTAATGTTCATGATGTTTCAAGATACAAAGCACATAAAAAAAATAATGCGATCAAGTCAGATAGATTCTCTAATTGATATTGTTAAAGAAGCATTAAAATCATTGCCAATTTCACTTACATAAGGGAAATCTAATGTATTTTCCCTTTTTTTATGGAAAAAATTCACATTGGCAATTAAGATAAAAAAATATATATTATTAGCAAGATGAAAGCGCTATCACAGGAGGAGCAAATGAAAATATTTTTATCTTCACATGGACATTTGGCTAGCGGAATCAAAAGTTCATTGGATATTTTAATAGGAAACAGTGATAAATTAACAATTTTTGATGCATATGTTGATGAAACAAATTTAACTGAAAAGTTAGATGAATTTTATGAAAAGATAGTTGACGATGAGCAAGTAATTCTTTTGTCTGATTTATATGGTGGAAGTGTTAATCAACAAATGGTGCTATACGCAAATAGGCCAAATACGACTTTAATTGCTGGAGTAAATTTAGCGTTAGTTTTGGAATTAACAATTGCCGAAAATTTAAGCAAGGAAAGTATTGAAGAGATTGTTGATCAAAGCCGCTCAATGATGAGAATTGTTGATATTAGTGATGAAAAAAGCGAAACAGAAGATGATTTTTTCTAAGAAAGAGAGGAGAATAATATGATTAAATTAGTACGTTTAGATGAAAGATTAATTCACGGCCAAGTAGCCATCAAGTGGTCAAGACATACAGGAGTAGACAGAATTATTGTTGCAAATGATGAAGCAGCAGGAAGTACTATTATTCAAAAAAGTTTGATGATGGCTGCACCTTCAACTTGCAAGGTAGCAATTAAATCAGTTGATGATTCAATAAAATTGATGAATGACCCAAGAGCTGAAAATTTGAAAATTTTGACCATCGTTTCAAATCCAAGCGATTTGAATAAGGTTTTGGCAAGCGTTAAAAATATTCCATTAGTGAATGTTGGAAATTATGGGAGAATAGCTCCAAAACATGGAAATGAAACAAGAAAAACATATGGTTCAAACTTATATGCTTATGATGATGAAGTTGAATTATTTAAAAAAGCTATAAGTTATGGCGTTGAAATTGTCTACCAAACCACGCCAGAAGATGCTCCAGAAAAATTGAGCAAGGTGTTAGGTTTATAAATAATAAATAAGGAGGGATATTTATGGTAGAAGCAGCTTTACAGATCTGTATTGCATACTATATCATCGCAATATTAGATCCATACATCGTTTCATGGCAATGCTTGAATCGTCCAATTGTTGTTGCACCACTTGCAGGACTAATTTTAGGAGATTTCCATACAGGAATCATCATGGGAGCCTCTTTAGAATCAATCTTTATGGGAATTAGCGCCATAGGTGGATCAATTCCGGCAGATGCAACTACATCTAGTATTATTGCAGTAGCCTTTACTATTCTAACAGGAGCAAGTGCAGAGGAAGGGTTGGCGATTGCTTTGCCAATTGGAACAGTCATGGCATCTATTGCTTCATTATTTACACCTCTATGGGCTTCGTTTGCAGTATATTGGGAAAAGCTTGCTGTGCAATGTAAACCTAATAAGTTCTTAGTTCAAAATTTATTATTTTCATGCTTAACTGCTCCATTAATAAATACAATAATTTTATTTTTAGCTGTATCATTTGGTGTTGAAGGATTGAATGCATTTTTGGCTAGTTTGCCAGCATGGGTGATGACAGGATTAGCAGCTTCAGCAAGTATGATGACTGCAGTAGGATTTGCAATTTTAACTTCGATGATTTGGAATAAAGAAGTAGGTATTTTCTTCTTTGTTGGATATGTTTTAGTTGCATATGCAGGGTTAAATACATTGGCAATAGCTATCTTAGGAGCTGCTGTTGCTGTGACAATGTTCTTTAGTGAAAAAAGAATTATTGATCTAAAAAATTCTATGCACACTCAAAATGATAATCAAGGTGGTACGTTAGCAAATGATGAGGAGGATTTCTTCTAATGGAAAAGAAAGTATTAACAAGTGAAGAAAAAAAGACATTAAATAGGATGTTCATTCGCTCACATTTAGTTTTCTTAAGTTTTAATATGGTTAAGATGGAAGCTAATGGTTTTACTGCAACAATGTCTCCTGCAATTGAGTCAATCTATAAAGATGATGAAGAAGGTAAAAAAGCCGCATATCTTCGCCATCAAAATTTCTTTAATACTCATGCAGTTCCATTTAGCTTTATTGCTGGTTTAGCATATGCTATGGAAAAAGAGCATAAGGAAAAGAATTCAATTGATGGACAGACGATTGAAAGTATAAAGGCAGCTTTAATGGGTCCAACTGCTGGAATGTTTGATAGTTTGTTCTTTAACTGTTTGCGTATTATTGCAGCTGGAATAGGAATTGGATTATGCTCTCAAGGCTCGATCCTTGGCACTTTAATTTTTATCGTTTTATATGGTTTAAGTCAATCTTTGGTTAAATATTTCTTTATAAACTGGGGTTATGTTTATGGTACATCATTCATTGATGCTGTATTCTCTAGTGGCTTAATGAGCGCATTGACTAAAGCTGCTAGCGTATTAGGTTTGATAATGGTTGGGGCAATGACTGCATCTATGGTTAATGTTCCTTTAAATTTCACGATTAATATTGGAGAAACTTCAGTGATAGTTGGAGATGTATTAAACTCAATTTTCCCTGGATTATTGAGTGTAGTGTTGTTGTTCTTGATGGTAAGTCTAATAAAGAAAGGAAAACGTCCAACTCAATTAATTGTGGGAATTTTAGTTTTTGCTTTAGTTGGAGCCTTCTTTCATATCTTCTAATTTATTTTATAAAGGTATTTAAGGGCATCCTTAGATACCTTGTTTTATTTCGGAGGTATTATGAAAGATTTGTTAATGCATTATGGTGTTACTTTAGGAAAAAGATATTCATATAAACAAAAAGAATTTTTTTTGAATTATATCATAAAAATATGTCAAGAAAATAATGTGAATTATGAGCTTATTACTGAAAATAGAAGGCTAATAAAAACTACAAATTTGGTAATTGGGGATATTGATAAATCAAAAAAAATAGTTATGGCATATTATGATACACCTCAGCGTTATTTGTTTACAAATTATAGATATTTCCCTTTTAATCCGTCTGAAAATGTACGTCAAGAGAAGAACAGATTTATTTTGAAAATAATAATGACCGTTATGTTTATTGGTTTATTAATTATGGGAAATTATTTAAATGAGTGTTTTACTATTATCTCAAGAAATTTATGGTATGTATTTGCTGGGATTATTTGCTTTATTTTTTATCTAATCATTCGGCCAAAGGGTAATGATGTGAATTTTAATGCAAATAGTGCAGCAGTTGCTGTAATTATGGGCGCTATTGATAAGACAAAAAATAAAAATTTTTCTTTAGTTTTGTATGATAGAGGAAGTACGGGATATGATGGCTTAAAACTAATGAATGATAGAATAAAAAAAGATTCTGAAATATTAATATTAGATGGAATATCTTGTGGAGAGAAGGTTGCATTTGCTCACAAAAATATGTCGATAAATGAATATATATGTGATGGATGGATTGATAAAAGTTATCAAAACGCACACAATGCTTTGTATTTTTTTAATCATTGTTCAATGATTAGCTGTGGAAAAATAGTTAATCATCAATTTGTTGTTGAACCAACGAGAAATAGAAAAGATTATTCAATCAATATGGAACAATTAAACCAAATAAATGAGGTAGTTCATAGATTTATAGAAGGAAGTTAAATATGACAAAATTATTATTTCAAAGTGATGATTATGGTATAAGTGATGGTGTTACAGATGGAATAATTAAAGGTATCGAAGATGGAATTATTCGTAATACAGGATTATTTGTTAATATGCCTAGTTCAATACGAGCAGCAAAAAGGATAAAACCATTTTTAAATGATATATCATTAGGGATCGATATAAATCTTGTTGCTGGAAATAGTGTTAGTGATCCAAAATTAGTTAAAGATTTAGTCGATAGTAAAGGTCATCTAATTTCTTCTCGTGAACGCATATTAAATGGAAAAATAGTGACGCGTAAAGGATTGGTACTAGAATATGAAGAAGATCCATATCCATTTGATCAAGTTCTACTTGAAACAGAGAATCAACTGCTAAAATTTAAAGAATTAATAGGGAAATGGCCAGATTATTTTCATGGACATTCTTTAATGACGCCAAACACTATAAAAGCAGCAAAAATAATTGCTGATAAATATGGTGTTTTAATGAGTACAAAAGTTATGGAAAGTCCTAATGTATACTCTATCCCGTGTGATTGGACACCGAAACCATTTCCGCTTGTTGATCAAATAAACACTAATGTTGAGCTCAATTTAATAAATAGTTTAAAAGCATCTCTTAATCATGAATTATTATATTTTATTTGCCATTGTGGATATGTTGATGCTGACCTTATGGCAGAAACTAGTTACACAATGATTAGGATAAAAGATTTGCAGGCAGCTACTAGTCCCTTAGTTAAAGAGTTTATAAAAGAAAATAAAATAGAATTGGTTACTTATAAAGAAATAGAGGAGAAATTATAATGAAGATTTATTGTGATCAAATCTACACTTTGGAAGGATGTGTAGATAAAGTACTAGTTATAGAAAATGGAAAAATAATTGCTATTAAAGAAAAAGAAGCAAATGAAATGATAGATGTTGATTGCACGGGATATAGAATTATTCCAGGAATAATTGATACCCATAACCATGGAACAATGGGTTACGGATTAATGGGGAATAGCGTAGATAAAGAGAAAGAAGTTCGCGGTTATTTAAAAGGATTAGCTTCACAAGGTGTTACAGCTTGCTTTCCAACAGCTGATCATGCTTATTTTAAAACGATAAGCAAAATTGCTAAAACAACTGTCGATGGTGCAAAAATTGTTGGTATCCACAGTGAAGGGCCTTATTTAAATAGAGTTGGAGAGAAAGGGATAGATACAGGGCATCCAGATATTGATATAAATTATATTCAAGGAATGGTTGACGATGCAGATGGGTTGTTAAAATTAGTTGCGATTGCGCCAGAAATTCCAGGGGCAAAAGAAGCAATAAGATATTTGAATAGTAGAGGTGTTAGATGTGCGTTTGCTCATTCTAATATGAATTTTAATGAAGCATTTGATTCTTTTAATTGGGGGATAAGTATTATAACTCATACTGCAAATGTTATGAGTGGAATCCATCATAGAAATATGGGTGGATTGGGAGCTGCATTATTAAACGATCATGTATATAATGAATTAATTTGCGATGGTTTGCATGTAAGCAATGAAATGATTGAAATGATGCTTAGGATAAAAAATAATGCTTTTGAAAAATTTATGATGATTAGTGATAACGTCCCTATGGCTGGAGCCCCGGTAGGTAGATATGAGCTACCGGGAATGTTCGAGGTAAACATTGATGAAAAAGGATATTGTTTGTCAGATACTGGCAGATTGTGCGGATCAACGATGCCGGTTATCAAAGGAATAGCTAATTTAGAGCAAAATCTTAATATTCCAATGGAAAAAATTATAAAAATGTCATCATCTAATCAGGCAAAAGTATATGCAATCCCTAACAAAGGATATTTGGCGGTTGGAATGGATGCTGACTTAGCTGTTATTGATAACGAATACAATGTTGTTCAGACATATAGTGAAGGTAGAAAAGTATTTGATATTGAAAAAGACAGAAATTTGTTTAATATAGAATTTATGAAAAAGCATAATTTAAACTAAGATATTATAAAAAAGCGTTGAAATATAACTCAACGCTTTTTTATAAGGTGTATAATGTTTTTAATAATTTATCTAAAAACATATATGGAAATAGGAGGGTGCTATGAGAATTTTTGATTTACATGCTGATATTGGTTGGGATATATTGGATAAAGTTACCAAGGGACATAAAGATATATTGAAAAATGAACATTTACCTAAATTGGCTAAAGGAGAAATTGAAACCGTTTGTGTGGCAAGTTTTTTTGATGGCCAAGAAAACTGGGAGCAAATGCAAGCGATGGTCGAAGCAACCCGCAATGAAATAGCTAGTTTGCAAGATGAAATCGTTTGGGTGAAAAAGGCTGAAGATCTAGATGTGGCAAACAAGCCTAAGCTGATCATGAGCGTGGAAGGTATGTGTGGTATCGTTGATGATGTTGAGGATAAGATCCAATGGCTATATGATCAAGGGGTAAGAGTGGCTTCCCTTTGTTGGAATGAAGAAAATGCCTTGGCTAGTGGGGTCAAAGGTGATGTGACCAATGGTTTAAGTTCTAAAGGTGCAGCAGTTATCCGTAAGATGGATGAGCTTGGAATGGTCATTGATGTTTCGCATACCAATGAAAATACATTCTGGGATATCGTAAAAATCGCTCAAGGTCCGATCATCGCTACGCATTCTAATGCGCGTAATTTGTGTGGTCATGATCGTAACTTGACCAAGCAACAGCTTAAAGCGATATCTGCTAAAGGTGGCATCATTGGCTTGAACGCTGCTAAACATTTTGTTGCTAAAAACGTAGATGAACAAGATGCATATCATTTGGCATTACATGGAAAGTATATTGCTGATCTAATTGGAGTTGAACATTTGGCAATTGGTTTTGATTTTATGGATTTTTTAGAAGAAGGCGACCATTCTTCGATGGCTCATGATCTAAAAGATGCATCCATGGCTCAAACATTGATCCAAGCTTTACAAAAGGTTGGTTTTAGTGAAAAAGAATGTCAGATGATTGCTCATGATAATGCTAAGAGCTTATTACAAAGAGTATTAAGATAAAAACTAGTTATTTCAATTGTGAAACGCCCATAACCGTGGTACAATTTTTGCGAGGTATGAATATGAAAAGAGTTATTTTAGTTAGTGGAATGTCAGGCGCTGGTAAGACTAGTGCAATGAGCGTATTAGAAGATATGGGATATCATTGCATTGACCAATATCCTGTTCAGTTGCTTAGTTTATTGGTTGATTTGATTGAAAATAGTAATGATATTCGTTATAACTATACGGCTTTGGCAACTTCGGCCGTAGATTTTCCAATGTTTTTACATGCCTTTAGAGGTTCAGATATCGATGTTAGAGTATTATTTTTAGATGCTAGTGATGATGTGTTGTTACATCGTTATAAATCAACTAGAAGGATGCATCCTCTTTTGATCAGCAACATGGCTAATACATTAGAAGAAGCTATTAGTGGAGAAAGAGAAATGTTTATCAAGCATAAGGAAAGTAGCTTTACAGCTATCGATACGACCTTCTTATCTAACAAAGAACTTAAACGTAAGATCGAAAAATATTTTGCATTAAATACGGTACCAGCTTTTTCGATCAGTTTTGTATCTTTTGGATATAAAAATGGGGTGCCTATGGATGCCGATCTAATGATCGATGTGCGTTTTTTACCTAATCCTTATTGGGATGTTAAGCTTCGTCCATATAGTGGAGATGACAAGTGCGTATATGATTATGTTATGGAAAAACCAGAGACCCAAGAATTTATTGCACGTTTAGATGCTTTTTTGGATTACGCATTTGAGCAGTATGTCAAAGAAGGCAAAAATCATTTTACCGTGGCAATCGGTTGTACCGGTGGTCAGCATCGTTCGGTGAGCATCACCAATTATTTGTTTGAGAAATATTCTAAATCTTATAATTGTTATAAAGAGCATCGTGATAAAGTAGGGCTAGAAAATGAAGAATAAGCAGGTCGTCGTGATTGGCGGAGGCCATGGCTTATCGACGATCTTAAGAGGTATCAAACATATCGATAATATCGATATTACGGCCATCGTCACGGTTGCGGATGATGGGGGCAGTACCGGTCGTTTAAGAAGACAGTTTCATATCCCAGCGATGGGAGATATTCGTAATGTGTTGTTGTCGTTGGCGCAAAGTGAATCGTTGCTTTCGAATTTGATGGATTATCGCTTTGAATCTAATTTGGATCCAGATAAGGAAGATGAAGATATCCAAGGCCATAATCTAGGTAATTTGATCTTAACGGCCATGACCCAGACTTGTGGTAGTTTCATGGAAGCTATTACGACCTGTGCTGAAGTGTTAAATGTCAAAGGAAAGATCGTTCCTAGTACCTTACAAGTGGTTACTTTGTATGCGATGATGGAAGATAAGACCATTGTTAAGGGCGAAGCTAATATTCCTAATTTTGACAATAGGATCTTGAAAGTTTTTTATGATTGTGATGTCAAAGCTACCCCAGCGGCAGTTACGGCCATTAAAAAAGCGGATCTGATCATTTTTGGGATCGGTTCTTTATATACCAGCATCTTGCCAAATGTTATCATTCCTAAGATTCAAGAAGCTTTGCGCAATACCAAGGCGAAAAAGTTGTATTTTTGTAATGTCATGAGCCAGCCTGGAGAAACCGATGGTTATAGCGTGGAAGATCATGTGGATGCTTTGCATTTGCATAAGATCGATATCGATGAAGTGGTGATCGCTAGCGACAAGATACCCGAAACGATCATTGAACGGTATCATCAACAAGGCAGTAACTTAGTGAAAGTATGTGAGGATAAACATCCTTATCAGTTGTGTTATGCCAATCTATTAGATTTTAATTCAAAGGTTATTAGACATAATTCTTTGAAGATCAAAAAATTTGTGGAAGATTATATTGGAGGGTTGTAGATGTCGTTTTCAACCGACATAAAGCAAGAAATTGCAAATAATGATTTAAATAAATGTTGTATTAGAGCGCAGCTGTCAGCTATCATCCAGCTGTGTTCGACCTTGAATATTTCAAAAGAAGGCTTAGCTTTATCTATCAAGACTGAAAATGCAACAGTGGCGAAAAGGATCTATAAGCTGATCAAAGAATTATATGAAGTAGATGTCGATCTTTCGATCATCAAAAAGATGAACTTAAAAAAGAATAATATCTATCATCTAAAAGTACGCAGCAAAGCGACGATGATCTTGGAAGATATTGGACTATGGTCTAGCAGAGCGCTGTTAGAAAGACCTTTGAAAAAGATCGTTAGCAAAGAGTGCTGTGCTAGAGCATATCTAGCGGGAGCTTTCATGGCAACGGGCAGTTGTAATACGCCTAAAAAAAGTGATTATCACTTAGAGGTTGTTGCGAATAATGAGCAATTAGCGCATTTTATCGTTGAAAATATGGAACGCTTTTTCATTCATGCCAAGATCATCAAACGACGTAATAACTATGTCGTGTATGTGAAGATGGCAGATAAGATCGCTGATTTTTTACGATGTGTTGGGGCGAGTGAGTCTTTGCTTAAATTTGAAGATATTCGTATTAGCCGTGATTTTACTAATTCTTTGACTCGTTTGGATAATTGTGAGGTTGCAAATGAGATAAAGAGCCAAAAAGCTGCTAAAGCTCAGCTAGAGGATATTCAAAAGATCGCTGATCAGTTAGATCGTATAGATACTAAATTACAAGAAGTTGCTAGATTGCGGTTAGCTAATCCAGAAATGAGCTTGAATGAATTATGCGCAGAGTATGAAAAAAATTATGGTGTTGCTATTAGTAAGTCAGGAATCAAACATCGTTTTGTTAAGATTGCGCAGTTAGCTAATAAGGAGAATTAAGATCATATGTCGATCGTAGAATGTTTAAATAATGATTTCACCGTTATCGATATGAGCAATATCATGATGATCCAAGATTATTTAAATATCCAAGCTTATGAAGAAAGCAATCATAATCTTGTGAATATGATCTTGTGGATGAAGTGGTATCCTTTGTTTTACTATAAAGAAGATGATTATCTTTTGTTGCTTGGGGTACATGAAAACAAAATGTTCATTTATATGCCACTTTGCAAAGATGAATATTTTGCACAAGCAATATATAAGGCCAAAAGCATATTTGATAGATATCATACTAAGTTTATGATGAGCTGTTTTGTTGAAAAGCAAAAAGACATGGTACGGGAAATATTGCCTACTGTTGAAGTAGAAGCTGTTCGCGAAAGCTTTGATTATGTATATGATAATAAGACCTTGCAACTTTTTAAGGGCAAAAAATTACAGAAAAAGCGTAATCATCTTAATGCTTTTTATAAGCTTTATGATGGAAGATGGCAATATGAGGTCTTGAGCAAAGATAATGTCGATGAATGTATTAGTTTTTTAGATAAGTGGGGAAAAGCCAATAAAGAAGATTTTTTGTTGGCTGAAGTTGAAGGTGTAAAAAGAGTGCTGATGTTGATAGACGACCTAAACTATCGTGGTGGTTTGATCAGGATTGATGGAGAGGTAAAGGCTTTTGCCATTGGTAGTCGTCTTTCAAATCGTATGTGGCAAGAGAATGTTGAAAAAGCTGATGACAGTTATCGTGGCTTATATCAAGCAATGTTGCAACAATTGATACTGCATGAATTTGCAGAATATGAATTGGTAAATCGGGAAGATGATCTAGGTATTGAGAATTTACGTCATGCTAAAGAGGCGTACAATCCTAAATATCTAATTAGTAAATATATGATTAGTGAGGTGTAAGAAGTGATTGTAAGACCAACCAAAGAGATGGTTAAAGGTATCAAGGATATCTGGCGGATTTGTTTTACGCAAGAGGATATGCGTTATACGGATTTCTTTTTCCAAAAAATGTTTAAGCCTAATGAATGCTGGGTATATGAAATTGATGATAAACCAGTTAGCTGTTTGCATAAGATACCGCATGCAGTCATGCTTAATGGCAGGGTGCTAAAAGCTTCGATGATCTTAGGAGTTGCTACTTTGCCTAAATTTCAAAATCGTGGATATATGCATAAGTTGATGGACGTTTGTTTGGATAGCTGTGAGCATACTGAACTTGTTACCTTCATTCAGGCATATAATCCTGCTTTATATGAACAATTTGGATTTAAGATGATTTATTATCGTCAAGTGTATGAGTTTACCAAAGAAAATTTTGATAAATATAGTGTGAGCGGTTGTTTGTTTAATCCTAGCGTTAATGAAATGTTTAAGGTTTATAGTAGTTTTGTTAAACGTTTCAATGGTTTCTATGTTCGAGACTTTGAAGATTTTAGACGCTATATCCAGGAGGTAAAAGCACAGGGTGGACGCATTTGTGCTTATTATGATGAAAATCATAATATTCAAGGTTATGTAACTTTGATCAATGATGGAATCAAGGTTAATGTCGAAGAATGCATATATATGAACAGCAAGGCTTTATTGAAGCTATTGACCATAGCCTTGCAGCAACGCGATATCGTTCGCTTACATGTCAGCGATGCAGAAAATCTAAATGCGATCTTTAAGGGCATCAAGCCTTATTGTTATGGCTTTACGATGGCTAGGATCAATGATTATGAGTTATTTAATCGCTTGTATCAAAGCAGTGTTACAAGCGTAGAAGAAGCCTTTGCCTTAGCCAATAAACCATTGTATATGAATGAATTTGCTTGAGTTTGACATAACTAACTAGTGATGCTAGAATATATTATAGTTAGCGGCTACTAACGTAGCTGCTTTTTTAAAGAGTTGTCAGTTAGTTATAACTAACAGGAGGCGTAATGATAAAAAAAGAGTTGATTAATTTGGTGCCACAAACCAAGAAGCTAATAGCGGGCAATGTATTTGTACAGTGGTTAGCTTTATTGGTAAATATCGTGATGATGTATCATATTGCTGGCTTGTTAAGCTATTTGTTTCAAGGTGGAAATTCTATTGCTTATGTGGGAAATATCTTATTGATTTGTATATGTTGCATCGTGGTTAGATTGATATTGCAGTATTTTACTAGTCGCTTAGCTTTTCACAGCAGTGAAATTGTCAAAGCTGATGTGCGTGCTAGGATATATCAGCATCTATTAGCTTTGCAAGGACGTTACGAAAAAGTTTTAAGTAGTGCACAGGTCATACAAGTAACAACAGAAGGAGTTGAGCAATTAGAAACTTATTTTGGTGCCTATATGCCCCAGTTTTTTTATGCGATATTAGCTCCTTTGACCTTGTTTGTGGTCTTTGCACAGTTTGATCTGATGATTGCAGGTGTTTTGTTGATTGGGGTTTGGCTGATCCCTGTTTCTATCATACTTGTACAGAAATGGGCAAAGAAATTGTTAAGCCACTATTGGGATCAATATACTAGCATGGGAGATACCTTCTTAGAAAATTTACAAGGATTGACAACTTTAAAAGTATATCAAGCTGATGAATATCGTCATAATTTGATGAATGAAGAAGCACAAAAATTTCGCAAGATTACCATGAGGGTATTGATCATGCAGCTGAATTCAATTTCGATCATGGATCTAGTAGCGTATGGTGGTGCAGCTGTAGGAATGTTTATTGCGATCATGCATTATCGTCGTAGTGATCTTGCTTTGTTCCAAGCAATTTTAGTGGTACTTTTGGCAGCTGATTTCTTCTTGCCAATGCGTACTTTAGGAAGTTTTTTCCATATTGCGATGAATGGTATGGCTGCAAGTGATAAGATCTTCAAACTTTTAAATGCAAAGGCCGATGATGAAGGAAACAAGGATTTTCGATTGGGCGACATTAATTTAAAGGATATAAGCTTTGCTTATGAAAAGAAGATGAATCTTAAAGGTATCAATGCAACCTTCAAACAAGGACAGCTGACTGCGATAGTGGGAGAAAGCGGAAGCGGCAAATCGACCTTGGCTAAATTATTGATGAAGCAAGAAAAAAATTATCATGGCAAAATTAGTATTGATGAACAAGATATCAGGGATATCATGGATGCTCAATGGTATGCTCATGTTACATATCTAAATCATCAAAGCTATATCTTTAAAGGGACAGTGAGAGAAAATTTACAATTAGGGAATATCTGCATTAATGATAAACAGATGTGGGAAGCCTTGGAAAAGGTCAAATTAGCAGATTTTTTGCGAAGCCTGCAAGGACTAGAGACTTTTTTACAAGTTGAAGGAAGTAATTTGTCAGGTGGTCAGCAGCAAAGATTAGGGTTGGCTAGAGCCTTATTGGCAAATAGCGACATTTATATATTTGATGAAGCAACATCAAATATCGATGTGGAAAGTGAAGAATTGATCGTTGAAAATATCTATGAATTAGCAAAAACCAAGATGGTGATCATGATATCACATCGTTTAGCCAATGTAGCTAATAGCGATAAGATCATCGTTTTAGAAAAAGGACAAATTGTAGAAGTAGGCAAGCACGAAGAATTAATTGATAAATCAGGTTATTATTATCAGCTTTGGAGCGCTCAAATGGCCTTGGAAGAAGGTGAAGACTAATGAAGCGTAAAGGTAGAGTAGTAATGGCACGCTTGATCGTATTGGTAAAACCATTGTTAGCTAATATGCTAATAGCTATTACCTTGGGATTGGCTGGTCATCTGTGTGCAACATTCATCACGATCATTGCAGCATATGGATTATTGCATAAGATCGCTTTGGCAAAGCTGATATTGATATTGTTGAGCTTAGCGATCTTGCGGGCTATTTTTCGTTACATCGAACAGGCAAGTAATCATTATATTGCATTTAAGTTATTGGCATTGATAAGAGATAAGGTCTTTATGGCTTTGCGACGTTTGGCACCAGCTAAATTAGCGGGGAAAGATGCGGGAAATCTTATCAATATCATTACTAGCGATATTGAATTATTAGAAGTGTTTTACGCTCATACGATCTCGCCAATTGCGATTGCAATTCTGTTTGCAATTATCATGGTTAGTTTTATAGGACGATATGATATGGGTTTAGCAATGATAGCCTTGGGATCATATGTTCTAGTTGGGGTAGTTATTCCATTGTTAGCAGACTTGTTTAGCAAAGATCAAGCATTGGTTTTTCGCTATGCCAGTGGGAATCTAAGTGAGTTTGTCTTAGAAAGCTTAAGAGGAATCAAAGAGATCATTCAATATGATGCAAAGGACAAGCGAATGCACGCTCTTGAAGAACAAACAGCATATTTAAATCGGCAAGAGGACAAATTAAAGAAAGTTCAAGCCTATAACATGTCTTTAACCAATGCAGTGGTATTGCTAGCAGATATCGTCATGTTATTTTATGGTAGTTATTTACTGATGACAGGTAAAATCAATTTTGAAGGATTATTGATTAGTGTTGTTGCGCTATTTGCTTCGTTTGGGCCATTTATTGCCTTGGCAAATTTGGGTAGCGGTTTACAAAACACCTTAGCTGCGGGCAATCGTATCTTGGATATCCTTGATGAGCAACCACTATTAGCAGACATTGAGGGAATGCCAGATGCGCCATTTGGTAGTGTAAAAATAGCTGATGTTGAATTTGGTTACGGTCAAGAAAAAATCTTGGATGATATCAATATAAGCTTACGTCCCAAGATGGTGTTAGGAATTGAAGGTAAAAGTGGCAGTGGTAAATCAACTTTATTGAAATTATTGATGCGTTTTTGGGAAGTAGATAAAGGACAAATTATGATTGGTGATCGCAATATCCAACAAATCAACACTTCTAAGCTACGAGATATGGAGAGTTATGTAAGTCAAAGTGCCCATTTGTTTCATGATACCCTAAAAAACAATTTGAAAATTGCTAAATTAGATGCAAGTGATGATGAAATGATCGCGGCATGTAAAAAAGCTAATATCCATGAATTTATCATGAGCTTGCCAAAAGGCTATGACACGATGGTAAGCGAACTTGGAAGTAGCTTGAGCGCTGGTGAAAAACAAAGAATAAATTTAGCAAGGGCCTTTTTGCATAATGGTGATCTAATGTTGTTGGATGAACCAACTAGTAATTTAGATAGTTTGAATGAAGCGATGATCCTTAATGCTTTAAGCAAGGTCAAAGATAAAACGATAATCTTGGTATCACATCGTCATTCAACTTTACGAAGATGTCAACAGATCATCAAGATCGATAGTGGTAGGAAAAGCTAGATGGATATTGAAGCAAAAAGAAACAAAGAAAAAGTGCTTGTTACCAAGATGATTAGACTGTATGGAAAAAAGCACGATGATATCAATACAGATGAATTAATTCGATATGCGCTAGCTAAGATCGACAAATGTCCGATGATGGCTGAGAAAAGTTTTTGCTCGAAATGCAAGATTCATTGTTATCAAGAACCTTATCGTTTTCAAATCAAAAAAGTAATGCGTTATAGTGGACCAAGGATGATGATTAACCATCCATGGCTTGTGATAAAACATATATTAAGAGGTAGTAAATGAAAAAAACAGGTTATTTGATATTAGGCTTTATTGGTCTAGGTCTAGGAGCAATAGGCGCAATATTGCCGTTGGTTCCTTCGTTTCCATTTTTGTTGTTAGCGTTATATGGATTTACACGCAGTTCTAAAAGATTGCATGCATGGTTTGTACAAACTTCTTTATATCAAGAGAATTTACATAGTTATGTAAAGCAAAGAAAAATGACCAAGAAAGCTAAGATAAAGATCATGGCAATTGTTACTTCTTTGATGGGAATAGGATTTATCATGATGCATAGGCTTGTCTTAGCACAAGTCGTATTGGCGGTTGTTTGGTTGTTTCATATCTTTTATTTTACTTTTATAATAAAGACATTACCTTCTAGTTAATAAATTAGAGCTGAAATACTGTGATATAATTAAAGTGCGATAAGAGGTGAGAATATGAAAAAATGGATCATTGTAACTAATAAATGGACTTACTTGTTTTTAGTGACCATCATCATTGGTGTTTGTAAGATATTGTTCTATGATCTTACTTTTACTAATATGGCGGATATAGGTTTTCAAATTTTTGTTTCGTTAATGATCATGGCTGTTGGTGTGTATTTTTTCGTTCGCTTTAATTCATATTCGCCATGGATGAATCCTGATCATCCAAAATCCAAAAAACCATAATTATATAAGTTTATGATTACCCGCTTTGTGTAAAAAAGCGGGTAATTGTTTACTTAAGCTTGGGATACGGATAATGATATTGTTTTACTACTAAAACTATTGTAGTATAGATGTACAAATGAAGTGAAAATAATGTATAAGTAACAATATCGAAACAAAGCTAAAGGAGGGATTAGCATGAAAAGTAGGTTTTCAAAGATCATGGCCATCTTTGTATCATTGTTAATGATATTAACGATGACCAATGTTGAAGTCATCATGACCTTGGCGCAAGAAACAAACGATCAAAAAACGATATTGGCCTTTGAACAGTTG
>JALEMK010000098.1 GCA_022768265.1 Erysipelotrichaceae bacterium
TTTGCTTTTGCGAATCAACAAATGTTTGGAATTGCTTTGTTTTAAAAGCTAGCTGAGAAATTTAAAAGCGACTCTTCCCGTAAACTTGATGATATCAAATTCCCAGGGTTCTTATCAATTTTTAATGAAAACATGGTTGCAACATCTGTATTGATGTTTGTCTTCTTTGGGGCAATATTGTTGGTGCTTGGTAAACCTTATTTGGTAGAAATGGGCTTTTTGAAAGAATCGGCAAATTTCTTCTTCTATATCTTAACTACTTCTTTGAACTTTGCGGTATATTTAGCTATCTTACAATTAGGAGTTAGAACTTTCGTAACTGAATTAACTAATTCTTTCCAAGGGATATCTAACTCGTTTTTACCTGGGGCTGTACCTGGAATTGACTGTGCTGCGGTATTTGGGTTTGGTAGTGCTAATGCAGTTACTGTTGGTTTCCTAATGGGGGCTTTAGGACAATTTTTAGCTATCATGATCTTGTTGTTGCTGAAATCACCAACGTTGGTTATCGCTGGATTTGTCCCAGTATTCTTTGACAACGCAGTTATTGCAACTTATGCTGATAACCGTGGGGGTATTAAAGCTGCTATGTTCTTCCCGTTTGTATCTGGATTGATCCAAGTATTTGGTTCAGCCTTGATTGCGGGATGGGTTGGCTTGGCGCCATATGGTGGTTATTTAGGAATGTTTGACTGGGCAACCGTATGGCCTATGTTTACAGTAATCATGAAATATGCTGGATACATTGGAGTTGGCATCGTTGTAATCATTTTAATTGCAATTCCACAATTACAATATCGTAAACATCCCGATACTTATTTCTTGATTACCGAAGATTATGATGCCTATTTAGAAAAAATAAATAATAAAGGAGAGTAAAAAATGGCAGGAAAATTAAAAATATTGGTTTGTTGCGGTAATGGAGCAGGCACAAGTATGATGATCAAATTAAATGTTGAAAAAGTTGTAAAAAAATTAGCGTTAGACGTACAACAAATTCATCATTGTGCCATCTGTGAAGGAAAGTCAGCTGCTAGTCAGTTTGATATTGTACTATGCTCTAAAAATTTTATTCCAATGTTTGAAGATGCAAAGAAAAAAGGAACAAAGGTTGTTGGTCTTAAAAATGTAATGTCAATTAAAGAAATTGAAGATGGTTTAAGAACAGCTGTTGAAGGTCTATAAGATAAAAGCTGCTTGGCAGCTTTTATTTTTCAAAGAAAGGAAATTAATAAGCGTTTTATCATATGAAGATTACAAAAAAACATTTAGATGATATCAAAAGATGTTATTGTGCTAGCAATATCCATTTTGACGGGGAAAACCATCTTATTTTAGCAAGTGAAGATCCAAATGTGTTATGTGCTATGTATAGTGGTAAAGATTTTACGAATAAGGAGATTATCTGGCAGGATGCAGGGGGATGTATGTCGATAATTCCTATTCCTAATCGTGAAAAAGAGTTTTTAGCTGTGCAAGAGTTTTATCTTAAGGTCTCTGATAGCAAAGCCAAGATCGTGTGGGGACATTATGGAGAAAATGGCTGGGAAATCAAGGATATCTTGCATTTACCATTCATCCATCGTTTTGATATATATCATAAAAATGGTATTAATTATTTTATTGGTGCAACGATTGCAACTAGTAAAAAAGATAAAAATGACTGGAGTGTGCCAGGGAGAATATATGTTGGTGAATTAAGTGATGATTTAGAACAACCTTTAAAAATCGAAGTTTTGCTTGATGGTTTGTATCGAAATCATGGCTATTGGAGAGATAAAGATGAAAATGGTGATGATATTGGCTATTTTGCCAGTGATCAGGGTATCATTAAAGTCGTGCCACCAGCTTATAACGGCGGGCAGTGGCAAAGTGAATTGGTTATGGATGGAAATGTTGGAGAGATTGCCTTAGTTGATATTGATGGTGATGGGGTTAAAGAAATCATGACAATTGAACCATTCCACGGCTCTATGATCAAGATTTATCATCGCAAAGGACATAGCTATGAGTGTGTTTGGGAGTATGATAATGAAATCGAATTTGCTCATACTTTGGTAGGATGCAAGCTGCGCAATATACCATCATTTGTGGCAGGAATTAGGCGTAAAGATGCAGAGTTAATGTATGTTCAATATGTAGATGGTAAATATGTTGCAAACGTGATTGAGCAAGGGGTTGGTCCGGCTAATGTGTGCGTGGTAAATGAAAATGATCGTGATCTTATTGTTGCAGCAAATCATACAAACAATGAAGCAGCGGTTTACATTGTAGAAGATTGAGGTGAAAAAGATGTTAGATAAATTAAAATCTGAAGTTTTAGAAGCAAATTTATTGTTACCAAAATATGGTTTGGTAACCTTTACTTGGGGAAATGTATCTGGGATTGATCGAGAAAAAGGCTTGGTTGTCATTAAACCTAGCGGTATAGAATACGATAAAATGAGCATTGAAGACATGGTTGTATGTGATCTTGAAGGTCGGGTTGTCGAAGGTAAATGGAAACCAAGCAGTGATTTAATGACCCATTTAGAATTTTATAAGCATTTTATGAACATCGGCGGTGTTGTTCATACCCATTCACGTTGGGCAACGACTTTTGCGCAAGCAGGCCAAGATATCGAAGCTTATGGTACAACGCATGCAGATTATTTTTATGGTTCAATTCCATGTACACGCTTGATGAAAGAAGAAGAAATCAAACAAGAGTATGAATTGTCAACTGGAAAGGTGATCGTTGAAACATTTAAAGAACGTAGGCTAGATGCAGATGAGGTGCCTGGAGTTTTAGTGCATTCTCATGGACCATTTGCCTGGGGGAAAGATGCAAAAGATGCGGTACATAATGCTGTAGTTATGGAAGAATGTGCTATGATGGGTTGTATGACCCAGTTATTAAATCCTATGGTTAGTGAAATGCAGCAAACTTTGTTAGATAAACATTTCAAAAGAAAACATGGGCCAGGAGCATATTATGGTCAAAAATAGAGAATATCAACTTGGTTTGTATGAAAAAGCAATGCCTAAAGAGCTATCATGGCATGATAAATTATGCTTTACCAAAGAAGCAGGTTTTGACTATTTAGAAATGAGTATAGATGAGACCGATGAAAAATTGGCACGATTAGACTGGAATTATTTAGAACGTTTGGCTTTGAAACAAGCTGTTTGGGACACGGGTGTGGCGATTAATTCTATTTGCCTAAGTGGACATCGGCGTTTTCCATTAGGTTCTCATGATGATCAAAAACGTCAAAAAGCCCTTAAGATTATGGAGCAAGCTATTAATCTAGCAAAAGATCTAGGAGTAAGGATCATTCAACTAGCGGGTTATGATGTTTATTATGAAAATTCAGATGATCTAACAAAAAGATATTTTTTGACCAATTTGCAGATAGCTGTTGAGATGGCGGCAAAAAATGGAATTATGTTAGGATTTGAGACGATGGAAACACCGTTTATGGATACTGTAGGAAAGGCAATGACTTATGTTGAGAAGATAAATAATCCTTATTTAGGTATCTATCCTGATATTGGTAATTTAAAAAATGCTAGCTTGTTATATGGTGACAGTGTTCATGATGATCTTGTCAAAGGAAAAGGACATATTATGGCTGCTCATCTTAAAGAAACTACACCAGGACATTATCGAGAAATTCCTTTTGGAACAGGTCATACAGCATTTGTATCAAACATTATGACATTAAAAAGTTTAGGCGTAAGATTATTCGTAGGAGAGTTTTGGTATGTGGGTTCTTTAACTTGGCAAGAAGACCTAAAAGCAGCAAATAATTTTTTACGTCAAAAATTAGATCAAGTATTTGTAGAGGGAGAAAGCTGCAATGAAAAATAGTGACCTAGAAAAACACGCTCAAAATATTCGCAAAAATATCATAAAAATGATTAGTAATGCGCAAAGTGGACATCCAGGAGGATCATTGAGTGCTGCGGATATAATGACATATTTATATTTTGTTGAGATGGACATCAATGAACAAAATGTTGATGGTATCAATCGCGATCGCTTTGTTTTAAGTAAAGGTCATGCATCGCCAGTTTTATATGCTGTTTTAGCGGAAAAAGGCTTATTAAGAGAAGATTTAATGAGTTTTAGAAAAATAAATAGCAAACTACAAGGTCATCCTAATATGAATTGTGTAGCTGGTGTTGATATGTCAACGGGTTCATTGGGGCAAGGAATATCAGCCGCGGTTGGTATGGCCTTAGCTAATAAGATTGATGGTAATGATCATCGAGTATATGCTTTACTTGGGGATGGTGAATGCGAAGAAGGTCAGGTATGGGAAGCAGCCATGGCTGCCGCACATTATAATTTAGATAATCTATGTGCTATCGTGGATCTTAACTATTTACAGATTGATGGTAATATTCAAGATGTCATGAATCCAACGCCCATCGATGAAAAATTTAAAGCCTTTGGTTGGCATGTTGTTGAAATTAATGGACATGATTTTGATGAAATCAACTACGCCTTTGATCTTGCTAGAAAGTATCATCATCAACCAACGATGATACTAGCACATACCATAAAAGGAAAAGGCGTTAGTTTTATGGAGAATGAAGCCAAATGGCATGGCAGTGCACCAAATGAGCAACAATGTTTAGATGCTTTGAAAGAATTGGATGGTGAATAAGATGGATGCAACAAGAAATGCTTATGGTAAGGCTTTAGCACAATTAGTTGAACAGAATGAAAAAATAATTGTCTTAGATGCTGATTTGACTAAGTCAACCAAGACTTGTGACGCTAAGAAGGTAAAAAAGCAACAACATTATAATTTGGGAATAGCTGAAAGCAATATGATGGCAGTAGCAGCAGGGTTGGCCGCTAGTGATAAAATCGTTTATGCTTCAACCTTTGCAATGTTTGCAGCTGGTCGGGCATATGAACAGATTCGTAATAGTATTTGCTATCCTAATTTAAATGTTAAGATATGTGCAACGCATGCAGGAATAACTGTAGGAGAAGATGGTGCCAGTCACCAAGCAATTGAAGATATCGCTTTAATGCGAGTTATACCTAACATGCAAGTGATTGTGCCAAGCGATGCAATGCAAACAAAAGTGATCATTGAAGCAATAGCGAATATCCCAGGACCGTGTTATGTTAGATTAGGACGAGGTAATGTAGAGGACATTTATGAAGATAAAAATACAGCTTTCAGATTTGGTAAGGGTAATATTTTAACTGAAGGTAGAAAAGTTGCTATTATCGCATGTGGAATGATGGTTCAAGAAGCGATGAAAGCTGCTAAACTTTTAGAAGTTCATGGAATCAAGCCCACAATCATAGATATGCCTTGTATCAAACCTTTAGACGAAGCGCTGCTATTACAAGTTAGCAAAAAACATGATTTACTCGTTACATGTGAAGAACATAGTGTCATCGGAGGACTAGGAAGCTCCATAAGTGAATATTTATCTACTCATCATCCTTGTAAGATAATTAGGATTGGTATGGAGGATTGTTTTGGAGAAAGTGGAAAACCACAGGAATTATTGCATAAATACGGTCTAGATGCACAAAAAATCTATGAAAAGATCAAAGACTATGTGGAATGATATAAAATTGATCGTTTGTGATCTTGATGGAACTTTATTAGATCCCCAAGGACAGATCGATCGGTTGATGCTGCAGCAGATACCTTTATTAAAAGATAAAGGTATCGCTTTTAGTGTTGCTAGTGGACGGAATTACCACATCATGCAAGATACGATTTTGGCTTGTAAGATTCAAATACCATATATTGCAAATAATGGTGCTAACATTTATGATGAATCAGGTTGCCTATATAATTGTGCGATAGATAAACAAGAGATAAGAATAATTGCTGATATCTTAAAACATGAAAATCTAAGCTATATTGCCTATGCTCATGATGAGTTATTTAAAGTTAATGATAATAAAAAAATCCATCATTTCGCCCAGCGCTTGATAGGAAAATGCGAAATAATAGATATGGATGCTCAGACAAAAATGTTGAATAAACCAATCTTTAAGATCGTTATTTGTGCCGAAGAGCCATATGCTTTAAACCAAGCGAAAAAACTCATTGAGTATCATTGTCCACATAGTCGTTGCCAGCAATCTGAAAATGATGTGTTTGCGATTAATCATTGTGATGCATCTAAAGGAAATGCTTTGATTAGGATTGCAGAAGATCTTGGATTACAATGTACTGAAGTCTTGTTTTTTGGAGATAATTATAATGATCTTTCGGTTTTTGATAAATTTCCCAATTGTGTAGCAATGGCAAACGCTGATCGGGAAATTAAGCTCAAAGCACGCTATATTTGTAAGAGCAATAATGAAAATGGGGTAGGTAGTTTTGTGAAAAAACACTTATTATAAAAGAAAAAAAGGCTTGGGGAGCCTTCTTTTCTTTATAATATAAGGGGATAGAATATATACTAATCATTGCTAAGGGGGACACAATAATTAGCGCTACAAGGATTTGAATTATTATATTATTTCCTTGTGTATATATAATACACAAAAACTATATTTAAAATATGGTATGATTATGTAAAATTATGTGATAAATTTTTAATGGGAAATTTGTATTAATTTAGATATTTGATACAATAATAGATAGTTAGTTTGGAGGCAATTTATGACTAATTGGTATTTTAATTTTAATCGTCGCCCCAGAGGTGCGACTAGCTATGCACAAGCTAAACAAAAAAGCAAAACTAAATTTATTTATTCACTTATCGTGTTTACGATCTTGCTGCTAGCTTTTTGGTATGTGGTCCATCCGGCAATTAACTGGCATTCACCATTGAATTTTATTAATATCTTTGCGTTATGTATTTATCTTTTGGTGTCTTTTAGCAGTGCGATGTATTATCGTATCATTTCAATCAAAGGGTATCAAAAGTTTTTGAAATATTATTTAAGTGCTATTGGGATCTTCATTGTTTTTGTTATCGTTCTAGGGGTGATAACATCGCCAGTGTTTAATGCCAAAGAATATGCGAGTCGCATTACGATCGATACCACTGAATTTTCGGTTATCGATGAAGTTGACTTCAGCAAGACCCCGATCATCGATCGTGAATCAACCATTGCGTTAGGTGATAGGGTAATGGGACAAATGCCAGAGTTAGTTTCACAATTTGAAGTTAGTGAAGAATATACGCAGATTTCTTACCGTGATAGCGTATATCGCGTAACTCCTTTGGAATATGCTGATACCATTAAATATTTTACTAATCGTAATGAAGGGATCCCTGCATATATCTTGGTAAATTCAACGACTGGGGAAGCAGAATTAGTCAAACTATCTGATCTAGGGTTGAAGGGAATGCGTTATGTGCCTTCGGCAATGTTTAATGAAAATTTGATGCGTAAGCTACAACTTACTTATCCTACAGAAATCTTTGGTCAGCCTTCGTTTGAGATCGATGAAGAAGGTCATCCTTGGTATATATGTACGACTTATACTTATAAAGGCATTGGTAATAAATTGGCAGTCGATGGGGTGGTATTATTTGATCCGATCACTGGAGAATCAACCAATTATGATAATGTTTTAGATGCTCCAACTTGGATCGATCGTATTTATCCAGAAATTTTGATTACCGAAGAAATAAATAACTATGGTAGCTTAAAAGATGGTTTTATCAATTCGGTGTTAGGACAAAAAAATGTTTTTGCAACTTCAGCAGGATATAATTATTTAGAAAAAGATGGTGATATTTGGATCTATTCGGGTATTACCTCAGTTAATAGCGATTCAGCTAACCTAGGCTTTGTCTTAGCTAATTTAAGAACGCATGAAGCAATGAGGATCAATAGCGCTGGTGCAGATGAACGCTCAGCGATGAATTCTGCGGAAGGCGAAGTTAAAAACTACGGTTATTACTCTACATTCCCGTTATTGGTAAGCGTGCAAGGCAAACCGGTATATTTGGTAGCCTTAAAAGATAATGCTGGCTTGATCAAAATGTATGCCATGGTTGATGCGGTAGATTATCAAAAAGTAGTAACGGTAAATGTTGATGAAGGACTAGAAGCTTTGCGTAAAAAATTTATCAATGCTAGTGGCAGCGCAACTATTGAAGTGAATGAAACCAAGACGAAAACGATTATTGTCAAAGATGTTCAATTCTTCATGGTTAATAATGAAACAAGAGCTTACATCACTGATGTTCAAGATCAACGTTATAAAATGACCTTAACAAATGATAATGAAAATGCATTAGCGTTTATTAAACCACAAGATGTCATTAAGATCACATATCAACCTCAAGATGATGTCTCGATCATTAAAAGTATTGAATAAATGAAAAAAAGACCAATAGGTCTTTTTTTCATCGAAACGATTAATAATATTTAATTTAAGGAAAGGATATACAAGCTTTATCAACTTGCATATATATAGTAACAATAAGTTAACGCATAAATTTGTTTTATTTATGTTAAATTATGTGAATTGTCGATTGGAAATTATGGTGGTATAATATCTGCGGTGATGAATGATGAAACTGGATGTTAGAAGCTAAAATTAAATAATTTAAATAATTATTTTTTTATAATGCTTATAACGGAAGGATTCATTAAATGAAAAAGAATAATATCATAATTTTCTATGTCCTAGCTTTTTTGCAAGGGATGATTTTTTATAGTTGTGTTGCAACCTTATACCGCTTGGATCGAGGTATTAATCTGTGGCAAATGGGCGTGATCGATAGCTTGTTTGCATTATTTATCATTTTGTTAGAATTACCTTTGGGAATGTTGTGTGAACGGATTGGTTACAAAAAGACGATCATTATCGCAAATGGTTTTTATCTAGTCTCTAAGATCGTTTTTTACCAAGCTACAAGTTTTGGTGGCTTTTTGTTGGAAAGATTCTTTTTAGCATTAGCAGTTGCGGGTTTGTCAGGGGCTGATAGCAGTTTGATCTTTCTTAGCATCGATGATCAAAATGAAGCACAGAAAGTATTTGGCAAGCATACGATGTTTAGCAATATCGGCATGTGTGTGTGGCTTCTTTGGGCTATACCCTTTTAATGGTGAATGATCTATCAGCAACCGCCTTTTGGACCATTTGGCCTTATTTGCTAGCGTTTGGCTTATCATTTATGATCGTTGATGTTAAAGAGAAAAGTCCTAAACATGCTAAGATTAGCTTAAAGATGTTACAACAGCAGCTGCCAATGGTCATTTTCTTATTGGGAACAGTTTTGTTGACAGATACTACACATACTATTACAGTCTTCTATAATCAATTACAGTATGTGCGCTCGGGTATCGATCAAGCATATTTTGGCTTATTATATCTAACTATGCAATTGGTTGGCTTGGGTGCTGGAAGCTTGGGGATCATTAGTCGTTATATCAAAATCGAAAAGTTAGCGGTGATCTTATATATAGCGTGTGGAAGCGTGTGTTTTAGCTTGATATATATTACTACTCCTTATTTGAGCATCGTGGCTTTGATGGGCTTGATGTTGATAGAAGCCTTATTTCTACCGATAGTATCAACTTTACAACAACGAAATATCATTGATGGTCATCGCGCTTCGACCATTTCCATTTATTCATTGATAACGAATTTTTTTGGAATGTTTACCAGTGTTAGCTTAGGAAGTGCTGCTAATAGCTCTTTACCTAAAGCTTATATGGTAGCTGGGATATTTTGCCTAAGTGGCATGTTGTTATATTTAGGTTGGTATAAATGGTTTGGCCAAAATAAAGATGCACATAAAAATGATTTGTTGGAAGAATAGGCGTAAATTCAATGAGGAAATGGAATACATTAGTTAAATAAATGATTTCTGACAATGCAAGCAAATTAGTTGTAAAGCAGTTAAATGCTCAAAAAGATGGTGCTAGGACATATGATTATTTTGGAAAGATCTTATTTTGTTGTGGATTTGGCTGGATCATTTTAGTATCTATACCTATCATGTGTAATAAGCCTCTTGGTGATTGGGCTTGGATGTTGGTTTTGGCACTTAACATACTAGGGGTTATTGCAAGCATTTTGATCATGATGATTATCATAAATGATCTGTTAAAAATTGACTATAGGATAATATGTAGTGTTATAATATTCACAAAGGAGCGTGAAACAATGAAAAAATTATTGTTAAGCTTATTAGTAGCTTTATGCATCAGTGGATGTGCCAGCAAGCCTAGCACTCCAACAACCAGTGAAACACCAAGTGCTGTTCCAAGTGAATCAGCTCCATCAACTGTCGATGAACAAGACGATTCTAGCTTATCACCAGCAAGTATAGGAATTTTTAATGATCCTGAAGACCCTAGCTTATATTGTGTTGTTGAGGTCAATGTTTACAATGATCCAGAGAAATCTACTTCGATCAATTTGGATCCACTTATCGCGGTTATTGATAAACATATGGCAGATGGCAGCATTGAAAGTCATAGCTATAGTGAAGGATATGAAGATAGCGAAGGTAAGATGTTGGCAGCTATGGGTTTTACCCCTCAAAGCTTAGTAGGCTATAATATCGATTATTTCTATCATTATTTTAAGGTAGCTGATGAAGCTAAAGATGATTTTTTAGCTGCAGTAAAAAGTTCAACTGCTAAATATGGCACTAGGATCGAAGAAGGTGATGCGGTTGAAATAAACTTTTATGAAGGTAACGAAAAGATCAACAAAAAAGACAACGTAGCAGCTGAATTTGAAGCTTTGAGCGTTGATCATAGTGCTGATGGCTATGATTATTATGTTGTTGATGCAGATAATAACTTGTTCTTAAAGGTAAAAGATGATCTTAATGAACTTTTCACCATTGGACTTGCTTCAGATAATTTATACGGAGCATATTATCAAGATGAAATGGGGTATCAACCTTTAATTGGTTGGTATGTTAGCGATAACGCTTATACTCATCATTGGGAAAGTGGGGGATTTTCGGTAGCAGAGCAACAATTAAGTGATAATTTGCGAATTGCAGATTATAGCTCATTTGCGGTACCAACAAGCTCAGATCCAGCATTACAAGAAGCTTTTGATAATTTTGATTACGAAAGTGTTAGCTTGGTTGTATTAGATTAAGATGATAAAAGTTAAGATTACCGTAATGAAGATGGTATGTCATCAGGATTTGATCGATATCTATGAAAATCCCATTGAACATGCTTGTGATATGCGAGTGGGACAAGTCTTTATTGCCGATGGTTGGAACAAACCTGAAGGTTTTTGTGAAAGTGCTTGGCAAACGATATCGCCATTTGTGATGACCCTAGCGCATGGTGGTCAAGATATTTATGAAGGCTGGATGAAAAATAAACGCTCAGCAATGATATCTTGTAATGACGGCTTTCGGCCTGTAAGCTTTTTGTTAGAAGCATTAGAAGCGTGATAGATTTATGCAAAAAGTAATCGTCATAGGATGTCCAGGTGCTGGGAAAAGTTATTTTGCAAAGCAGTTACATGCTTTGACGGGATTACCTTTATATCATCTAGATATGATCTGGCATAAAAGTGATAAAACTAATATTACCAAGCAAGAATTTAAAGAGCAACTAGATATGATCATTGAGCAAGAAGGTTGGATCATCGATGGTAATTATCAAGATAGCTTGGCTGCTAGATTAGTAGCGTGTGATACTGTATTTTTCCTAGATTATCCTTTAGCGGTTTGCTTGGAAGGGGCCAAAACGCGTATTGGTAAAAAACGTGATGATATGCCTTGGATCGAAGAAGTGTTTGATGAAGAATTTAAAGCTTTTATTGAAGCATTTCCAAGCTGCCAATTACCTTATATCTATCAGTTGCTTGAGCAACACGCAGATAAAGAGATCATTATTTTTAAAGATCGCCAACAAGCGCAAACGTATTTGGATGCATTAAAAAATGTTCACTTCCATTCGAAGTGAACATTTTTATGATGCGATCAATTCTTTGGTATTTTCTAATCTTTTGCCATCTTTGATGATGATAAAACCTAGGCGATTATTTTTGGCGTTAGCAATGATATCACCTTGTTTGACCTTATCCTTCAACTCAACATCAATTTCTTTAAGATTGGAATACTTGGTAGAGTAACCGTCTTCGTGATCGATGATGATGGAATAAGTGTCTGTAGAAAGATGATATAATAGGCCACTAACAGTACCATCCTCACTTGCTACGATAGATGTTTCTGTCATGTCGTTGACAGCATTTTGATCTAGGATATCGACACTGTGGTAGTTTTTTTCTTCGTCATAATTCACGATGATCTTGCCATCATCTATAGGGCTGATGAATTCAACTTCTTCTTTAGCAAGGGCATTGGTGGTTGTAAGAAAGGTTCCTACAAGGATGACTGAAAGTAACTTACGCATGCTGGTTCCTCCTTTGAATGCGAATGATAACGTTAATGTTATATAAATAACTTGTTTATATGATATCACGGATGTATCTAATAATTGCGTTAACATTATGGAAAAAAATGTGAAAATAAAAAAATGCTCATTGTTTTGATCACAATGGGCATTGATCTTATAAATGGTGGAATAATACTCTTTACAGACGAACTATGGACAGATGCTTTATTTTCTAGTGCTGATCGATATATGTAATCGGTATATTGTCGATATTTAATCTCTTATCGCTACCATTCAATATGAGGTCAAAGTTGTAGTCATATAAATATACCGAATGAACGAAGATATTGATCAAAGTTTTCTTTTGTTTGATATCAGTAACGGGTTTACTTGAGATATAAGTTAAGAAGGGGGTGCGGACAAAAAGCTGGACCTAGAAAGGTAAAAAATGTATTCATTTGGCTACTTTCATACTAGAATTAACACTTTTAGTCCCTATACAATACTTTTGGCAGTTTATAAAAACTATTTTTCTTCATCTTATTTCACTCCCTTCACTACTATGGACAAACCCTATCAAAATGGACGCCTAGAATCAGCATTGAAAGAAAAGATTTTTATATCTCTTAACTTGTAAGGATAGAAAACAAGCAAAACGCAAGTCGAATTCGAAGATTTCTTCAAAAAAAATATCCTTCATAGTATTTGAACAAAACAAAGGAGAAACGAAGGGCAAATATTGAATAAATCAATATGATATTTAAAAAATGAATAGTAAATGATATAATATTCGTAGCTATTTTTAGAAGATAAGGAGCTTAAGAATGACTATCTCATATAACAAATTATGGAAGTTATTGATTGATAAGAATATGACAAAAACGCAGTTAAGACTAGCTACTGGAATGACTTCAAATGCCTTAGCTAAACTAGGCAAAGATGAGTCAGTTCAACTAGATATATTAGTCAAAATATGCAAAGTTTTAGATTGCGGATTAAACGATATTGTAGAAATTAAAAACAAATAATTAGTTTTATTTTGAAGCGAGGGGAAAAGCGTATGATAAATTTTACAAAATCTCAAATGAGCGAAGAAGATATTAAATTCCGGTATATAAGTCCAGCGATTACTTCTAAATGGAATAAGAACAATATTCTTATGGAAGCAAAGGTAACTGATGGAAGAATTAATCTCAGAGGAAATAAAAGTGTTAGAGAACGCCCTAAGAAAGCTGACTATCTTCTTTGTATGTCATCAAACAAGCCTATTGCGATTGTCGAGGCTAAAGATAATAACCATACGGTTTCATATGGACTACAACAAGCTATGGATTATGCCAAGAAATTAGATATTCCTTTTGCTTATAGCTCAAATGGCGACGGCTTTGCAGAGCATGACTTTTTGACCGGAAAAGAAAGAGAATTTGGATTAGATGAATTTCCTTCTGAAAATGAATTGATTGAAAGATATAAAGCTGGAATTAATAGCGGTCAAGGGCTTTGCGAAAACGAACTGAAGATAATCAAACAACCATACTATTCAAGCGCTACTACTTATGATCCACGCTATTATCAAAGAATTGCTATTAACAGGACAGTAGAAGCAATTGCTAGGGGTCAAGAAAGATTACTGCTGGTTATGGCAACCGGTACTGGGAAAACATATACAGCTTTCCAAATTGTGTATCGACTTTTAAAGTCGGGTATGAAGAAAAAAATATTATATTTGGCAGACCGGAACATTTTAATTGATCAATCCATCCAACAAGATTTTGCTCCGCTTGAAAAGACTATCCATAAAGTGAATTTTGCTAAGGATGATCCGACAACCATTACATCATACGAAGTTTATTTCTCTCTTTATCAGCAGCTAGCAGGTAATGCGGAAAGTGATGAAAATGATGAAAATGAAGAAAATGAAGATGTTATAGAGAAATTCAAAAAATTATTTAAGAAGGATTTCTTTGATCTGATTATTGTAGATGAATGTCATAGAGGTTCAGCTAAAAAAGAAAGTAACTGGCGAAAAATTTTAGAGTATTTTTCAAGCGCAAGTCAACTTGGAATGACTGCTACACCTAAAGAAACAAAATACGTTTCCAATATTGATTATTTTGGTGATCCTATTTATACATATAGCTTAAAAGAAGGGATTAATGATGGATTTCTAGCGCCTTTCAGAGTTGTTAATATAAAAACAAACATCGGTGAGGGCTGGCGTCCATTATGTGGTCAAAAGGATAAATATGGGAATGTAATTGAGGATAGAATTTATACAAATAGCGATTTTGATTATAAAATTATCCTCGAAGACAGAACGAATGAAGTTGCAAAAGAGATAACAAAATATCTAAAAAGTACAGACCGGATGCAAAAAACGATTGTATTCTGCGCAACTGAAGAACACGCTGAAAGAATGCGGATTGCTTTAACAAACGAAAATGCAGATCTATGTCAGAAGAATCCAGATTATGTTGTTCGTATCACTGGTTCTGATACCTATGGTAAAAGCAAACTTGATTACTTTATTTCTGTTTCTCAAAAATATCCAGTAATTGCTACAACCTCAAAATTGTTATCTACAGGAGCTGACTGTAAGATGACAAAGCTAATTGTTCTTGATGAGATGATAAGTTCAATGACCGAGTTCAAACAAATTATAGGGCGAGGAACAAGGCTTCGTGAAAAAGAAGGTAAAACTCATTTCACCGTTATGGATTTTAGAAACGTTACAAGACTATTTGCTGACCCTGAATGGGACGGACCTATTGAAATAGATCCAGATTATGATCCAGATAAAGAATCAACCCCTAAAGGCCCTTCAGATGATCCAACGCCTCCTGAACCTCATACTGCAAAACCAATAGTTTCTGCTGATGGATGCATAGTTAAGATTATTGGGAAAACTGTGTCAGTTTATGACGCAGATGGGAAATTGTTACGTTATGAAAGTATTGAAGATTATACAAAATCAAATATACTTGGCAAATATGCTTCGCTAGATAATTTCATCAATACTTGGACTAGGGAACAAAAGAAAGAAGTCATCAAAGAAAAACTTCTTGAGCAAGGAATTGACTTAGAACAAATGAAGATAGATCACAATATGGAAAATGTTGATGATTTTGATTTCATATGTCATGTCGCATATGATGTCAAACCTCTAACAAGAAAAGAACGTGCTAATAATGTTAAAAAACGAGACTTCTTAAATCAGTATAATGATGCCGCAAAACAAGTCTTAGAAACGTTATTGGAGCGGTATGCTGATGTAGGAATCGAAGAAATTGAAACTACATCTGTATTAAGATTAGAACCTTTCAAAGAATTTGGAACACCATCAAGAATTGTTAAAGATATATTTGGTGGAAGAGAGTTCTATATGGATGCAATACATCAATTAACAAACGAATTATATAGAGTAGGTGCCTAAAAATGAATAACTTATCGAATTTTATTAAAAGACTAAGAGATATAATGCGCAATGACGCAGGCATTAATGGCGATGCGCAAAGAATTGAACAGATAGCTTGGATGTTGTTTTTAAAAGTCTATGACGCTAAGGAAGAAGATTGGGAATTAGATGATGAAAACTATGATTCAATTATTCCAGAAAACTGCCAATGGAGAAGCTGGGCTCACGATGACAAAAGTGGTAAAGTTCTCACAGGCGATAGTTTGCTTGATTTTATCAATAATGCTCTGTTCCCAACTTTAAAAAGCCTAGAAATAAACAAAAATACGCCAATCAAACAATCGATAGTTCGAACAACGTTTGAAGATGCAAACAACTATATGAAAGATGGCGTTTTGGTTCGTCAAGTTATTAATGTCATAGATGAACTTGACTTAAGCGATTATGATGAAATACACGCTTTTGGCGAAATATACGAAAACATTTTAAGAGAACTTCAAAGTGCAGGATCATCGGGTGAATTCTATACCCCAAGAGCGGTTACGGATTTTATGGCTAAAATGATCAATCCACAAATCGGAGAAACTGTCGCTGATTTTGCTTGCGGTACTGGAGGATTTTTAACAAGTTGGATCAAAGAGTTAACTCCAAAAATCAAATCAACTGAAGATCAAAAAGCCTTTGACAATTCAATTTATGGTGTTGAAAAGAAGCAATTCCCTTACATTCTTTGTATTACTAATATGCTTCTTCACGGAATCGATACACCGAAAATCTATCACGATAACTCATTGACGAGGGACGTTTTAGATTATACCGATGAAGATAAGTTTGATGTCATCTTAATGAATCCACCTTACGGAGGAAGTGAGAAAAACGATGTTAAACAACATTTTCCTTCTGATTTAGCAAGTTCAGAAACCGCTGATTTATTTATGTCTGTTATTATGTATCGTCTTAAAGAAAATGGGCGTGCAGCAGTCATACTTCCAGATGGTTTCTTATTTGGTGAGGATAACGCTAAAGTTGCTATCAAAAAGAAATTGATGAATGACTTTAACCTTCACACAATCATTAGGATGCCACACAGCGTTTTTGCTCCATACACCTCAATAACAACCAACATTTTGTTCTTTGACTATACTAAACCTACTGATGATGTTTGGGTTTATCGATTGGATATGCCAGAAGGCTATAAAAACTTCTCTAAAACAAAACCTATAGAGTTAAAGCATTTTAATCCTGCGATAGAATGGTGGAATGATCGTAAAGAAATCATTATCGATGGTTTTGATAAAGCAAAAAAATATTCTAAGGATTTCATTATAGAAAGAAACTATAATCTAGATTTATGTGGTTATCCACACGAGGAAGAAGAGATATTGCCCCCTAAAGATTTGATTCAACAATATCTTGAAAAAAGAGCAAGTTTGAACGCCGAAATAGACCGAACATTATCACAGATCATTGATATTCTCGGCATCGATTTGGACGTAAATACAGGGAGTGATGAGAAATGAATGGTCAACAATTAAAGAATTCCATATTACAAATGGCCATTCAGGGAAAACTTGTTCCGCAAGATCCAAACGATGAACCAGCTTCTGTTTTATTAGAAAGAATCAGAAAAGAAAAAGAAAAGCTAATTAAAGAAGGAAAAATTAAGAAGGAAAAGAACCCGTCTTATATCTTTCGTGGTGCCGATAATTTGCCTTATGAGAAAGTTGGTAATAATGAACCGGTTTGTATTGCAGATGATGTGCCATTTGAGATCCCTGATAGTTGGGAATGGGTGCGACTAGGAAGCATAGGAGATTGGGGCTCTGGTGCTACACCAAGTAGATCAATACCTGAATACTATAATGGGGATATTCCGTGGCTCAAAACCGGTGATTTGAACGATGGTTACATTGAGTACATTCCAGAAAAAATAAGTCGTTTTGCTTTAGAAAAAACATCTGTTAGATTAAATCCAACAGGCTCAGTTTTAATTGCGATGTACGGCGCAACAATTGGAAAAGTTGGAATACTCACATTTCCTTCTACCACTAATCAAGCTTGTTGCGCGTGTTTGCCTATTGAAATTTACAACGAATACTTGTTTTATTTTTTAATGTCACAAAAAACAGCTTTTATTAAGCAAGGCGAAGGTGGAGCGCAACCAAACATATCAAAAGAAAAAATCGTAGCAACGCTAATGCCACTACCACCACTAGCAGAACAATATCGTATTGTTGACAAAATTAAAAAATTGCTTCTATACATTGAAATATATGGCAATGCCCAATCATCATTAAACTCATTAATCGCTTCTTTTCCTGATTTACTGAAGAAATCCATCTTACAAGAGGCAATACAAGGCAAACTTGTCCCACAAGATCCAAACGACGAACCTGCCAATGTATTATTGAAACAAATTAGAGAAGAAAAACAACGACTGATTAAAGAAGGAAAAATCAAGAAAGATAAGCATGAATCTATCATTTTTAAAAGGGATAATTCTTATTATGAGAAGTTAGATGGAATTGAACGTTGTATTGATGATGAATTACCATTTGAGATTCCGGATTCTTGGGAGTGGGTGCGTTGGGGAACATTATCTGAGTCAATTCAATATGGCTATAATGCACCTGCAAAGGAATCTGGGCGAATAAAAATGGTTCGTATTAGTGATATTCAAAATAATTCAGTGATATTGGAGAAGGTGCCATACTGCGAGATAAACGAAAACGATATTGATACATATCTTTTGAAGCCAAACGACATTTTATTTGCAAGAACAGGAGGAACTGTTGGAAAATCATATCTTGTGCAAGATATGCCAGAAGAAGCAATCTATGCTGGTTACTTAATTAGAACGAGGTATAGTAATCAATTAAATCCACAGTATTTAAAATATTTTATGGAAAGCGAATTGTACTGGTCTCAGTTAAGAGAAGGCACTATTGCGACTGCTCAACCAAACTGTAACGGGAAAACATTAGGCAATATGTTAGTTCCTCTAGCGCCATTATCAGAACAAAAACGCATCACCAAACAAATAAATTCGCTACTTTCATCGTTGAAGACTCTGTAATTTAATTCAAGTATAATTTCTAGCGAAAGGAGGTCTTTCGCTATGATAGATAAAGACAAATATGAAAGACATTTGAGGGGTACTAATCTCTCAGAAAACACAATTTCATCTTATTTGTTTGCGCTTAAGCAATATAGCGAACAGTATGATGGAATAACTAAAAGTAATCTTCGTGAATATAAGGTATGGTTAATTGAAAGTTATAAACCTAAAACAGTCAACTTAAGAATAAGAGCAATTAACTGCTATTTAGAAAGTATTGGTAAAGAAAAATTAAAAATGCCTTTTGTTAGAGTTCAGCAAAAGGCATTTTTGGAAAATGTTATCAGCGAAGCAGATTATGAATATTTTAAAACTAGTCTTAAGAAAGATGGGGAAATCTTTTGGTACTTTGTTATTCGATTTTTAGCTGCCACAGGAGCAAGAGTAAGCGAACTTATAAAAATAAAGGTTGAGCATATAAAAATAGGACACTTGGATCTATATTCAAAAGGTGGAAAGCTACGACGAATATACATACCTCAAACATTAAAAGAGGAAGCCCTTTCTTGGTTAGCTAATAAAGGTCAAGAAAGTGGCTTTATTTTTTTAAATAAGTATGGCAAACAAATCACTACACGTGGAATATCTGGTCAACTAAAAAAATTAGCAACAAAATATGGTATAGATTCTGCGGTAGTATACCCTCATTCATTCAGACATAGGTTTGCTAAAAGCTTTTTAGAACGATGCAACGATATAGCATT
>JALEMK010000101.1 GCA_022768265.1 Erysipelotrichaceae bacterium
CCCCTGCTTCTTTAGCTAAGTAAGAATAAGCAACGATCGCTGATTCAAGATCAACTTCTGCTTGCGTACCTAAGTTAATTACGGTTAGATCCTTGAATGTTGATTCAGCTGTTAAGTTATCTAAACTAGCTGTCAACATATATTGTTCCCCTTGATCTTTGCCAGGGAATTTTGCATAACCATTAGCTGTTAAAGCTAAAAGCCCAAAGCCATCAGCAGTTTCGCTAACTTCAGCATCTGATACATTCATCAAATAACCCATGATATCTTTCTTTGAATATTCATCTTCTTTGCCTTTGTTACGAATGATATCAAAATTCAAGGTCGTAATGATACCATTTTCATCCACGGTACCCTCGAAGATAAAAGTATCATTTTTTGGAAGACCTGCTGAGGTCGTTCCCATCATTTCATATTCCGCGCTAAAAGGTGTCTGTGTAGCTGGATCGTTAGTTTCCGTTGGTGCTGAAGCATCTGCACTTTTTTGCGCATCATCTTGCGGTTTAGCACATGCGCTCATGCTAACTAACATGCCCGCTGCTAACAATCCTTTCAAAAATTTCTTATCCATCTTAAAATCCTCCATGTTAATATTATGCCTCATTTTGTTAACAACTGCAAAGAAAAAACGATCACTTTCAACAAAAAGTGATCGTTAACTGCTATTCTTGCGTTAATTCGCAATCGCCTTCCAAGCAATATTCTTCCCCGATATATTTATCGTCATAATTACCAGCTCCGCCTGTAATATAACCAACGATAGCGTCATCATAATATGGATTTTCTTCATCCATCTTGCCAGTTAACACATATTGCATCTTTAACTTAGCAATTTCTAAAGAAGATTCAGGAATCCTACCGATTGACATGCCACTTTCAGTTGTATCACCGTTATTTACCACAAAGTAATTATCAACCGTATAGCCATCATAGAAACTACGCGCTAGGTTAAATAACGCAGCGATATCTTGGGCATTCGCATCAAAATTATGATAAGCCAAACTATCAGCTTTCCAATCCAAGCCAGCCCAGATCAATAAAAATGGATTTTCAGCAATTCTTTCCATGATGCCATTGACGATCAAAGCTTGATTTCTGATTCGTCCATAATCACCATTATATAAGCCATCATATTTACGATTACGAGCTAAAGCCAAAGCCCATTCACCATATAATAGTTGATCTTCCCCCTTAGATAAGCAATAAGGTTGTGAGACATCACGGAAACTATCTTGATCCATGCACATGTCTAATGGAACATCGACCTTCACACCACCCAAGCTATCGATCAGTTCGATAAATGATGAAAAGCTCACTTGTACAAAATATTCAACCTCTAGATCTAATAATTCACCGATCGAATCTTTGATACATTCTGTACCATTGATTCCAAAATGCGTTAATTTATCGGTTCCCCCTGTACAAACATTTTTGATATAGCTATCGCGAGGAAAGCTAACGGTCGTTACATGTTTTAAAGCTGGATTAACGCCCATCAAGATATTCACATCGTTACGTCCTGCTTTATAGTCTGATGGGTCTACACGTTCATCGATACCGGTGATCATGATTGCAAATGGTTTATTCAATAAATCATTATTTAAAACTGCTGGATCGATCGCTTCTTCTTCATAGATCGGTCTTTGATAAGTTTCTACGGTAACATAATCATCAACCACATAATCATGACGATAATCATACAACAAGCTATTAGGACCTTGGGAAATGACCCATGCATCGATCTTCTTAGCATTGATCAAATCAGGAATTTCTTGATAATATTCTGATTCATAGATCTCTACATCAATCCCTGCTAATTGACTTAAGACATATTCACTGCTTTCTTTGTCATATAATGTTTGGATTGCCAAGGTCTTACCTGCAAGATCTTCGATGCTGGTAATATTGCTTTGACTTGTGGTCATTACATAGATTGGCTCCGAATAGGCAATAGGTTCTTTTGTCGTTTCTTGGTTTTCTGCACCAGTTTCATTTGATGGGTCCTTTTGTCCACAGCCACTCAAAAGCAAACCAAGACAAAGAACCAAAGCTAATAATTTCTTCATATTTCCTCCATCTACTTCTCAATAGTTAAAATAGGGCATCATTCTATGGCCAACATCGTTTGGATATGTTTAGCGACACTATGCGTATCATTATGTGCTAAGATCTTTTTAGCTAAACGCTTAGCCGCACTACAACCATTTTCAGGCACATAGGCATGTTCAAACGCTGCCAACATCTTAAGATCATTACCGCCATCACCATAAACAACGATCTGATCATCCCTTACCTGCAACAGCTTGCCTAAAGCCTTAATGGCTGATCCTTTATCAACACCTGCAGCAGTGATCTCGATTTGACATGGCTCAAATGGTGCATTGACCACTAATTCTTGATGTTTAAGACAAAATTCATCGATCGTTGCATATAATCGTGGATCTTCGATGTTACAATTGATCTTCATGATATCTTGCGCCAAGAGCTTTGCTAACGGTGTATCAAACTTGCATATTTCTAGCATCGTATAAAAGTCTTTCCAGATCTTACCATAACCAGCAATAAAACTTGCCCGATCGCTCATGATATAGGTGCCATCTTCACAAATAAATTCAAAATGAACATTAGGAAAAGTTGCTACCAATAACTTGATAAATTCTTTATCGATCAGGCTTTTTTGAACGATATTGCCCTTACCATCATAAATGGTTGCTCCATTATTGGCTACGATATAAAAATATGGATCATCATAGCGAAAAGCTCCTTGATGCAAAGGATGCATTTGTCTGCCCGTAGCTAAAACAAAATAGCGCTGATTAGCTAAGACCATCTTGATCGTTTGGTCAACGATCCTATCCATTTGGTGGTCTACTAACAACGTACCATCAAGATCGCTCGCAATTATCTTGAACATAAATACCCCCTAAACTAAAAATATTTTATCACAAATATCCCAAACAAAAAAACCTTATTTTACCTTCAAAAAGGCGTATAATAATAAACAAAGGGGGAATAAATCATGAAATCTAAAGTATATTTTACTAGATCTATCACACCAGAAAATGTTTTAGCACTTTATAAAAAATTAGACAAAGAATTACCAGGTAAATTAGCGATCAAGCTTCACTCTGGTGAACAAGGCAACCAAAACTTTCTAAAACCTGAATTTTGGAAAGTCATCATCAACAAATTACAAGGTACTGTCGTTGAATGTAACACCGCCTATGAAGGACAACGTAATACAACGGAAAAACATAAGCAATTGATCAAACGACATGGATGGAACACCTATTTCAAAGTTGATCTTTTAGATGCTGAAGGTCCAGATATGGAACTAGCCATTCCAAATGGTAAAGTCATCAAACATAATTACGTTGGCAAACATCTAAAAAACTATGATTCCATGTTGGTACTTTCACATTTCAAAGGGCATCCCATGGGCGGCTACGGAGGAGCTTTGAAGCAATTATCCATTGGGGTAGCCTCATCATATGGTAAGGCTTATATCCACGGCGCATCTGAACCCGAAAAGATCTGGACGGCCGATCATGATCTATTTCTAGAATCCATGGCTGATGCAGCTGGTAGCATCATCGATTATTTCAACGGAAATATCGCTTATATCAACGTCATGAAAAATATGTCCGTAGATTGCGACTGTTGCGCTATTGCAGAAGATCCATGCATGCAAGATATCGGCATCCTTGCTTCACTAGATCCTATTGCCATCGACAAAGCATGTATCGATCTAGTTTATCAAAGCGATGACCCCGGAAAAGATCATTTGATCGAAAGGATCGAATCACGCAATGGTATCCATACCATCGAAGCAGCAGCGGCCCTTGGCTATGGCAGCACAGATTATGAATTGATCGAACTATGAGCTTGTTTACCCAATTGATGTCACCTTCATTAAATGAGGATTATCAATATCAGATCATTGCGATCGATGGCAATTGTGCCAGCGGTAAAACTACCTTGGCCAAGCAGATCCAATCCCATTATCCTAATAGCGCGATCTTGCATATCGATGATTTCTTTTTGCCCAAAAATCAGCGCAAAGCTACTTGGTTAGAAGATATTGCCGGTAATATCGACCTGAGGACCATCAAAGATCTACTTAACCAATATCAAAAAGATCATTTTATCGCTTATCAGCCCTTTGATTGTCACCAGCAAGCTTATAAAGAAGGTATCACCATCGATCATCCAAGCTTTTTGATTGTAGAAGGCAGCTATGCTTTCCATCCTTCCTTGATCGATGCCTATGATCTAAAGATCTTCTTGACTTGTAACGAAAACAAACAACTTTTACGCCTAGGTTTACGGCAAGATGATCTTCAAAGCTTCAAAGATATCTGGATCAAAAAAGAACAAACTTATTTTACAACTTACAGCATCAAAGAAAAGGCTGATCTGATCTTTGATACTTCAGCATTATTTTAGAAAGGCTTTTATGAAAATTAAAAAATTAACGCTAAGTGCCCTATTTCTGGCCTTAGGTCTGATCTTACCTTTTGTTACGGGTCAAATTCCTCAAATCGGTTCCATGCTATTACCGATGCATCTACCCATCTTGCTTTGTGGTATGATCTGCGGTTGGCAATATGGCCTGATCATCGGCTTGATCCTTCCAGCTTTACGTTTTGCCTTATTTCAAATGCCACCGTTAGTGCCAATTGGTATAGCGATGACCTTTGAACTAGCAACCTATGGAGCTATTAGCGGATTTATCTTACAAAAATTTGGTCACGATCTTAAAAATATTTATTTTGCTTTGCTAAGTGCCATGTTAGCAGGTCGGATCATATGGGGCATCGTTTCTAGTTTTATCACTACGATAACCCTAGAGATCTTTATCGCATCAGGTTTTATCAATGCTATCCCTGGGATCATCTTACAATTGATCTTGATCCCGATGATCACTAAGATCTACTACGATCATGCTCGTAAATAAAAAATTGCATCATTGATGCAATTTTTTATATTTTAACTTATCACTAAATTCATATACCAAAAACGATAAGATAATAGGAAAGCCAAATAATCCTAAGACCCCAAAAAATCTTACCCCCACTAACATACTACCTAAAGTAACTAACGGATGTAATCCTAGTTCTGCGCCTACGATCTTTGGTTCGATGATATTACGAATGATCGTCACAACGATATAAATGACCAAAAGCTCGATAGCCAACAAATAATTTTGACTCAACAAACTTATCAAGATCCACGGGATCATGATACCACCTGTTCCAAAAACAGGCAAGATATCAAATATCGCGATCGATAAAGCAATGATGAAGGCATTATCAATTCCTATGATCATAAAACCAATAAATAGTTCGACAAAGGTAATCGACATGATCCTTAAATACGCCTTTAAGATAACCAAAACCTTATTGATCAAAAAGCTTTTGATCTCATCATAATAAAAGCGAATTTTATCATTCATCAAATTCATCGTATATCCGGTAATCTTATCATAATCTGACATGATAAAAAAAGAAGCGATCACACACATGACAACAGAAACGAAGAAATTAGGAATGCTGGTAATAAATGAAGATGCTGAAGCGACGATAAATGATGATACATACGACATGATCGTGCTAAAGCTCTCATTGATGCTTGTAGACACAACTTCGATCGCATACTTTAATTCACTGGACAAGTGTAAATTATCTATGAAGCTATCGGACATCAAGACATCAAATAAAGGCCTGATCGTTTCTTTATATAAAACTGGCCACATATCTAAAAAGCTTTTGATCGAAGAAATACCAGCAATGACCAAAAATACCAACCCAGAAATGATCAAGCTATAAAACAACAATAACAAAGCTATGGAAGCAAATTTAGTTTGTTTATGGCTCAATGCAAAACGTCTACATATCGCTTTGATCGGTCTTTTAAGCAAGTATACCATAATAAAGGCCACCACAAAGGGCATAAGTGGAGGAACGATATATTTTAACGCTAAGATCAAGCCAATGGTGATAAGACCATAGTACATGACATTAATAAGCAATTCTTTCTTTTTTTCCATTATCGATCCTCCTTTGCTATCTTATCCGCTAGCTTTTCCATAGTAATCAGCTTAATTTGATGTTTTTCAACTTTTAGCACCTTGCACAACCAATTATCGATCACCACTTCAAACTTACTACCATCTTCAGGAATGGTCTGTAAATATGATAACACCATCCCCCCAACGCTAACAACATCACTTGGATGTTCAAATTCTTCATCTAACTCATCTTCAAGATCATTGATCAAACAACTGCCATCAACCAAATAGACCTCATCCTGTAATTTTTGGATCAGGCGGGGATTTTCGTTGACTTCATCATAAATATTGCCCACGATCTGTTCCAAAAGATCTTCCAAGGTCACGATCCCTATCGTTTCTCCATATTCATTAACTACGAAGGCCATATCGATCTTTTGGCTCTTAAATTGCTCAAATAAATTAGCGGCTTTCATCATTTGCGGTACATATAGGCATTTTTTATATAGGGATGCTAAAGGCAATGGTTTTGCCTGAAGAATATTTAATAAATAATCTTTCACGTTGATATACGCCACGATATCATTGATATTATCTTGATACACCGGTATCTTAGGATTTTTTGAGCGCCCAATGATCTCTATGATCTTCTCTTTAGGATCATCAGCTTTGATCAAAGCGACATCAACAATCCGATTCATGATTTCTTTCAAATAGACATCGTTAAAGTCAAAGATATTTTCGATCCATTCACTTTCATAAGGTTGGATGACCCCTTTTTCTTCACCAATATCAGCCATCAAGATGATATCTTCTTCGCTAACTTCTTCATCGCTAGCGTTAGGATTCAAACGGCATAATTTTAATATCGCATTGGTCGAAAAAGATAACAAATTAACCACTGGCTTAGTTATCTTAGCAACGATCAACAATATCTTAGAAGAAAATTTAGCCACCGCTAATTGTTTTTGCATGGCAATCCTTTTTGGGACCAATTCTCCAAATACCAATGTAAAATATGCTAAAACGATGGTGATGACAATAATGGCCAAGGCATCTAAGGTCGTTGGTGATAATAGTTTAAACCCTAGATCATCATATATCCATACAACTAAATAATCACTAAAATTCTCAGCGGCAAATGCACTGCCTAAAAAGCCAGCCAGCGTTATTCCTATCTGTATCGTCGATAAGAAATTGTTAGGATTTTCGACCATCTTCCGCAATATCGCTGCTTGCTTATCGCCTTGTTCCTCCATGACCTTTAATTTAGCGGGATTTAAAGAAATGATGGCAATCTCGCTCATAGCAAAAAAAGCATTAACTAAAATCAATAATATTTGAATCAACAATTGAATGACTAAGGGATCCAATTAAAACTTACCTCAACTTTCTTAATATTAATTATGCAAAACTAACAGCTAATAATCAAGATATCTTCTAGACAAATAACCAATTTTGTACTAATCTATAGCTTAAAAGGATGGATTAGTATGAAAACAGTTATGAACACTTACAATCACAAGATCTTTGATCCGATGGAAATGACTTGTGAAGACGTTGATATCCTTGATATCGCCCATGCATTAAGCATGCTTTGCCGCGGTTGTGGTCATGTTCAATTTTTTTATTCCGTAGGCTTGCATAGCATCAACTGCGCTTTAGAGGCTCAAGCCCGAAACTATCCGCCAAAGATCCAATTAGCTTGCTTGCTGCACGATGCATCAGAAGCTTATATTTCTGATATCATCCGCCCGGTTAAGCAACATTTGCCTAAGTATCAAGAAATCGAACATAATATCCTATCAACCATCTTCCAGGCTTTTGGGCTTGAGCTATCTTTTATAGAGCAAAAGATGATCAAAGAAATTGATGATCAAATGCTCGCAAACGAAATGCCGATCATCTTTTCGACCCATAATCTAGACAGCATCCCCCCATTACAAAGTCAGCCTACCATCAAAGAGTTGCCTTTTGCTGAAGTTAAACAACGCTTCTTAGCCTTATTTGCAACGCTTAATGAAAAAAATGATCGCTCCTGTTAAAACAGGAACGATCTTTTATTTATACAAATCTAAAGATGTATGATCTTTAAAAACATTTAATGTCTCAACCTTTTCACTAGCGATGTTGATAACTTCACTAGCTTGCAAGCTATCTATCACTTTATCCATATTTCTAGCATCGATGAAGCTTACTTCTTGATTACCATGACTCAATACCACCAATGCACAATCAAAGCGTTGATTGACACTGGCATAGCGTGGTAATAATATTACTTTTTCTAGCCCTTGAACCTTTAATAGTGCTTTGCGAATATGATGACCTTTTAAATGATCCAAGGCTATCTGCGGCATGAAAAAGACCATTTTTCCCTGAGAATCTAACTGCTGATATAGTTGATGGATATTTTCCCAAACGGTCGTGCTTTGCATAAAGATCTCCTCATTAAAAGGACAAGCTTTTTTATCAAAAGCGAAATTATGCATATCACCAAAGATTCGATCATAATTACCATGATGCTCATCTTTGACGATATCTAATTCTTTGATATCACTGTTTATTTGTTGTAATCTTAATTGGATGGTCACCAAGATCGTATCTTTAGCTGTTGGGGCATAGCCAGCTAAGTGATTTTCCTTTGGAATCTGACGTAAAAACATATCATTGTTTACACAACAATCCAAAACTTTGGCATTGCTTGCTGGAACTTCTAATAGGCGATAAGCTAATTCATAAACTTCTTTTCTGCTTGCATTTGCCAAGGATAATTCATCTAACAAATCAGTAGTGATCTTGGCTTGATTTTGCACCAATTCCTCGAAAAAGCTTTGAACAAAAGGCTTATGATATAAATAATCATATGCTGCTAAAGCTGTTAAAAGCTCTTGATCTGCTGCTTGAGCAACGATCTTCATTGCCTCTTGCAAACTAGCTTGATAAGCTTCTACATCATTAAAAGCTAGCTCCAGTGCTGGGTATTGTTGTTTTAAGGCAGCTAAATATGCCAGTACGTTTATTTCATAATATATCTTATGTTTTTTATATCCTTTTGCTTTACTAATATTTATAAAATCATTTATCAATTCTTTCATCGTTTTTTGCTCTCCTAACCATAATTATACACTCATTTCTTTCCTTGGATACTGACAAAAATGACGAAAATCGAGATATTGGTTGCCAATAATATATGATTTACGATGTTTACTTTTTGCCACAATAAAAAAGCAAACCGATGACGGTAAGCTTTTTATTCACCACTGCCACTACTTTTTGGTCATATCTTGATATAGATCAGCAATGATCTCTACGCATCGATCGATACCGATCTTACCACTATCTAATGCGACATCATAGTTATGGACCTCTCCAAAGTCATTCTCGGTGTAATAGCGATAATATGCCGCTCTTTTCTTATCTTTTTCTTTAACTCTTTTTAAAGGTTTTTCATCCGTTTCTCCATAAACTTCCACTACTCGTTTAGCCCGTTGGTTGATATCCGCATGGATGAATACCTTTAATAAATCACTTTTATCTTTTAACACATAATCTGCACATCTACCAACGATCACACATGGTCCTTCATTTGCTACCTTGGTAATGATATCACATTGGATCAGCCATACATAGTCTTGAATGTTATTACCATGATATAAATGATTTGCAAAGGCATTAAATAACCAATTTTGTTCACTTTGTTCATTGGTTTGTTTGATAAAATTAGCATCTAATCCACTTTCCTGAGCTATCTTATTGATCAGCTCCTCATCATAACAAGGAATATTAAGCTTAGCGGCTACTTGTTTTCCAATCGTTCTTCCCCCACTACCAAATTCACGACTAATCGTAATTATCGTATTTTTCATATGATTACCCTTCCTTACTTATATTATACTTTATTAATTGCATTTCTAACTAACTTTTCTTTGAAAAATCCTATTTAATTGTTGTTTTATGACCAAGATGATTTAAGTTTAATGGACATATCTAAGCTTTTATCGTAAAAAACCTATTACAATTATGCCAAAACTCATATATAATTAATTTAACAAGGAGGCTATGAATATGAGTCGCAAAGAACTAAAAAAACGAGCAAAGGAGCTTATAAGACCTCATATGAGCATCTTATCTTTTATTACTTTATTATTTCTTTTATGTAATCTAGCAATTGGCAGTGAATCCAGTAATATCATTTCCACCATTTGTTTTTCTCTATTGTTATCCTTTATCAGCATCATGATGGATAAAACCACCTTACAAATAGCTAAAGGAATACAACCACGATTTAAAGAACTACCTAACGATATCGTTGGTCCTGCTATAAAGGTCATCGTTTTCGATATCATCATCTATGGAATTAGTTTTATCATTGCTTTCGCTATTTCCATGATCTTTGCGATCAACATCAATGAACAAACCTTGATCAACGATAATAGCTTGTTATCATCATTGGTTTTATTAACCATGGGCGTCTATCTTTTGATCATGGTCATTAGGATGTTCTTCCTTTTTATCCCTTATATCGCTATCGAGGAACCACAATTAAGCATCATTGAAACCTTTAAAAAAAGCTTTACGATGGTCAAGGAAAATTTGAAACAATTGATCCTCTTTGAACTTTCTTTCTTAGGTTGGTTATTTGCCATCATCTGTACTTGCGGTATTGCGATATTTTATGTGTTGCCATATAAGGCTCAAGCGGAAACTTTATTCTACAAACAAATTAAAAATGGTCAATTGATCTAACAAAAGCCCTTTGCGGGCTTTTTTTGCAAAAGGAGGTAATTTCATGCAAGTTTATAAACAACTATATTGTCGAAGCTTTCAAACAGCTTTTAAGATCGCTATTCCTTTTTTGCCTTATCGTAAACCCGTCTTGATCGATAGTTTGAAAAAATTACCAGATATCATTAGAAAAGAACATGCGCAAAGGGTCTTGCTGGTAACTGATAAGGGCATTCGCAAAGCAAAGCTTGATGAACAAATCTTAGATATCTTAATGGAAAATGGCATCGATGTAACCATTTATGACAAAACCCAGCCAAATCCTACCATTCGTAATATCGAAGAAGGGGCTGCCATCTATCAATTAATGCATTGTCAATTATTGATTGCCTTAGGCGGAGGATCTGCGATGGATTGTGCTAAAGGCATTGGTGCAAGAATAGCGCGTCCTAAAAAACCAATTCCAAAAATGAAAGGTATCTTAAAAGTTTTAAAACCGATCCCACCATTGATTGCTATTCCCACAACGGCCGGAACTGGCAGCGAATGCACCTTAGCTGCCGTGATCAGTGATCCAACCAAACAAGAAAAATATCCAATCAATGACTTTGTCTTGATTCCTCGCTATGCGCTATTAGATCCGCAAATGACCGTGTCCTTACCACCTTTTTTAACAGCGACCACAGGCCTAGATGCCCTGACGCATGCTGTAGAAGCTTATATTGGCAGATCATCGACCAAAGATACTCGTCAAGAAAGCTTACAAGCAATCGCTTTGATCTTTGCTAACCTAACGACTGCTTACGATCATCCTCAAGATCTAACAGCTCGAAAAAACATGGCTAATGCTGCATATCTAGCGGGATTGGCCTTTACCAAATCATATGTAGGTTATGTCCATGCGATCGCCCATTCTTTAGGTGGTTTTTATCGGATCGCTCATGGTCATGCCAATGCGGTCATCTTACCGATCATGTTAAAAGCATATGGTCCAAGCATCTATCAAAAATTAAAACAATGTGCCATTGCAGCTGGTATCGCTGATAACAAGACCCCTGCTAAAGAAGCAGCTGAAAGCTTTATTGGAGCCATCGACCAATTAAACAAACGTTTTGCCATTCCAACAACTTTCCAACAGATCAAAATAGAAGATATCCCTGCCATGTCTCGGCACGCCGATAAAGAAGCTAACCCTCTATATCCGGTTCCCGTGTTGAAAGATGCCAAAGAATTAGAGCCATACTACTATCAATTAATCAATCAGGAGGTAAATTATGGAAGCCCAAGCAATTCATGAAATCGTAGTTAAACAAACCGCCTATTTCCGTCAAGGTCATACCTTAGATGTCAAAACTAGGATCGAATATCTAAAAAAATTAAAAGCGGAGATCATCCGCCAAGAACCTAATATCCATGCCGCTCTTTTTCAAGATCTAGGTAAGTGTGGCACTGAAAGCTATATGTGTGAAACCGGGATGGTCTTATCCGAAATCAATCATATGATCAAACATACCGCACGCTATGCAAGCTATCGTTATCACTTGACCCCAATGGCACAATTCCATGCAACTAGCTATCAAGTACCTAGTCCTTATGGGGTCGTATTGGTCATGAGCCCATGGAACTATCCATTTATGTTAACCTTAGATCCGCTTATCGATGCCTTGGCTGCTGGCAATACCGTATGCGTTAAACCAAGTGCCTACTCTAAACATACTAGTGAAGTCATCAAAACTATCTTAAACAATGTTTTCCCTGAAGAATATGTCAGTGTTATCACCGGTGGACGTAAAGAAAATCAAGCTTTACTAGATGAAAAATTTGATTATATCTTCTTTACCGGCTCTCCTAATGTTGGTCATGAGGTCATGGCTAAAGCTAGCGTCCATCTTACCCCTATAACCTTAGAATTAGGTGGTAAATCCCCGGTCATCGTCGATGAAACTGCTAATATCAAGCTAGCTGCCCGTCGTATCGTCTTTGGTAAATATCTAAATGCCGGCCAAACCTGTGTTGCTTGTGATTATCTATACGCTCATGAAAACATAAAAGACGAATTGCTTAAAGCTATCGTCAATGAGATCAATACTCAATTTGGTTCTTTAAACAACTATGGCAAGATCATCAACGAAAAACATTTCGATCGTATCTTAGGTCTTGTTGATCCAGCAAAAGTTGTAATTGGTGGTCAAGGCAACCGCGATACTTTCCAAATCGAACCAACCGTGATGGATAATGTGACATGGGATGATAAGGTCATGCAAGAAGAAATCTTTGGACCGATCTTACCTGTTCTAACTTATCGTGATCTAGATGAATTAATGACGATCATCGCCGATAAGCCAGCACCTTTAGCCCTATATTTCTTCTCACGTAACAAACAAGCTATTCGTAAGATTGAAAAAAGCCTATCATTTGGTGGAGGATGTATCAATGATACCATCATCCATCTTGCCACCCCATACATGCCATTTGGTGGAGTTGGTAATTCTGGTATGGGCCAATACCATGGTAAGACAGGCTTTGAGACCTTCTCTCATCTAAAATCCATCGTCAACAAGAAAAATTGGATCGATCTACCAATTAGATATCAACCATATACCAAGCAAAAAGATAAGCTAATCAGATTATTCCTAAAATAAAGACCTTCATCAGAAGGTCTTTATTTTGCTTTAGCTATATATGCCGCAAGTAATTTGATCATTTTATCGCTAGTTTGCTTAGCGATCATGCAAACTTCTTCATGAGAGTGTTTGCCTTTTCGAAGTCCGGTAGCCATATTGGTAATGCACGAAATTCCTAAGACCTTCATCCCCAAGTAATTAGCGACGATGGTTTCGGGTACACTAGACATTCCTACGACATCCGCTCCTAGGGTCTTTAACATCCTAATTTCCGCTTTTGTTTCATAATATGGTCCTTGAAAAAGCGCATATACCCCTTGATGAATCAAGATATCTAGCTCTTGTGCGATATTTTTAACTTCATCAATGATCGCTAGGTCATACGGTTGAGACATATCACAGAATCTAGGTCCTAAACGTTCATCATTATCGCCTATCAAAGGGTTGGTTCCTACAGTATTGATAAAATCATCGATCAACATAAGATCACCCGGTTTATAATTCTCATTGATAGCTCCGCATGCATTGGTAATGATCAACAATGAAGCCCCTAACATCTTCGCAACATACACTGGATAAG
>JALEMK010000011.1 GCA_022768265.1 Erysipelotrichaceae bacterium
ATCATAATAGTCAAAGATTTCTTTCGTATTAGCATCTATTTTCATGATATATCCAGTTGGATTTGTGGCAACATCAATATAATAATAACTTCTTGTTGAATCTGCTTCTTCACTAATATTAATCAATGTTAAATCTTCAAAGGTAAACCCTAAGTAGTCTAGTGCTGCATTAAGTGCTTCTTCTCTTGTTACCTTACCAGGAACAAACTCATACAATTCTTCAACTGTGTAATATCCTGAAACATCAAATTTATCATCAAATTCTACATTATTTAGCTCAGATTCTGAATCATTATATCGCCATACCACACCATCATTATTCACCAAACATGATATTTGATATCCTTTATGACCTGAAGACATATAGTTATCAGAATATGAAACGGTAAGCGCATATGGTGTTTTTCCTTCTTCCTTAACCTTACTTGCTGCTTGGTCAAACAAATCATTTATAGTTGCGTAAACTTCCTTAGCAGCTTCTGAAGAAGATGATACATTCTTTGAACTTCCTGGTTTTTCAGCAGGCGTTGTTTCTGTAGTTGCTGGGGTAGTTGTTGTTTCCGCAGTTGTAGTAGCTGATGGCGTTGTTTCAACTACTGGAGTTGTAGTTGTTGGAGTTTCTTCAGTGGGTGCTTTTGCACAACCACTTACAATAACTAAGACCAATAATGACATTAATATTTTTTTCATTGTCAAATCCTCATACTTTCTATTGTTATTTATATACTAACAAATATCTACTTTATTTTACAATATAGCAAAACAACAATACTCAAGTGGTAAAAAATCATCTTCATTAAATAAAATATATACCACCATGCCTTTTTTCTAAATTATTTTTTGATCAAAACTTTTTCAATTAGTAACCATGACATTCTTGATAATCATGTAAGTCGTATTCTATGACTAGATCAGTATTTTCAGAATATGCATATTGTTCAACAATGACAATATTGTAATATGCATCTGTGCCATGTGCTTTATGATTACACTTTTTTTCCTCTAGAAACACTTTATCTTTAAAACTCAAGGTTTGAATTATTTTTGCTCCATTATTTATATCATTTAAAATACGGTTATATGTTTCATTAATGTCGTTTAAAGTTTCTTCATCCAAATCTACCCATGTATCATTCTTTAAATATTTACTATCATTTTCGATATATTTATGCAGCTTATTTATTTGAATTTCACTCCATAATTTGTAATCGTTAAACTTTAAGATTTCTTCTTGCTTATGATCTATATTATCTTTATTTACTACATTAACATAATCTTTGTTATTATCTGAAGATATTTTAGATGAGGAAGTTGCAAGAAGAACTATCGTGCCAATAATTAATACTGCGCTAAGCATAACTATAATAAATGAGCGCTTTTTCGTTTTCATGATTGCTGTAATCCTTTCTTCAGCTTTATTTTTACTAAAAAAATTTCCACATTTAGCTACATTTTTATGTTCTTCCATTCCAATCAATGTATAAGCATAGCCTGCTTTAATTTCTTCACCAAAGTATTTAATGACTTTTTCATCGCAAGATAGTTCAATATCTTGATTTGCAACAACATACATTAACCACACAAAGGGATTAAACCAATGTACACATAAACCTAGAATGAATAATACCTTAGTTAGAGAATCAAATCTTTTGATATGTATAAATTCATGCTCTAAAATGTATTCTAATGATCGATCCCCACCCCAATCTATATTACTTGGGACTAATATCACAGGTTTAAAGATACCATAAGAAACATATGAACCTATCAAATCTGACTCACATATACGTATTTTTCTTTTCAACTTATGGCAGATTAACCAATTTTCTACATATGCATTTTCAATATTAATGGAAATTTGAAATTTTTGGTAACTATCCCAATACAACTTTACAAAGATAAGAAAAGTAATTATGACCCCTGCAAACCATATACTTTGAAAAACTAAATCTCTAGAACTATTCGCAGAATTATTAAACATAGTAACAGTGTGATTGTCCATCCTATCTACTATCCCTATCAAATTATTATCAAAATTATTATTAATTACATCATTAGTATTCAAAAATGAATATATACTAAAATGCGATGGTATAGAAAATGGGATAAGCAACCTAAATAGCACAATATACCAAAGAATGACAAATGTATGCTTAGGCATCTTAAAAATCGTTACGGTTCGAATTAGTAAAATTACTATGATCATGATTGAAGCGCTAATGCTCATATTTACTAAACTCATCAAAATCACCTCATTGCAAATTATCAACAATTTGTTTTAGTTTATCGATTTCTTCTTTAGTAAGCTTTTTTTGACTTAATAATGCCGCAAACAATTTATCTACTGAACCATCATATATCTTGTTTATAAGTTCATTGGTCTTAGCTGCTTGAATTTCCTCTTTTTTTATTAATGCATGACAAATAAAATTAGGCTCAATACGTTCAATTGCACCTTTTTTTATACATCGTTTTATTAACGTATATGTTGTATTAACATTCCAACCCAGTTCTTTTGATAATAATTTTGCAACATATATAGCTGGTTTATCCCCTTCTTTCCATAGTACATTCATAACTTTCAACTCTGAATCAAATAATTCAACACTCATCATTTTACCTCCAGTTTTATAAGACAACAGTAGTATATCCATCTATATAATACTACTGTCTTATGAAATGTTCAATACTAAATCATGGCAGTCTATAAATACAAAGTAAAAGGTTATGATCTGACATAGATACATAACCTTTTATCATGATTTTTAACTACAATACCTCATTCAAATAAACAAGTAGTATATAGAATTAATCATCAAATAACTTTTAAAAAATGTTTAATTTAAAACATTCATCCATGAACATTGCACTTTTTTCATAATCCTTATGTAAATAATAAGTAATTATCATTTCATATAACAGTTTCATTTCTAAAGTATCATTAATTTCTAAAATATCATTTTTAATTAAACTAAAAAATTTATCAATTTTATCTGTATTATTATTAATAAAACCTTGAATCATTTTCATCATCCTAGCTGTATAACGATCATCTTCTTCTTGTAACAATTTAGTTACTATACTTCTAGCTTCTTCCTTAGCTTTTGTTTTATATGCGCAATATGCTAGATAATAATTTAAATCATGATGATTGGACCCTGCCTTTTTGGCTTTATATACAAATTCTTCACACTTATCATATTGCTTTTGAATTAAATATAAATAAGCAAGATTATTCAAACAAGCACATGTTCTTCTTTCAAATCCATATTTTTTAGCTTCTGCTAATAATTCTAGGTATTTGTTTTCAGCTTGCTTATATAATTGCAAACTTAACAAAGTATTAGCTATTTCAATATTTACTTGATTAACTCTTTCAATACAATATATAGTTTGTAGTGCAGTTATTGCCTCTTGGTAATATTTCAAAGCTTCTAGACAAAAGTTTTCCTCTTGATATATTCTACCTAATTGATAATAGAAAATGCCTTTGATGCTAGGAAATACTTGATCAGTTGGATATTTATTGTAAATCTCAAAAATAATTGATTTTGTATCTTTTAAATTATATGAAATACTTTTAGCAAATCCATATATAACCCCATATATGCAAGCAATATTACTATCATATAATGATAAATATTTCTTTGCTTCATCAAGCTTAATTTTTGTCAGTGTTTTATCCCTTAACAAATTTATAATAGCTATCATCAAATCATTAAAGATAAAACCTCGTGAATTGGCAAATTGCTCTTCTTTTTCATTAAATTCTTTTTCATACTTTGATGAAAGCTCATTATTTTTAAATACAAAGCTTTCATATAGCTTAAGCGTTAGATCATATGCTTCTTGATACAATCTATTATCATCATTATATTGTACATTATAATAAGCTAAGATCTTTTTTTGGATATCTGCTGATAAGCTTTTTCTACCGGCTTCAATATCATATAAATGTGTTTTATTGATACCAATTTCTTTACAAAGTTGTCCTGCTGAATCTCCATATCCTTTTCTTATTTTTTGAATGTAATAAATGTCTATATTATTTACCTGATTGATAGTGATCACCTCTTTTTATTATTTTAAATAATATTTAGTTTTTAGTACATAGCATAATTCAGCCGTAATTATTACTTAAATAAAAAAGCACGATCTTATCGTGCTCCATAACCCCATAATTGATGATCATTAGTATAGATAGGCAAACATGCTTCTTCATCATCAGTATAAGAGATACATTGTTCTAAGCTTTTTGGGCCATAAAACAATTTATTAAATTTATCTATTTCACTATTTAAAATGGCATTACATTTTTTAGTTGGATCTTTTGCTTTAGGATCAGCACACCCTTGCTCATTTTGCATTTCAACAGATTCTGGCGTTGTCGTGGCCTGGTCACTTTTGGCTACGACACTAACTGTAATAGGTACTTCCGTTTTATTACCACTGGTATCACTTGCGCTATAAACCACAAAGTAATCACCTGGTTCATGCCAATCTACATATCCACTAATCTCAACATCACAGACTCCGTCAACATCATCATATGCTGTAGGACCACTAAGATCGACGACATTGCCGGCTATTGTTTCGATATGATATTGTTTGACATCGATCCATGGTGGTGTAGTATCTGCTGTATTGGACGTTTGCTTTTCCACTGTAGCATTGCTGCTACAACCACAAAGCAATAAAACAAGTGCAAAAGCACTTGTTTTAATTAAGTTTAAATTTAATTTATTTAACAAGTTCGCCTTGTGCAGAACCGGCAATGGCTGCAGCATTTGCTTCATCAGTATCAATGTGCATTGCTAAAGCATAGCTATCAGATACACGAACAACAGTATCGCCAAAAATTACGCTACGACCATCAGTTTCAATCTTAACATTAACGATATCACCGTTATTTACGCCATAGTTAGCTGCATCAGCAGGTGTCATATGAATATGACGTTTTGCAGCGATAACCCCATCAGGAATATCTACTGTTCCATTAGGTCCGATCAATGTTACTCCGCTAGTACCATCAGTATCTCCAGATTCTCTAATTTGTGCAACAACGCCTAAAGCACGAGCATCTGTTAAGCTAACTTCTACTTGTGTATGTTTTCTAACTGGTCCTAAAATAGACATTTTCATTTCACCTTTTGGACCTTTTACTGTTACTTTTTCTGCACATGCATATTGTCCAGGTTGGCTTAATTCTTTTTTAACTGTTAATTGATAGCCTTCACCAAATAACGTATTTAAATCTTCTTGTGATAAATGAATGTGACGAGCACTTACTTCAACTAAAAACTTCTCCATCTTTCTTTCCTTCTTTCCATAATTATTATAGCAAATTATCCTTACAATTCAATTGTCTTGCTTAAAATATCTGCAACGATAAGCCCATTTGCTGCTGCCTGTGATAAGCTACGGGTAAATCCTGCGCCATCACCTAAAGCATAAAAACCTGGGGCATTGACTAATTCAAAATCGACACATTTTGGTCTAGCGCTGTAGAATTTACATTCTACGCCATATAGCAAGGTGTCATAATTAGCTGTTCCCGGAGCGATCTTATCTAAAGCATGTAAGGTCTCGATGATATTATCAAGCTGACGTTTTGGCATACATAAGCTCAAATCACCTGCCACTGCGTCTAATGTTGGTCTTACGGTACTAGCTTGCAAACGTTTTGCATCGGTACGCTTTCCATTTTCTAGATCACCTAGACGTTGAACCAGTACGCTGCCTCCGCTGATCTTATTAGCTAAGCTAGCAACAAAGCGGGCATATTCGATGGGTTCATTGAATGGTTCGGTAAAGCGTGTCGTACTTAATAATGCAAAGTTGCTATTTGGACTTTTCTTGTGTTCATCTTTGAATGAGTGACCATTGACCGTTAAAACACCATCGGTATTTTCTGTAACGACATGACCTCGTTCATTGAAACAAAACATTCTGGTGATATCTCCATACTTTTCTGAACGATAGAAGATCTTTGGTTCATATATCTTCTTGGAAAAATGTTCCCATACGATCGATGGTAATTCGACCCTCACCCCGATATCTACTTGGTTGTTAGATAGTTCAACCCCATTTTTCTTGCACCATGAAGCAAATAACCTTGAACCTGCGCGGCCAACCGCAAAAATGATCTTATTACCACAAACTTCATATTCGCCCTGTGGCCCTTTGACTTTAACGACTTTAGTAGCTTTATCGACATCTAACACCGTGGTCATCGTACAAATTTCTACTTTATCTTGTAAGCTTTGAACTAATTTGACCATCGTATCAAAATTAGCGTCCGTACCTAAGTGCTTGACTTGGGCTTGTTGCATATGTAGATCATAACGTAAGCATTCTTTCTTCAATTCATTATCAGGTTGATATCTTTCCTTGGTAGCCCCAAATGATACCAAGATATCATCAGCTTGTTCGATATAATCGATTACTTGTTGCTGCTCCATAACATCGGTCAACCAGCCACCATATTCAGTAGAAATGATATATTTACCATCTGAGAAAGCACCAGCTCCCCCCATACCTTCCATGATATTACATGGATCACATTTAACACAATATTTGGTCTTTTTAGCTACGATCGGACAACGGCGATTTTCTAAAGCATGTCCTCGTTCGAATAATATTACTTTTAAATTTGGTTTTTTTTCCATTAAGCGGTATGCACACATCAAGCCGCCAATTCCTCCACCTACTATAACGACATCATAATTTTTCATAGTTACCCCAACTTTCTTTTAAAGATAAAATAAATGCGTTTGATCAAATTTCTAAATGATTCATATGAACAAACATAGATCAGCGTGATGATAAATACAACACTTACGCCCAAGATCACACAGGCAATGAAGAAATTTGTAAAGCCTCCGCTGATAAAGCTAATATGTGAATTCCAAAAAACAAAACCAATCGCGCCGATCACACAAGCAATCAACAAGCGAGAAAATGTCATTTTATAATAACGCCATGCGCTCAACTTAAAGACCTCACGATATACCAACACCGGATTATAAAGGAAATCTACTACCCAATAAGCAATCAAAGTTGCTAGAAGCACTCCTGTTATGCCCCATATCTGAATCAAGACCATGGATAATACAACTTTAACGATTGCTAATAGATAAGCATTATTTTTAGCTTGTTTGAACAAACCGTTTGCGTCACGACAAATGATGATTGGTTCGCGCATCGTCATATAAAAGATATTGATAGCGAATAAAAAAGCGATCATGAAAGTTACCTGATATAGATCCTGATGCTTCATCCAAATATCGATAAATTCTGGCATGACGATAAATAAGCAGATAGCGGCAATGCTAGCGATATAACAACCAAAATTAAAGTATTCAGTAAATACCTTATAGGAATCGCCACTTTCATCATTAAACAAATTGCCAAAGCTATTGATTGGCGAGGTTATCGCACTGTTGATGATCTTACCAGCCGCTTCAGTTAAATATGAATAAACCCCATATACACTGGTCATCGTATATCCCATGAATAACGTAATGACGATGTTATCGGTATTGCTAGTAGCCAAGGTTGCTAGTCGTTGTACGATGGTATATTTGGCATTTTGCATGAAAGATTGTTCATCGATAGTTTTAGGCTTTTCTTTTAACCATGGATAATTTTTCAAAGCGATCTGTCGTGCTAAGGTATTCGCAATTAAAATGTTCAATCCTTCGATGATCAAGATGAAGACAAACGGCATCTTCAATAAGATCACCGCGATCATCAATAACATACGTACGATTGCAATCGTCTGAATCCAAATATTGATCTTATATTCTTGTTGATCAGCAATGATCACAAAGTTCGGTCCCATCAAAAAGTAGGAAATACCATAAGGAATACACAAGGCCATAAACATTCCTACCGTTTGTAGGTAAGTTATTGGTGAATCCGCATAGAATGGGAAGAATAAGGCCACGACAATTCCCAAACCTAATACTGCAAAACCAGTTATCTTAAAGATCTTACGCGCGCCATGATAGATCGATAAGACCTTTTCTTTATCACCTTGAGCCAATGGTTTAAATAACAATTGTCTAAACGCAAGCGAGTAAGCTAATTCACAAACATTTAGAAAGGTAATTACCTGAGCCATGGTAACTTGTAAACCATTTAATTTATCTCCATATAAAGAAATAAATAATTGGACCTTAAAAAAGCCTACCAATGGCAAAACCACTGCGGTGATCGTACTAACGATAAAATTGTAAAAAGAATAACGAGTACGCATCAATTTCTCCTTTACTTGATAAATAGATCAAAGATCTTTTTGGTTTGCTTATTAAAATACTTTAAGAATAAACGATTTTTCCAACCCAGATCTTTGATATATGCATTATGCTGCCAATTAGGAAAATTAGCTTGCATGATTTGAGTACTTTTTTCATATGCTTCATTAAAATAAGGGGAACGAATAAATCTAAACATGCCATATAGACGTAAATGTTCAATATGAAGATATTCTATTTCATCATGATAACGATCCCATAACCCAGCTTGTTGAAAGTTAGCTCTAAGCATTTCCATGATCCCAAAGATCTCTAGGATACGCTTAGAAGTGTTAGATCCCATGATGCTATCTTGGCGTTGACGATAATGGATCAGTGCTTCTGGCACATAGCCAATTTTATTAGTTTGTGCAAACACCATGGTCGTTACTGGGGTATCTTCATACCATGTATTTAAAGGATAGCGCAATCCTTCATCGAAGAAGCGGCGATGATAAACTTTGTTCCACGCAAACATCGGTGACAACAAAGCATTCTTTTGCATATCCTTTCCATGATCGTTAATACCTTTCATGATAAAACCATGCCCATCTTCAAAGAAATAATGAATATCACAAACCGCAACTTCATATCCCTGAGCAATCTTAGCCATCAATTTGGCATACAAAGTGGTTTCTACATGATCATCGCTATCGATAAAACCAATATATTCACCCGAGGCAAACTGTAAGCCATAATTGCGAGCATCACTAAGTCCTCCATTTGCTTTATGAACCATGCGAAGCTTTGGATATTGAGGCAGCAAACGTTCAACGATCGCTACGCTATTATCACTACCTCCATCATCAACCACGATGATCTCCATATCTTCATAAGTTTGGTTGACCAATGACAAAAGACATTCTTCAACATAGTTTTCAACATTATACATTGGTACGATCACGGATAACTTCATCTTATTACCTCTATTTTATGCAACATTTTGTAATTTTTTCTTCATGATATCTTTATATATCAATTTAGAAGTCTTTGGTTCTAACAACAAGCGATCTTTGATCTTTTCCACGATCTTCGCTTTGCTGTAGCTACCATAAACTTTAAAGATTTGCTGACGGTAAGGAATCAATAATTCCACTAACCCATATAAGCTGTTTAATCTTTGACTTACATCTTCTTTATCACCCAACATACGATCTAATTCTCGTAAGATAAATTTATAGCTTTCAAACATGCGATAGTAGAACATATCCGGCGCTTGCAAAGCAGCGCATTGACTGATGACATTTTTAAATACCAAGATATTACCATCGATGGCTTTAGGACTAACATCGCTCATTGAATTACCTGGACGATCGATCAAATAATAAGCACAGGCTTGATCGGTATAGATAACATTGTTACTATTTAACAAGCTAACATAGAATAATAAATTATCTGTATACCCTACCTTGGTAGGAAACTTGATATTTGCAGCTAATTTTTGACGATATAATTTGGAATGAGGACTAGGATCAACAAACAATAAATCCCCAAAACGCTCACTGCCACGCTTATAAACTTTATTTACATCCAAATGAACATAATGCTTATTATAAGCAAGATCATAATCAACACGATCTGAACCATCGTAGATATAGTTTTTAGCACCAATGACCAGATCACAATCACCGATACTAGCTAATTGATATAAATGAGCTAAAGCATCTTTAGCTAAATAATCATCGGGATCACAGACCAAAAAGTATTCACTTTCCATGCGAGCAATGGCCATTTGTAATACGCTACCATATCCGCCATTGGGCTTTTTGATTCCGATGATCTTTTGCGGATATTTATTAACATATTCATCGATGATCGTTTGAGAATCATCTGGACTACCATCATTAACAGCCATGACCACAAAATCATCAAAAGTTTGTTCTAATAAAGAATCAAAACATTTTCTAAGATATTTCTCGACATTATAAATCGGAACTACTACGGTTATCTTTGCCATCTTACCCTCCTAATGCCATAAGCGGCGACATCTTAAATAGAATTTTAACCAGTTTTTATGTAAATATAGCCAATCATGTTTTTCCCTCAAGACTGGATATTTGCCTTTTGGATATTCAGGCCAATTTTGTTCAATATCATAGAAGCAAACATCGATGTATTTTTCTACCATCTTATGATTGTTACTATTACGCGTCTTTTTCAAACATTCCATGATATTGACCAAAGCTAAAAACTTTAATTCTTCATAATATTCATCATAAACATTATTTTGCTTATAGAAATCACAGGTTATCTTGACCATATCCAAGACATGATAAGCTTTAAAACTAAATTCAGTAGTGATATTACCTGGACGATCTACTAAATAATTATATAACGGTTTATTGATAAAGCATATGCCCTGTGCTTTTAACAACAAGCGATAGGTCGTACCTAGATCTTCATAGTAACAACCAAAAGGATAAGTTATATCATTATCCTTAAATAACGATAAGCGATACATCTTATTCCAAGCAGCATTTAGGATATTACAGATGATATCTTTTTGCGTTGATAGCTGATACACCTTGTTTTCATCATAGCGATTGCGAATGATCTCTTTGCTGCCATCAGCTTGATGATATTGATATATATCAAAGATGACCATATCTGCTTTAGTTTCATCTAGTTTTTGCACACAACTGGCAAATAGTTCTTTTTCAATAAAATCATCGCTATCAACAAAATAGATGTATTCACCGCTAGCTTGGGCCATCCCAGCATTACGCGCATCGCTTAGGCCTCCATTTTCTTTATCGATCAGCTTAAAACGTTCATCCTTTTTTAGATATTCTTTGATGATCGCTAAACTGTTATCCTTAGAACCATCATTGACCAAGAAACACTCAAAATCAGCATATGTTTGTGCCATGATCGAATCTAAACACTTAGGTAAATACTGCGCAACATTATAAATAGGAACAACAACTGAAAGCTTAACCATTTTTTAATCCTCTTTGTTTAAAACTATGATACATTTCCACTAAAAAATCCGCTTTTAACATCAACAAGAAAGCCACATAAACAACGATACCTACAACTACCTGTGCTAAGTTGCTCAAGATATTAGCTCCCAACCACACGCCCGTATAACGGACCGGTACGATGATCAATAAACTACTAATGATGATCTTCAATAATTCTTTGATACCGATGGTAATCTTGATCTTATCCTTAACGAAAAACCATTGAATGATCGTTACACTAGCTTCCGCAGCTACTGAACCAATGATCGCCCCATACGCTCCTAGATAAGGAATCAAAGTAAAATTGATCATAAAGTTTAAGATTGCAGCACAAACCACCGAGATCGTATAATGCTTGGTATCACCCGTAGGTACCATGAATTGCGTACCAAAAACATTGCTCAAACTAATAAATAAGATAATTGGCGAAGTAGCAATGATCATATTACCTACTGGCGCATAGGAAACAGGTAGAAACCAATCGATAAAGTTTTGGATCATGCCAACGATTCCACAGATCATAGGAATCGACATATATAAAGCAAACTTTAAGGTCTTGGTCAAATATGCATTAACCTGTTCATAATTACCTTTATGGAAAACATTGGTAACCCTAGGCAACATGACACTACCGATCGAGGTAATGAAAAACAAGAACATCTTTACGAATTTTTGCGCTTGTTCATATAAATTTACCTCTTCTAAACGCGGTCCTAAATAGCCTAGCATCGTAATATCTAAAACCGAATAAACGCTAATGGCGATCTGCGGAATGAATAAACCAATATTAGGTTTAAAATGACGCATCACCCCAGCTAAATTAACCCGACAAAAACCAATATAATGACGCAATTGCACCCACATGATGATCTGGCCCAACACGCCTGATAATGTATTGATCAAGATGAATTTAACTAGATCGTTAGGTCCTTTGACAAAAATGAAGATCAAGGCAATGCCAAAAAGCTTAACAAACATATTACGTAAGCTAGCTTTCTTAAAATCTTCAACCCCATAGAAAAACCACGTAATATCTAGCGCAACGCTAAACAAAGTAATTCCTTGCAAAGCTAGATATAAAAAATAATCACTATTATTTAAAAACAAAAAGCCAACATATACAAGCGAAGAGATGATCATGCTGATAAACTGCATGGTAAAGATTTCCCAAAAGGTCTTAGTTAGATCTGCTTGATTATCCCTAACCCTGGCAATCTCTCGATTACCATAAATATTAACCCCCATGATTCCAAATAATACGAACCATTGAGCTAGATTCGCTGTCCAAGTGTTGATCGATAAGACCTCTAATCCCATCACCCTAGTCAAATAAGGCGTGGTAATAAAAGGCGTAATCACCAACAACATTTGATACAAAACGGAATATATATAATTTTTTACTAATTTATTATCCATAAAATCACCATTGCAATTATACCATTTAGCCACCAAAAACTAAACCGCAAAAAATACAAGCTACCTATCTAATAAGAAAAATTCAGTTACTTTTCACCTGTTTTTGCATATTTTTACCCATAAGACACTTATTTTCGCTAACAAAGCAATAGAATTAGTGTATAATTAAAACATCGAACAAAAGGAGTATTAATAATATGTACGAAAATCAACCAAGCTTTAAAAATATGGACATCGATGAATCAATCAGCCTTAGAAAAGAATTGATCGCTAAGGCCAAAGAAATTGATCTATCAGCCCCATGGTCACAAATCAACAGCCAGATCCTAGATCTACGCAAGACATGGCGCAAGATCCAATATTTTGAATCAGCTATCGAAGAAGAATTAGAAGAAGAATTTGAAGCTATCTTACATGTCCCTGCTAGCAAACATAAAGAAGCTGTTAGCGAAATCAAAAAACAAAAAGAACACATCATTTCAGAAGCTAAATTAGCAGCAAATCTAACTAACTTCAAAGAAGCTACCCAAAAGATGAACGATCTTATGGAAGCTTGGAAATCTTGTCAACGCATCGATAAAGAAACTGATGATCAATTATGGGAAGCTTTCAACAATGAAAGACAAAAACTATTTGACAAGAAAAATGAATACTTTAAAGATCTACAAAGCAAATTTGCAAGCAACAAAGCTTTAAAAGAAGAATTGATCACTAAAGCAGAAACCCTATGCCATAGCGAAGACTTCAAAGAAGCTATCAAACAAAGCAAAGAACTATTTGAACAATGGAAAAAGATCGGTAGTGCTGGCAATCAACACGACCAAGAACTATGGGAAAGATTCAATGGCTATCGTGATGAATTCTATCAAAAATATAGCCAATATCGTGAAGAACTAGAAAAAACCTTCCAAGCAAATTACGCTAAAAAGATGGAACTAGTTGCTAAAGCTCAAGAAGTATTGGCAGCTAACTTCTACTCTAAAGAAAACACGCAGATCATGAAAGATCTAATGAACACTCACAAAACTATCGCTAATGCTTCTAAAGAATTAGATGATAAAGCCTGGGCAGCATTCAAACAAGTCCAAGATGACTATTTTGCTAATATGAAAGCTTACAACGAAAACAAAAAAGAACAATGGAAAGAAAGAATGTTGCAAAGCAAACAACGTAAAGAAGAATTGATCAGCAAACAAAAACGTCAGATCGACTACCTAAATAAAGAAATGGTCTACATGCTTAGTGAATCACAAGTAGCTGATGCTAAGCTAGAAATCGAAGAAAAACAACGTTTCATCCAAGAATTAGAAGAACAGATCAAAGATATCGAAGCTAAATTACAATAAAGCTAAAAGTCACCTAATAGGTGACTTTTTTAAAAATATTTAAAAATCATCTATTTTAGCTTATAATACTTTGGTGAGGTTTAATTAATATGTTAGAAAAATTAAGTTTATCTTTATTTTATGATACCGAATTGATCTTACTATTACTATTATGTACATTAGTATTTTTTATCATAACTCTAATTTTTACACGGATACCCAATAAAAAAAATGATACAGAAAAAAGCGAAAAAAAACATAGCTTTTACAAAAGCAAAGCATCAATAAAACTAAATAAAAAAGATGCTTATATCATTTTATTGGTCACTTGTTTTTATGCCATCATCTCTTTGCATGAGCTAGGATCGACCATCATGCCATCAACCTATTGGCAACCAACAAACAAAACGCAAAGCGTGGTCTTTGAATTAGCAGATCCTTCTTTTAACGATATCTATATCATTGGTCAAGAAGGCGATAACAACAATACTTTTGAAGGCTATCAACTAGGTTTTCATGATCTAAAGATCTATGGTAGCAATGATGCTACTAACTACGAATTGATAACGACCCTCGAAGATTACTCCTATTTACAATGGGAGATCATCAGCGGTGATTATAACTATCAATACATCAAGATCGAAACTAGCGATCTAAAAACCACGATAACCGAAATTGGTTTCCATCAAAAAGATCAACAATCGTTCATCCCCGTAAGCGTCTATCAAGATATCGATGATCCTTTATACGATGCTACGCTAATGATCGATGAACAAGATGAGATCCCATTAAAACAAACTTACATGACCAATACCTATTTTGATGAGGTGTATCATCCTCGTAATGCCACTGAAATTGTTGAAGGTCAACATATGTATGCCCATGTCCATCCTTTATTAGGAACTTCGATCATGGCCTTAGGCATCAAGATCTTTGGCGCAAACCCTTTTGGATTTAGGATCATGGGGGCGCTATTTGGCATCTTGATGCTACCATTGGTTTATGTCTTTGCTAAACGCATTTTCAACAAAACCTATTTTGCTGCGATCACGATGATCTTATTTGCTGCTGATTTTATGCACATTACCACATCAAGGATCGCCACCTTAGAGCCATTTAGTATCTTCTTTATCATCGCGATGTTCTTCTTTATGAGCGAATATTATTATTCCTCATTCTATGATACTTCATTAAAAAAACAATTTGCTTATCTAGCTTTAAGCGGTCTATTCATGGGAATGGCCATTAGCACCAAATGGACTGGTTGCTATGGCGCTGTTGGCTTAGCCATCATCTTCTTTACCAACATCATCAATCGCTATCTTGAATATCGCAAAGCCAAACAAATGATCGCTAACGATCAATTCCCAATGGCAGAAGATATCAATATGGCCCATATGATCGTCAATAGCTTCTATGAAAAATTATTTAAAACGATCTTATGGTGTATCTTATGGTTTGTGATCATTCCCATCATCATCTACTTTGCTTCTTACTTGATAACTCCTGTTTGGCGCGATGGCTGGTCAATCAAAAATGTTATCGATCAGATCATTTACATGTACGAATACCACATCGATCTAGAAGCTACTCACCCATTTGAAAGTGTCTGGTGGCAATGGATCCTAGATATCCGTCCTATCTGGTATTACACTGGTCATGAAGGCAATATCTATCATACCATCAGCTGTCTAAACAACCCACTGATCAACTGGGTAAGTGTCATAACCCTACCTTTGAGCGCCTACTTTACCATCCGTTATCGTAACCGTACAGGCTTTTTCATCCTTGTTGGTTATCTAAGCAATTTAGCACCATGGTTTTTAGTAACTCGCTGTGTCTTTAGTTATCACTATTACCCTAGCGTGATCTTCATGATCTTATCTATAGTATTCATCATCAAGATCATTCTGCAAAAACATCCTAAAATGGAGAAATATGTTAATTTCTATATCATCGCTGTTGTAATTTGTTTTATTATCTACCTACCAATAACTTGTGGTTTTGGTACAACCTATGAATTTTCACAATTCTTAGAAATCTTCCCAAGCTGGAATTTCTAAACAAAGCGTATTAAAAGCAGTTTCTAAAAAAGAAACTGCTTTTAATATATTAGCTTTTACAAACAAAATGATTTAATTTTCATTTTTTATGATACGGTTGATCCTAAAATTAGATAATTGCTTGCTGCTAATCATAGCGCTAGCTAAATATCCCCCCAAAAGCAATACGCCAATAATCAACAAAACTAGCTGATCAAGCTTACTTAAATAAGTGCCAAAGCCAACAAACAAGCTAAAACCTAAAATTACAAAAAGGCTATAACCTACTAAAAAACTTGTTGTTTTATAATAAAAATGATCATGTTGGATAGCCTTGCGATCACCACCAAAACTTAATAATAAAGCATAATTTTTTAAAGCCTTTTGATTGCTTTTATGATTATATATGACCATAAACATGATCAAACCTAAAAAATAAAGCAGTTGAAAGCTATAAGCCATAACTTTAAATATCAGCATGTTATTCTTCATCTTCTGCCGCAATTCATAAGTAGGATGATAGATACTAACATCCTTTAATGCTTGATTATCTGCATATATCTGTTCGATATCATCATAAACGATATCTAGTTGCGCTTGGTTGCTCATCTGAGCAAGATAATCGCTGTAATTGATTTCTAACTTATCATTCTCTGTTACAAAGACCTGATCTATCGTATCAAGATTATAATAAATATTATTTTGTGTAGTATCTTCATCGATGATATCTACAACATAAAAGGTCACGATTCCCAATGTGCCATCAACGCTCTCATAAACCAAATCAATTCCCTCACCAATTGCCACATCATCTTCTAGATTTTGATTAACGACAACTTCATCACCAACTGGATACTTAAACTCAAAATCATCATTTTTGACAGCTGGATAAATATTAACAATATAGTTTTTATCATTTATGATAGCCTCTTCAAAAGGAACGATCTTTACAAGATTGCTAGCATGAGCAATCTCAAAATCACTATATTTATCATAGATATTTACATAAAGCTTATCAATATTCAAAACATTTGATGAATTGCTAACATAAAATAACTTTGCACTCAAAACATACATCAAAACTAACAATAACCCTAATAAATTTAATAAGATGCCAATTTTGAGTTCTTTTTTATATTGCAATTTTTTTATTATCTCTTTGACATCTAGCTTCAGTTGTTGATGCTTGGTTTTCAAACATTTCTTTTGCTCATGCAAAATTTGTTTTACTAATTGATGATCACAGATCTTATAGATCACATCCACATATTCATTGATCAAATTAAGATCATGACTAACGATAATAACGATCTTATGAGCGGAAAGCTTCTTTAGATATTCCATTACTAATGTCTTATTTTCTCTATCTAATGACTCTGTAGGTTCATCACATAAGATAATATCTGGATCAAGCGCAATGGCTCTAGCTATCCCTACTCTTTGTTGCTGACCACCGCTTAATTCTGCTGGATATTGATTAATTAGATCGCTCAAAGCCAATTCCGCACTGATTTGCTGAAAATCAACCATATCATTCAACAAAGTAACATTATCTTCTACAGTAAGCTCTGCAAATAATTGATAATCTTGATAGATCGTCGCTACATTACCATCTACCTTTATCGTACCATTGGTAACATCTTCACTTTTAGCGATCATGCTCAATAAAGTAGATTTACCACAACCCGATGGCCCTACAAAAGCATAGAAACCACATTTATCGATCCGCAAATTAATCTTATCAAATATCAACTGTTGACCAAATGACTTAGAAACATTTTCCATTACGATCATAACGTTTACCTCTTAAATAATTTAACGCTCATTGTCAAGATCATTTCCAAGATCATCACCATGATGATAGCTATACCAAAATAGACAAAATGATCGCTGATGATCAAACTATAACCAAATGTTCTAGCCCACTCGTTGATCTTTAAGCTAATTGCATCCTTAACCATTAAACTAATTCCTACTGATATAATAATTACTATCAGCAGCTTAGCTATTTCAATTAAATTATTATGATATCCATACTCTTTAAGTAACTTTTGTTCTTTTAAAAAGACTTTTTTATTCATTATCAGATTTAAGAAGAACGTTGCAAATAAAACAACAATAACAGCTCCAACATAAGCAATCAACGCTTCATTATTACGCTTTAATGCCACATTATCCGATGTAACCTTGCTTTTTTGCACAAAAGAAGTTTTTGTTAATCCTAGACTTTCATTGATCTTAGCACATGTCTGTTCATAGTTAACATTAGGCTCCAAGATAAATTTTACATCTTTAAAATCTAATCCTTCACTAGCGATCACGGTACTAGCCAAGATCTGATCTTCCAAGATGCCTTCTTGTACCAAAGCTATACGCATATCATCATTATTCAAGCTGGTAATCCCTTTGATCGTATAGTCATAACTATCAAAAAAATCATAATTTTCCGCTGCAACTGCTTCACGAGAATCATCTTCTAATAACCAAATACTAGCCCAGGTACATACCTTTAATTCAATCTCAGTACCTATCAAATCTTCTATTTCTTCGATTCCCTTTAATTGTTGCCATAATTTTGCCGTTTGCATATCGATGATAATATCATTTGCTTCAGACATTGGTTCCCCATATAATAACGGGATATCCCACGAATCATCAACAACATGGAAAAAATTAAGACCATTTAGCGCTACTTCTTTATGAGCGTCAAACATTTTCATAAAATCTTTATTTTCATTATATTCATTAGCACTAGGTAAAACGATATTGCTGATAAAAGGAGAAGTTAACGGTTTAAAAGGATAACCAATACTTGTTCTATCACCTTCATCCACCAAAGTAGGCATACACTTATATATCTTTTGATCCTTTCCTAATACTTCCTGATATAAACGATCACTATCGACATAATATAGATCATGATCGGTATTTGCTTCCACTGCCGCGATGCCATCCACCTTTTCCAAGGTATCTACCAAACGATCATATGGAATATTATCATATTCTATATATAGTTTAGGAAAATAATCATCACGCAGGCCAGATTTAAATAGATGATATCCATCTCTTAACTCTTGTTTGCTGATCATATTATCATTATATGTCACAACGATACTGTCACCTGAAGCAACCGTCTCCAAATAATCCGCTTCTTTATTAACGGATGACAGCACATTGATCATCATATATATGGCAAGCAAACATATCGTGGTCAAAAAGATATTCAACACAAATTTAAAAGGACGTGAAATCAGATCTTTCAAGGCAAAGATGAGATTATTTTTAAGCGAAGGTTTTACTATTGCTTTAGGCTGCTTTTCAATTACTTCTTGATGTTCAAGCATCATATCTTTCGTGATGCTACCTTTATCAATTTCAATCAATCTATCCGCATACTCATGTGCTAACGCAATATCATGAGTAATCATGATAACCAATTTTTCCCTAGCAATCGCCTTTAGCATTTTCATGATATTAACTGCATTATCATGATCAAGTGCTGATGTTGGCTCATCAAGGACCAACATTTGCTTATCATTGAAATATGCGCCTAACACCTGCACCCTTCTTTTTTGTCCTTGAGAACACTTTTTTATTTTTTTATTTTTGATATCAGTTAAATTAAATTGTTGCAGATAGTCATTTACTTTTTGACTGTCATTACATACTAACTTTATATTATCTTCTACACTTAAATTTTCAAACAATTCAATATTTTGGGTCAGATATGAAACCGTAAGAGGATCATTGATCATCCCTTGATAATCATTATCAACTTGCGCAATGATATTTAATAATGTTGTTTTACCAGACCCACTAGATCCTAATATAATAGTCAGTCCTTGATCATCAAAATCTAAATTTACATTATCTAATGCCAAAACGGTATTATGTTTATTATGATATTCTTTACGTAAATTAATTATTTTCATCGCTAACCACCCCTTTTTTATTTATTATATCAGTGTTGTTTGTTTTTAAAATAAAAGTAGCTTATCGCTACTTTTATTTCTATTTATACTTATTTTAGTATTTAAAACTTAATCATTTCATCAACCTTATAATCAATCGTTCCATCTTCATGCAAGTAGCTAGGTCTTTCGTTGGAATTTTTGATATATTCATCATTAGGTGTTGTTAAAGCTTTGTAGATATATAGTTTCCCTATCGTTGAATCTATTTCTTTTACAAAGTTTTCATCCCTTAAATCAACACCCGACAATTTTGCTTTTTCTAATTCTTCTGCTGTATACCATTGAAATACATAATCATCAGGAATTGCTATGCATTTAGAACTATCGATACAATCAGGATTGCTTGAGTTTATCTGGAAATAAAAACATCCTTGGCTTTTATTAT
>JALEMK010000017.1 GCA_022768265.1 Erysipelotrichaceae bacterium
ATCATAATAGTCAAAGATTTCTTTCGTATTAGCATCTATTTTCATGATATATCCAGTTGGATTTGTGGCAACATCAATATAATAATAACTTCTTGTTGAATCTGCTTCTTCACTAATATTAATCAATGTTAAATCTTCAAAAGTAAACCCTAAGTAGTCTAGTGCTGCATTAAGTGCTTCTTCTCTTGTTACCTTACCAGGAACAAACTCATACAATTCTTCAACTGTATAAAAACTAGATGCATCTAATTTTTCTTCAAATTCTACATTATTTAGCTCAGATTCTGAATCATTATATCGCCATACCACACCATCATTATTCACCAAACATGATATTTGATATCCTTTGCGACCTGAAGACATATAGTTATCAGAATATGAAACAGTAAGCGCATATGGTGTTTTTCCTTCTTCCTTAACCTTACTTGCTGCTTGGTCAAACAAATCATTTATTGTTGCGTAAACTTCCTTAGCAGCTTCTGAAGAAGATGATGATACATTCTTTGAACTTCCTGGTTTTTCAGCAGGCGTTGTTTCTGTAGTTGCAGGGGTAGTTGTTGTTTCCACAGTTGTAGTAGCTGATGGTGTTGTTTCAACTACTGGAGTTGTAGTTGTTGGAGTTTCTTCAGTGGGTGCTTTTGCACAACCACTTACAGCAACTAAGACCAATAATGACATTAATATCTTTTTCATTGTCAAATCCTCATTCTTTCTATTGTTATTTATATCCTAGCAAATATCTACTTTATTTTACAAGATAGTAAAACAGCCGTACTCAAGGGGTAAAAAAATTTACAAATAAGTACAAATACCTATACTTACTAGTTGATTATTATAATTAGTTACAGATAAAACTAATTTTTTCAAAAGCTATAATTATATATTCAAATTAAAACATACTTCATATTTTGTATTATTAAATATATAAGAAATAGAGCTTATATTTATTTAACAAATACAGGTTTTATATAAACTTTACTTTGATTATAAACTTCCATATATTCTTCATTAGAAAACTGTGGAACTTTTAGTACAGAAAATTTGTCATTAGGATCAACAGAATCATATGCTTGATAGCCTTTGTGTTCATCATCATTTGGATACATAGGGTAACCATTTTCATCGTTAGGCTGCACCATATCACCTTCGAAGAATCGACTTTGCGTTAACTCCCAATAGCATCCTTCCTGTTCCTTTTCACATCCTTCAGGTTGAAAAACAAGCTGAAACACGATACTATCCTCTATATCACTAGTACTTTCATTATAGATATATAGTTTGGTATTTTCTGAAAGTTCAGGTATATATACTTCAATATGCCCATCAAATAATTGGTATTTACGTTCATTACCAACAGCTTCATATTCATAGCCATTTTCATCGACTAGCTTTGTTGGCTCTGTAGCAGCAGTAGCTGATGGCGTAGTTTCAATTACCGGAGTTGTGATTGTTGGTGTTTCTTCTTTTGGTGCTTTTGCACATCCACTTACAATAACCAAGACCAAAAATGACATTAATACTTTTTTCATAACACATACCTCTTTTCTACATATTCATGTTTTTTTGTAGTCTAATATAATAAAAAAATATCTATATCTATATTACACCCTATATCTACTATTTGTAAATGTTTTTGTAGTTTTTCTACAATTTTTTGCGTTTTTAGCATTTCTATACCTACTATTAACCATAACCTAAAGCAAAGATATTTTTTAGTCAAAAATAAAAATATCGCCTTTGCTTAAAGCAAAAGCGATTCGTTCTATTTATATTAAGTTGCTAAACACATCTAAATAATAAATGGAGCGGATGATGGGAATCGAACCCACGTAGTCAGCTTGGAAGGCTGAAGTTCTACCATTGAACTACATCCGCAAAAGATGGTGTCCCGGAGAGGAATCGAACCTCCGACCCACTGATTAAAAGTCAGTTGCTCTACCACCTGAGCTACCGGGACAGATAATTTATTTGGCTGGGGCACCTGGATTTGAACCAGGGAAATGACAGAGTCAAAGTCTGTTGCCTTACCGCTTGGCTATGCCCCAACTTGAAGATGGTGGAGAAGGGCGGTTTCGAACCACCGAACCCATAGGGATCTGATTTACAGTCAGACGCGTTTAGCCACTTCGCTACTTCTCCAATAAAAATGGTGCCGACTATAGGAATCGAACCTACAACCTATTGATTACAAATCAATTGCTCTGCCAATTGAGCTAAGTCGGCTTCTCACAAAAATGGTGGAGGTTAACGGGCTCGAACCGCTGACCCTCTGCTTGTAAGGCAGATGCTCTCCCAACTGAGCTAAACCTCCATCGTGTCGCTATTGACTAGCGCCTATATAATATATCATGTTTAACATTTTATGTCAACACTTTTTTTAAAACTTTTTTTGAAGTTTTAATTTATATAAGTCACTTATCGAAAGCTTTTATATTCTACACGATTTTTAAAATAAATGCAAGAGCAAATTCAAAATTCCTGCTAATAACATTATCGAAATTGGTCCTAGCTTGCTAAATTTTTGGACTATCATCACTACTACGAATATTCCGATCATTGCGAAATTAAAGCTAGCATTAGGATAGATGGCCGTTAAAAGGATTGATAAACCACTTGAAGCAATCATTGCAACAATTGCTGGTCGCAAGCTTTTTAAGACGCTTTGTACCATCTTTAAATCATGATATTTGACATATATTACCGTTATGATCCCTACGATGATCGATGAAGGTAGAATGCATCCTACGGTTGCTACTACCGACCCAAACACCCCCGCGATTTTTGTCCCTACAAACGTTGCCCCATTGATTGCAATTGGTCCTGGCGTCATTTGGGAAATCGTAATTAAATCAGTAAACTCACTCATTGTTAACCATTGATTCAATTCTACGACTTGTTGTTGAATCAAAGCAATCGATGCATATCCACCACCGAAGCTAAATAAACCTATTTGAAAAAAAGCTAATAACAATTTAAGATAGATCATCTTTTACCCCCATAAACGATTGAACGACCCCAATTATGATACAAACTAACACGATATACGCTACATTGACCCCAAAGAAGTACGAAGCAATAAAAGCTAAGATCATAACGCCCCAAGCAAAATAACCTTGCACTTGTTTAGACATATCAATTACGACCCCTGCGATCACAGCTGCTACCCCTACTTGCATGCCTTGTAGCATCAATGCTACGATTTGATTTTGTATAAAGATATCGTAACACATTGAAATTAAGGTTATGATCACAAATGGCGGCAAGATCGTTGCAATGATAGCTACTAGCGAACCAATAAATCCTGCCAAACGATAGCCAATAACAATTGCCCCATTAACCGCAATCGCGCCAGGCGCACTTTGAGCAATAGCTACTAAATTAAGCATCTCTTCATCATCGATCCAATGCAATTCATCAACAAACTTTTTCTTCATCAAACTAACGATGACATAACCACCACCAAAAGTGAAGGCACTTAAATATAAAGTTGAAACAAATAACTTAACTAATATATCTTTCTTTTTCCCCATGATTTCCCTCCGCTATTATTTTACGGCATTTTATTATATAATGATAATAGTATTTATTTATAATATTTATAATATTTTTATTATGAAAGGAGCAAATATGACAATCCGCCATTTAATGATTTTCCTAGAAGTCTACCAATTGCAAAGCATCACTAAAGCAGCACAAAAATTACATATCGCTCAACCTTCTATCAGTTTAGCGATCAAAGAATTAGAACAGCACTATAAGACTAAATTATTCGATCGCATCGCCAAAAAAATTTACCCCACAGAAAGCGGACATCAGCTTTATAGCTACGCTGTCCACATCATTGCTTTATATAACGATATGGAAGATAACATCAAACAATGGGATCAATTAGGAGCGATCCATATCGGCTCAAGCATTACCATCGGTACCCATTTGCTTCCCCAAATCATCACCAAATACAAAGAAGCTTATCCTTCACTCTTAACTTATGTAACGGTAGACAACACCAATACCATCGTTGCCAAAATTCTAGATAACAGCCTAGATATCGCTCTTATCGAAGGGCAGATCAAACATAACGACCTTATCTGTACGCCCTTTTTAGATGATCCAATGGAAGTCATTACCCCGCTAGATCATCCATTAGCCAAGCTAAAAACTGTCGATTTAAAGACCTTAAGCAATTATCCTTTTTTGACTAGAGAAAAAGATAGCGTTACACGTAAGCTCATCGATTCCTATTTTGCTACTTTGCAATTAAATATTAAACCTATATGGGAAAGTTCTAGCAATCAAGCTTTGATCAAAGCGGTCGAACATGATATTGGTATCGCTATTCTCCCATGCAAACTATTAAAAAAGGATCTAGAACAAGCGAAGATCGCTAAAATTGCTCTAGATCCTCCGATCGATCGACAATTAAATATCATCCATCATCGTCGTAAATATATCACCCAGAATATCCAGGCTTTCAAGGACATTTGTATGCAAGTTACTTACTAAAAGCATCCGGAAGATCATTTTCCAACAGGATGATATCTTCTTTGCTTGCTAGTGCATAAACTTTATTAAAAGCTTCTTTTACGGTATCTACCACATATACATCAGCCATCTTAAAATTGCTTTCTTCTAAGCCTTTATAGATCGGTAATGTTTGGGTAGGCCCAACCAAGATAACCACATCCACCTTACCTAACATCTGGCGACCAAACTCATGATTCATCGCATATTGTTGAGGCCCTAGATCAATCAGACCTGGGGTGATGATAAAACGCTTATTAGGCATCATGCTCATGACCTGTAAAGACATAGCAGCTCCTTCAGGATTTGAATTAAAGGCATTATCGATAAACGTATAGCCATTGATCTTTTTAACTTGCAAGCGATGCTCAACATAATCAACTTGTCTTACGCTTCTTGCTAATTCTGCCCAGCCTACCCCTAAATATCTAGCAACCGCGATCGCTGCTAAGATATTCATGATATTATGTTCACCTAATAACTTCGTAGAAAAGGCATATTTTTCATTTTCATATAGCACATTAAACGTACTGCCATTTGGTGAATATTGGATATCTACCGCCCGATAAGTAGCATCATTTTTAATACCATAAGTAACGATCTTACAGCTATTTTTGATCTGATAGCTACGAATATATTCATTATCGATATTGATGATCCCTAAGCCATCTTTAGGCAAGCATTCGATCATTTGCATCTTTTCTTTAATGATATTATCCATATTCTTAAAAGTTTGCAGATGTTGTGGGCCAATCGAAGTTACCAAACCAATTTGTGGTTTGACAAATTTGCACAAATAATTAATATCA
>JALEMK010000071.1 GCA_022768265.1 Erysipelotrichaceae bacterium
TTGATAACTGTTATGGTGAATTGGTCGAAAGACAAGAACCAGGTCATGTTGGTGCTGATGTAGTTGTTGGATCATTGATGAAAAACCTTGGTGGTGGCGTTGCTACGACGGGTGGTTATGTAGCAGGTCGCGCTGATCTAGTTAACATGGTTGCTGAAAGATTGACAGCTCCTGGTATTGGTAAGAGCTTAGGTGCTAACTTCAATCAAAATAGCTTGTTCTTTAAGGGAATCTTCGTCGCACCAAACGCGGTGAAAAATGCCTTAAAAACAGCAATTTTTGCTGCTTATATGATGGAAAAGCTAGGATATAAGAATGTATCGCCAGCTTATGATGAAGAAAGAACGGACATCATCCAAACATTGGAATTAGGTACCAAGGAAAATTTGGTAAACTTTACCCAAGGAATCCAATCAGCTAGTCCAATTGATTCTTTCGTACGCGTATTACCGGCCCCAATGCCAGGCTATCCATTTGATGAAGTAATGGCTGCTGGCTCGTTTACCCAAGGTAGTACGATCGAACTAAGTGCTGATGCACCAGTAATCGAACCATATACTTGTTATATGCAAGGTGGCTTAACTTATGAATATGGAAAATTGTCCATACTTTTAGCATTAACAAACATGAAAAATTAATAAGGAATTTTAGGGAGAGGATATATTTAAATGAAAACTTTTTTTCAAAAGAACATTGAACCTAATAAAAAAGTTAGGGTCATTGAAATAATTATTTTAGCATTATTATTAATTAGTTCGATCTTTGCTTATGGCATAGGCTTTAGTAAGGTTAATTCTAGTGTTGGTGAGCTTAATTATATTGAAAGCATCCAAATGGAACGTGATACTAGTATTGAAGACTATGATGCTGAAGAAAATGCCATGGTTGATGTCGTTTATCGTAATGGGGATAAAGAACTAGTAATTACATACTCTTATGAAGAATATGAAAATCTAGATCAAGATAGCATTACTGCTTATGAGTATTCTACAGCTAATGGAACGAAATTATATTTTGATCATGAAGATGTTACGATAGAACAAGCTCAATATGCTTATGCTCAAACGATGGCCAATCAAACAATGGCAATATTTAATTTTGCAAATGCTGCGATCATCTTGGCATTATCTTTCTTGATCATGTTGTTGTTTGCTAGACAATTTACGACTTATGAAAAATCATGGTTCTTATCGATCATGATCTTAGCAACCATCTTCTCCGTGTTATTCCCAGAAGAAAGCGCAAATGGTGTTAATGGTATCATCATTATGTTGTTGTATCTTTTAGATACCTTCTTGAATATCTTATGTGAATTATTGATTTCTAAACAATCAAGATATAACTTCTTGGTTTCTGTCTTTGTTGAGATCGTTGAAATTGCAATTGCTGTGGTATTGATGTATCGTTTTGCTACTTTGGTTACTACTTTATTATTCTGGTTACCAATCGATATCATCAGTTACATCAACTGGTCAAAACATAAGGATCAAGAAGAGAGTGAATTGACCAAGGTAAGAAGATTAACAGGTTGGCAAGAAGTATTGGTAATCTTAGGAATCATCGTTTGGACCTTTGTTGTTGGCTATATCATCAGCGGTTTAGATATCGCAACTGACTTCTATAACAATCAAACTTTAGAAACTGCGATCATTTATATCGATGCATGTGCTTCAGCAGTTGGTATTGCTAATGGTATCTTTATCTTCTTTAGATATAGAGAACAATGGATCGCATGGTATATTTGCGCAGCTTTAGAAGCTATCATCAATATCTTATCAGGCCAATATGTCTTATTGATCTTAAAACTAGGTTATTTCACAAATACGACATATGGCTACATCAAATGGAGCAAATATATCAAATCACACCAAGAAGAACAAGCTTCATTATTCTAAATTATGCTTTAAATCTTGAGAATATCGCATTAAACTGATACAATTTTAATATAGAAAATAGAAATGAGAGTGATAAAATATGGCAATTTCAGCAGGAGATTTTAAAACAGGATTAACAGTAATCGTTGAAGATGATCCATGGGTAGTTCTTGACTTCCAACATGTAAAACCAGGGAAAGGTGCAGCTATCTTAAAAACTAAGATGAGAAATCTAAAAACTGGTAGTGTTCAAGAAAAGAACTTCAATGCTTCAACTAAATTTGAACAAGCTAATATTTCTAAGAAAAATGCACAGTTCTCTTATAAAGATGGAGATACCTACAATTTCATGGATATGGAAACATATGAAACATATGAATTAAGTGAAGAACATATTGGCTTCAACAAATACTTTGTTGTTGAAGGTGCAGAAGTAACTTTGATGTTCTTTGAAGGTCAATTGCTTTCAGTATCTGTTCCAGAAAAAGTTGAATTAGTAGTTACGGAAACAGATGCAGCTATCAAAGGGGCACCATCTAACCAAACCAAAGATGCAGTTACAGAAACAGGTTTGACATTGCGCGTTCCACAATTTATCGAACCTGGAGAAAAGATCGTTGTTTTCTCAACAGATGGTAAATACGCAGGAAGAGCTTAATAGCTCTTCTTTTTAAAATATGAATAAGATCGTATTAATTACAGGTGGGGCTTGTGGTATCGGTAAAGCAATTGCTTTGGAACTAGCAAAAAATAATTATGATATCGTAATCAATTACCATACCTCTAAGCAAGCAGCAATTGATTTAAAAGAACATATCATTCAAAAATATGGGATTAGATGCATGTGTATTGGCACTGATATTTCTGATGAAAAACAAGTTGATAGCATGATCAGTGAGATAGAAGAAACCATGGGTAGCGTGGATATCTTGATCAATAATGCCGCTATCGATCTATCTAATTTATTTCATTTAAAGACAGCAGATGAATTTAGAAGGACCATGGATGTTAATGTCGTTGGTGCATTTAATTGTAGCAAACGCGTCTATCCGAGGATGCTAGAGAAAGAGTATGGAAGGATCATCAATATATCATCGACCAATGGTATCAATACCTATTATCCAATGTGTATTGATTATGATGCATCTAAGGCAGCTTTGATTTCTTTGACGCATAATCTAGCTTTAGAATTTGCCCCATACATCAATGTAAATTGTATCGCTCCTGGTTTTATCGGTACCGAAAAAGAATTAGATGGTTATGATGAAGAATTTCTAAAGGAAGAAACGGAAAAGATCATGGTAAAGCGTTATGGTAAACCAGAAGAAGTAGCTTATTTGGTTAAATTTTTGATCAGTGATGAAGCTAATTTCATTAACAATAGTGTCATTAGGATCGATGGGGGACAACAAGGAAGTTTATAGAAAACAGTCGGTAATTCTTATGTGAATTTTGTTAATATATGTATTAAATACTTAAAAATGCATAATAAAATTAATTTCAATACATTTATGAATTTAAAATAATGTAAATATAATTAGCAATAGGAAATGTAAAAATGAAAGTTTTTAAAGTTTTAGAAGAATCAGATTTTTTAAATGATTTTTATGATAATGTAAAAAAATATATTGATGATACCTTTGAAGAGTTTAATTCAAATTTGAAAAAAAATAGGGAAGTATTATTAAGTTATTTTAATGAGAATGAAATTGTTGGGTTAATAATTTTAAATAAAATAACATTTCAGCTTATTTTATCGTTTTTTTATTTAGTTGAGAATAATTTATATGTGCCAGCATTTAATGAGCAAAGATCAGCATTAGAATATTTAAGGTTATGTAGAGCATATATTCTTGATAAAGAGTTCAGAACACTGTATCTAAGTAACAGCAATATTGACTATAGAACGGTTAGAGATGATGAATTTATGCAGAGAAAAATATTACAACGGCTAAAAAAAATGGAAACAGATCTTAGAAACATGGACAAAGTTCCATTGTCTGAGGTGTTATTTAATAATTTTTATTATAATAGATCAGCTTTTACAGATATGCATAGTGAGTTGTCAAAGTTTTCTCATGGGCTTAACTGTAATCTTATATTTCCTATATTTATTTGCGAACGTTCTATTAACATGGGATTATATAATGATAACTCATATACAAATGAGTTATATATAAAAAAATATTTAGAGTTAACATTCATTAATATTACAAAGCACTCTAACATTTTATCTTCAATTTGTTCATTTGGTGAAGAACATAACGATAAAACAATTATTCTTTTAGAAATGTATGAGAAATATATTGATTTATTTTATAAATAAATTATATTGTGATTTAATTTCAAGCTTATTTTTAATTTTACATATATGGTATCTAGAAATGTCATATAATAGTAAAGAAAGTACATAGTATAAATGTTACAAATTTTAAATATCATCAATAATCTTTTTAAAAAATGTTTGATAAATCAAAATAAAAATAAGTAATGGATGTTAAAATAATCATCTTATTGTTATAAAATACTGAAGTAAAGTTAAGAAAAAGGAATAAAATATTATTTAGAAATTTTTGAATGTTTTATTCTTGAAGAAATCAATTATATTGAAGAAGAATAAAATAATAGGTGTGAATTATGAATAAAGAAAAAAATAAATTTGAAAAATTTTTTGAAGAATTTAGCGAAAGTACAAAAGGCAAAGTTTCATTAGCATCTGAAGAAATAAAAAAAGCGAGTATCATTGTTGGAGATAAAGCCGATATAATGCTAGATGAAACAATTAAAACTGTCAAAGATACGAGTAATAAAGCTGGTAAAGTAGCTATTGAACTAGCAAAAAATGCGAAAAATAACTTTGACGAATTGAAATATGATTTAGAAAAATCAACATATCGACCTGTATTTAAAGAAGATTGTTTTTCTAATGAATTTAAATATCCTGAAATCATAAATATTGTAAAAGAAAATAAGCATATTAATTCTGTTGCATGTGAAGGTGCTATAGGATATTTACCAAAAATATCAAAAAGTTATATATTTGAAGTTATTAAGGAAAATGTTGATTATTTAAATTTAAAGTTCATTCCTAATTCTAAAGGTAATTTTTATGTTGTTGATCCTTATGATTGTAAAACATATATTAATTTAAATTATTATTTTGAATTTTTGAAAAAACAAAGAATTGCGGAATTATTTGATATTGCATATAAACTAGGTGCGAAGCATGTGGTAATCAATTTAAGAGAGCAAAATAAAAAGTATGTTTCAAGCGAAACAGGTTTTGAATTAAAAGTAAAAAAATCGTTCAAAGAAAAGGCTAGCAATATATATTCTATAGAAGATTCTAGCATTATCGATATGAAATATGAAAGAACATTTGAAGGAAGCGATAAACCGGAAAGACCTCAAGTTAAATTTTATAGTGGTGATCCAGATGTATCATCATTAATAGAGTCGATATTCGATCCAAAACATAAGTTGTATTCAGCAAGCTGTATTATTAAGTATGAAACTTCTTCTGATATTGATGTTGCTTTTGCAAGTGAAATCGATTTAATATTAGATAAATTAAATTTAGGATCTAATGCTTCTATAAAAGGGACTGTTGAAAAATATAAAAGATGTTTTTTTGAATATATAATAGAGTTTTAAATTATTTGCTATAAATATTTATCAACCAATTACAAAATATCAAAGGGAATAAAGTAGAAGCTTTAACTGCCCCAGCAACCGTGAAGCAGACGATGATCAATGGTCACTGTGAAAATGGGAAGACGATCAAAGGAAGAAGCAAAGTCGGGAGACCTGGTATTTTGTTTGGATATTTTCTTCTGGGCTCAAGAAAAATAGTTTTTTGGAGGTGATAATTTGAATTATTGTGCCTATACGTATTTAAAAGAAGATTCTAATCAATGCGATTATGAGATCATGACTGATCGATTAGCTAGTTTATTAGGTCTTGCAATGCATGCTATCAAACACATCGATAGAGATGAGCTAACATTCATATGTGAAGCGATCTATCATGCTAATGGCTCTATTCGGGGCAAAAATGCCATCGATGATGAAAGATTTAAAAAGATGGAAGCTATTTATGCCAAATATCAAAGACCATTCGATAAATTCTATTTACCATTAGGATGTGAAGGGGCTAGTTATTTGCATGTCTTAAGAAGTGAATGCAAACATATCGTTCGCTTGATCGTGTTGATTGAAAAAGAGAAAACAGTTGATAAGCGTATCTTTGATTTGTTTAATCTATTATCAAATCTCTTTTTTTACATGGCTCTATATGAGAACGAACAAGAACAATTTACAGAAAAAGAATTCGTATCTTTATCATATGATATAAAGTGATAAATTACGATAAACGATAGAGTTAGTGTAAGTGTTAGGAGCTCCTTTATATAAGATAATTCTTACATGGACGATGTTAAAAGATATTATAAAATTTAATGAAGGATTAGGAGATTAAAACAATGAAAAAATTATTATTAGCAAGTTTGACCATGATGATGTTACTAACAGGTTGTAATTCTAAAGCAACAACAGCTACAACTACTGTCCCAGCAGAAACTAAAGAAGTTAGTTTAGAGATCATCGTTAATGATGAAGTCAATGGTGAAGAATTATTTAATGATACCATTACCGTAGAAGGTAATATCGAATCATTATATGATTTTTTGAAAGAAGTAGATGAACTTAAATTGGAATTTGGGGAAGGAAGCTATGGCACATATATTGATGGAATGATGGGCTTAAAACAAGATTTCAATAAAGGACCTTGGTGGTTATATTCCAGTGAAAATAACGAGACTTGTCAGGCTGAAGGAATGTGTCCAGCTGTTAAAGATCTAAAGATCAAAGATGGCGATAAGTTTGTTTTCTCATATACTGACCAATTCTAATATGAGCAAACATTATCAAAGCTTTTGTCATCATGAATGTGAATTTTTTCCTTGTCATAAGGATGTGGCCAAAGAAGATTTTAATTGCTTGTTTTGTTACTGTCCTTTGTATGGGCTAGGGAAAAAGTGTGGTGGCAATTTTACGATCTTAGCAAATGACTGGAAAGATTGCAGTAATTGCAGCTTTCCTCATCGTAAAGAAAATTATGAACAGGTCGTTGCTAAAGTGAGCAAATATTACGAAGTGATAAATAAAGAAAATATAGATTAGCTTAAAGAAGGTGCTGATGTTTGATCGGCACCTTTGGTTTTACATAAAGAAAGTTGACATAAGTAGCGAATAGATATAATATTTAGTTAGCATAAGCTAACTAAACGAGGTGATATAAATGCTTAGAAAATATCTTTATAATTGTTTCAAACCAGAAGGTCGTTTTGGGGCCTGGGTCTTAAAGGGGATGAACAAAGGGCATGCTGCGCTTGCTTCATGGGGGTTAAACTTTTTTGATATCCAAGATGGGCAAAGAATATTGGATATTGGTTGCGGGGGCGGTGCTAATATTGCCCGGCTATTGCACAGCTATCCATCATCACTAGTCGATGGTATTGACCATTCCCTACAAAGCGTGCTAGTGAGCAAGCAGTTGAATCAAGAAGCCATAATCATGCAAAGATGCCATATCTATCAAGCTGATGTTCAAGCATTACCATTAGAAGATAGTAGTTATGAGCGAGTCATTGCAATTGAAACCGTTTATTTTTGGCCAGATATCATCAAGTGTTTTAAGGAAGTTCAAAGAGTCTTGAGCAAAGGTGGCTCCATGTTGATCGTATGCGAAATGAGCGATCCTATCAAAGGACAAAAGTGGAGCAAATATTGTGAACAAATGAAGATATATAAACCACAAGAATTAAAAAAGTCTTTAGAAGCTGCTGGTTTTGAAAATATCATCATACACGAAAAAGGTACGTGGCTAGCAATAATAGCTACCAAAACCTAAATGTTCATATCTTTGTAAATAATGGTAAAATTCTATCCTTTTTAAGCTAAAAAAGCTTTATAATAAAATCAAGAAGATCGTAAAAAGGAGAATAGGATGATCAAAGAAACATTTAAATTATTTGACAAGCAATGGGCGCTTGTTACTGCTGGTACCCAAGAAGATTTTAATACCATGACGATATCTTGGGGCGGCCTAGGCACTTTGTGGTCTAAGCCATGTGCTACGGTCTATGTCAAACCATGTCGCTATACTTATGGTTATATGAATGATAGTGAGTATTTTACCGTTAGCTTTTATGATGAGCGATATCGTGATGATCTAATGATCTTAGGTACAAAGTCCAAACGTGATGGTGATAAACTTTCATTGACCCAATTAACGCCAGCGTTTTTAGATAAAGGCATTAGTTTTAAAGAAGCATCATGTACGTTGGTATGTAAAAAGATCTATTATCAAGATCTAGATATCAATCAGATCCCACAAGCAGAAATTGCTCAATACTATACTAAAGAAGCACCACATAGGATGTATATCGGAGAAGTTGTTGAAGTTATCGAGCATAAATAAGCAAAAAGATGGTCATTATTTATTGGCCATCTTTTGAATTGGTAGAGATTGGTTGATCGATAAAATTGCGATGGGCAAAGTAATCATTGCGTAAGATCTTGCTAGAAACATTTATCTTATTTTTAGCTAATATCTGATAATAATTCAATTGTTCATCGCTGATTTGTTGATCAGCAAAAGGATAGAATTTTTCTTCAACATTGGAATAATATCCTTCTTCGATCAGAAAATCACCATTGGCGAAGATCGTCATCGTTTGTTTATTAGGGGCAAAATAATCATTTCCTATGTAAAAGCGCGGATCAAATTCTATGCCCATCAAATTGGCTAGCGTTGGTACGATATCAAAAGTTGAACAAAGTTGAGAAAAAGTTTGAGGCTGGATATCAGCACCGTAAATGATCAGTGGTGTATGGTCGATCGAGTAACTATGGGTGGTTCGATCCATATAGGAACAAGTTTGGATGGTGTCATAGTCCATCTTTAAAGGATGATGGTCGGCATAGATCAAGATGATCGTATCCTTCAATAGATCATCCGCTTTTAAATCATTAATTAAATGATTCAATGCTTCATCTAAGACCATCGCTTTTGAAAGATAGCGTTTGACTTCCATAGGATAATCAGGGTGGATTTCGTTTATCTTAGCAAGATTTAGATCACCAGCCCAACTAGCTTGGTCATAAGGAAAATGAGTGGAACTTGTGACGATGTGCGCATAGAAAGGCTTTGTCTTGTCGATAATATCATAGGCTTGATCTAGTAGTTCTACATCAGAAGGCCAACCTTTATATTCTGTAATATTGAGATCGTTCTTATTGTAATAAGCGTTTGCTCCCATATTTTGATAAACGACATGGCGATCATAAAATTCATCATACCAATTATGAAAAGCATAGGTTTGATAGTCTTCATGCTTAAATAGATTAAATAAGCTATATGGGTATAAATTTGTACCATAATCATTTGGGGCGCAGGTATTATTTTCTGGAACGATGGAAACCAAGCCGATAAATTCACTTTCCCCCGTGGTACAGCTATATTTAG
>JALEMK010000103.1 GCA_022768265.1 Erysipelotrichaceae bacterium
CAGTTATTTTAAAGAAAACTTTAAATCCAAGAATAATAAGAAGATCGATCAGATCAAAGCCTATATCGATCATCATCTTCACGAAAAGATGACCTTAAAAGATATCGCTGGAGAAATTGGCCTAAGTGAGATCCATACCAGTCGAATCTTTAAAAGTGAGACAGGCCAAGGTTTGATGGAATATATCAATGATGTTAAAATGCAAAAAGCAAAGGACTTGTTGAAAAATAATGAATTGAGGATAAAAGAGGTATCTGCAATGGTAGGTATAAGCGATCAGCTATATTTTAATAAAGTTTTTAAAAAATATTACAAGCTATCGCCTAGGGAATATCGTAAAAAATTAACATAGAAATATGGGAAAAACTTACCGTTTAGCAAGAAATATGTAAAATATTAACAAAATATAGAAATTATAATCAAAAAATGCGCGTTTTGTATTTATTTGCGCATTTTTTTATGTTAAATTTTAAACGTAATCAAAAATAAGCGCTTACAGATTGATTGAAGGAGATATGAATGAGCTACACTGGATTAATATTAGTTAGTCATGGTGAGTTTGCTAAAGCTGCTTTAGCAAGCTCAGAAATGATCGCAGGTAAACAAGAAAACGTTATTGCGTTAGGACTAAAAGAAGATACATCGTTAGAACAAATGGTCTTGGATATCAAAGATGCATACCAAAAGTTAAAGGCCAATTGTGAAAATATCTTAATTTTATGTGATATCTATGGGGGAACACCATTCAATGCTATCACAAGAAATATGTTAGAAGGTATGGAAGCTAAGGCCTTTACAGGTTTGAGCTTACCATTATTAATTGACACCTTACTTTCTAGAGACATGATTTTCTTTGCGGAAATTGATGAACATATAAGGGAAACGCATGAAATCTGTTGTCAAAAAATAGAAGTAGCAGTAAAACAAGATGATGCTGATGAAATGGATCTTTAATTTAGAAAGGAAAAAAATATATGAGCGTTAAATTAGTTAATATCGATGACCGTTTGATTCATGGACAAATTGCAACAACCTGGGTAAAAGATTATGGTATCGAATCTATCATCATCGTTGATGATAAGGTAGCAAATGACCCAGTACAAAAATCCGTTGCAGGAATGGCTGTTCCTAATATTAAAGTAAATATCTTTGGGGTAGATAAATTTATTGATGTTTTAAAGAAAACCACGATCAAAAAGGTTACGATGGTCTTATTTACCAATCCAGTAGATGCATTAAAATGTCTAAATAATGGCTTTGCTTTCGACTATTTAAATATTAGTGGCATGCGTTTTAATGAAAATCGTAAAAGAGTACATAAAAACATGTCAGTTACTGCTGAAGAAAAAGCCGCTTTGGATGAACTTATCGCTAAGGGTGTAGAAGTATATATGCAAACAACTACACGTGATTCAAAAGAAAAAGTAAGTGAATTATTAAAAAACTTTTAATTAAAGGAGGATAATTACTATGATAATTAAAGCTTTGCTCCTTGCAATATGGGCAGGGTTATGTGCGTTAGATCAATTTGGACCTCACTTAGGTTTTAGAAAACCTTTGTTAGCATCTTTAGGTGTAGGGGTTATCTTAGGTGATATGCAAACTGCCATCATCATCGGGGCAACGATGGAATTGATGTGGCTAGGTGTAAACAATATTGGTGCATATGTACCACCAGATGTCATTTCCGGGACGATCGTTGGTGCTTCATTAGGTATCATGTCAGGAGGAGATACTGCTAGTGCTACAGCTTTAGCCGTTGCGGTTGGTGTTCCTACTGCTACATTGGTACAACAATTAAATATGTTTGTCATGACTACGAATATTTCATTGCTGCATGCTGCTGATAAAGCTGCTGAAAGCGGTGAATTTAGATCGATCAACAAATATTTCTGGATAGCTGGTTTCTGTTTCTTCTTAACAAGAGCTGTGCCTACTTTTATCGCTACAGGTGTAGGTGCTTATGTAATTGATGGCATCATGGCCTTTTTACAAAATGATGTTCCTTGGGTCTTAAAAGGTTTCTCCATTGCGGGTAATATGATGCCAGCTGTAGGTTTGGCAATGTTATTGAGCATGATGTTAAAGAAGAATATGTGGATCTTCTTATGCTTAGGTTTTGTGATGAGCGCTTATTTGAAAGTTCCTACTTTAGGTATCGCTATCGTAGCTGCTGCAGTTGCAGGATTCTATGATATCATGATCGAAGGTCAAAAAAATGTTGTAGCTGTACAACCTGAAGTCTCTGCTGAAGAGGAAGGAGAGTATGATCTATAATGAGTGAAGTAATTAATAAAAAAGTATTGAATAAAGTTCTATTAAGAACACAAGTTTGTCAATTTGCTCATAATTATGAGCGTATGCAAAGCTTAAGCTTAACTTATTGTTTCACCCCAGTATTAGAAGCATTGTATAAAGATAAATCTAAAGAAGAACGTGTCAACGCAATGAAAAGACACCTTGAATACTTCAATACCCATCCACTAGCAATTCCATTTATCTTGGGTATTACTTCAGCTTTAGAAGAATCAACTACGGAAGAACAAAAAGATACCGTTGTAGCAATCAAGACATCATTGATGGGACCATTTGCTGGATTAGGCGATTCAATGCTTAATCTTACTTGGTATCCGATCGCTGGGTCTATCGGGGCATCAATGTCTGTGGCAACGGGTAGTTTGATCGGTCCGATCGTAATGTTCCTTTTGATCAACCTATTGTATTGGCCATTGAAATATTATGGCTTACATTGGGGCTATGCCAAAGGTATGGAATTGATCGAAAATGGTGGTGTTAAGATCTTTGACCGCCTAGGTAATCTTGCCAATGTCTTAGGGGTAATGGTCGTTGGTGGTTTGATCCCTAGTACGGTAAAATTATCTACAGGTTTGCAATTTACTTTTAGTGAAGGTGATCCACTATTAATTCAAGCACAATTAGATAAAGTAATGCCTTGCATCTTACCGGTATTATTAACATATATCTGTTATAAATTAATTAAAAAAGGAAATGGTAAAAATACAGCTTGGGTCATTTTAGGATTGATCGTTGTATCATTGATCGTTGCCTTTATTGGTCAATATACTGGTATTAATTTATTTGCATAATGGAAACATCCTGTAAGACCAGCTTACAGGATGCTTTTTTATAGGAGGAAGAAAAATGAGAACGATCTTAGTTTTGATGGATACTTTGAAGCGCGATATGTTAACGGTATATAATAAAGATACCTTTGTTAAAAGTCCAAACATAACAAAATTTGCTGAAGAAGCTACCGTTTTTGATAATCATTTTATTGGGTCTGCACCATGCATGCCAGCGCGCAGAGATATCTTGTGTGGTAGGCTTAATTTTTTAGAACGCAGCTGGGGACCAATCGAACCATTTGATATCACTTTGCCTAAAGTGTTAAAAGACCATGGCGTATATACCCATATTACCACCGATCATTGTCATTATTTTCGTACAGGTGGGGAAGGTTATGTGCAATCATTTAATACTTGGGATTATCATCGGGGGCAAGAAGGTGATCCATGGATCTCAAGGATCGATGATCCATCATTGCCAAACGATTATTATGGACGGGTCCGTCGTCAATATCAATTAAATCGTACGATGTGGCCTAATGAAGAACAATATCCTTCACCTAAAACTTTTGCTTCCGCATGTGAATGGCTAGAAAATAATAAGGATGCCAATGATTTCTTTTTAATGGTTGAAGCATTTGATCCTCATGAACCATTCGATGTTTGTGATAAATATATGGAAATGTATGGTAATCCGCAATTAGATAAAGAATATTTTGAGATCCCTAACTACGGACATACGGATGTACCGCAGACAGCAGTAGATTATATTCAAAAAAGGTATGCTGCTTTACTAAGCATGAGCGATCATTGGTTTGGTAAATTGATTGCGAAAATCAAAGCGTTAAATATCTATGATGATACCTTGATCATCATGACTACTGATCATGGTTATTTTTTAGGTGAACATGATTATTTAGGTAAAAATATCATGCATTTATATAATGAACTAGCTCATTTGCCATTGATCATCCATTTCCCTAAAAATCAAATGGTTGGTCAAAGAGTTGATAAGATCACACAAAATATCGATCTTATGCCTACGATCCTTGCTTATAATGAAATCGCGATCCCAGCAAGTGTCAAAGGGGAATCATTGAAAAAGATCGTCGATGGTCAAAATTATGATAAAGCCTATGCTCTATATGGGTATCATGGAATGGCCATGAATATCACCGATGGTAGATATACTTTGTTTAAAGCGCCTAATCAGGATAATAAACCATGTTTTGAATATACCTGCATTCCAACCACGATTCGAAAATTTTTAGGAACAGGCATCGAAGAAACGATCGAAATGGGAAGATTCATCGCAAGGACCAATTATCCGGTCTATAAGATACCAGTACTAGCCCCAAGCATCATCGATAATGTTAAAGGAGGCTTAAAAGAAGTTAGTGAAGATAAGCTTTTTGATTTGACAAATGATTATGCCCAAGTCAATAATATTTATGATATCGATCAAGCAAATACCCAACGTTTGAAAGCATTGATGGTCGAAGCGTTGGCAAAACATGAAGCCCCAAGCGAACAATTAGATAGACTAAATTTAAGATAGAAGAGGTAAAGATGATAAAAGGCGTATTATTAGATTTTAACGGTACTTTATTTTTTGACTCCCATTTTCATGAACTTGCTTGGAAGGAAATTAGTAAACAATTACGGGGATATCCCATGAGCGATGAAGAAATCAAACGTAA
>JALEMK010000131.1 GCA_022768265.1 Erysipelotrichaceae bacterium
AGATCTTGAACATCTAGAACAAAAAAGATTGCTTAGCGATATGATCACTAGCCCCGATTTTGCAGAAGGGATGATCTTGTATGATATCTTAAGACAAACCAATAAATATACCAATGATGAGATCGCCGCCTATCAAAAACAACAAGAAGAATATCGGCAATATGTCGAAACATGGATCCATGAGATCAAAACGCCGATTGCTGCCGCAAAGATGATCTGTGATAACGCTGATTTTGCGCAAAAGAAGGCAGTAGCCAATGAACTTAGAAATATTGAAAGCTTCGTTGAACAGGCACTATATTATGCAAAAAGCACTAATGTGGAAAAAGATTATATCATTCGTAAATGTAATTTATTAACCTTGGTCAAAGCCGCAGTTAAAAATCATGCCAGTCAATTGATCTTAGTACATTGTACCCCTAGTTTTAATAATCTAGATCATACGGTTTATACTGATCATAAGTGGTTAGAATTTATCTTGGGCCAATTGATCGTCAATAGTATCAAATATCGTCAAGATCCTATGCAACTAGCATTTTCGGCTGAAGTAAAGGCCGATCATATCATCTTAAAGATCCAAGATAATGGTATCGGGATTCCTGATCAAGATCTAGGAAAGATCTTTGAAAAAGGTTTTACAGGCATCAACGGCAGAAAATATGGCAGATCAACAGGCATGGGCTTGTATTTATGTAAGGTATTAGCTGAAAAGATGAATCTAAAGATCAGTGTTGAATCGCAAGAAAAAGAAGGTACGCTTTTCAAGATCTTTTTTCCCCAAAATAAATTTATGTTATTAGAAGAGTCACGTTAGCGTGGCTTTTTTATGTGACAAAAATGTTCGTTTTATGTAAGCTAATTCGATGGTATAAAAAAAGGGAATAGCTTATGATATAGATACCAAGGAGGGATTACTGATGAAAAAGATGTTAAAAGGTAGTTTTTGGTTGTATTTGCTTGCTGTGGGCTATTTTACTTTTTTTTGGCATAGCGCAGGATGGCAAGGAAGCTATGAGCTAAAGCTTAATTTAGTACCTTTTTACTGGTTGTTAGAACCTTTATGGAAGAAAGAAGCTATATCGTGGTTTCAAGTGATCATGAATATCCTTCTATTTATGCCCTTAGGTTTTTATATGGCAAAGCTTTTTAAATTTGATAAAACAACAACGATCTTGCTAGCCTTTACATTGTCGCTAAGCATTGAATTAGTACAGCCTTTCTTTGGACGCATCAGCGATATCGATGATCTAATGTTAAATACTTTAGGTGGTGTTTTAGGGTATAAGTTGTGGCAACAACTTATTAACAGCGGGGTTAGTTATGAAATGGTTGATGCAGTGTTGGTCAAAGTTAATGATTATTTTTGGCATGAACATTATCAAAGTACAATTTTGCAATGATCTTAAATGATATATAGATGGAGGAAAAAATGGAAACGATCTTAAAAATTAATAATTTACAAAAATATTATGGCCGTCATAATAATCTTACTAAAGCAATTGATAATATTAGTTTTGAAGTAAGCAATGGTGAATTTATAGGGGTCATGGGACCATCAGGCAGTGGCAAGACCACATTGTTAAATACGATATCGACGATCGATCAAGCCACAGCAGGTAATATTTACATCGATGGCGTGGATATCACAACGATGAAACCTAAAAATTTGGCAAAGTTTCGTCGTGAAAAACTAGGATTTGTATTTCAAGATTTTAATTTATTAGATACGATGACAGCCTATGAAAATATTGCGTTAGCTTTAACGATCATTCATACGCCAGCTAATGAAGTGGATGGTTTGATCAAACAGGCAGCGAAGACCTTGAATATCATGGATGTCTTATATAAGTATCCTTATCAAATGTCTGGTGGGCAAAAACAGCGCGTTGCTGCTGCTAGAGCCATCGTTACCAAACCTAGTTTGATCTTGGCAGATGAACCTACTGGGGCATTAGATTCACGCTCTGCGCAGATGTTATTAGAAAACTTTAGCTATTTAAATCAAGCAACGGCTACGACCATCATGATGGTAACCCACGATGCCTTTGCAGCTAGTTATTGCAAGCGAATCTTGTTTTTGCGTGATGGTAAGATCTTCAATGAATTGATCAAAGGGACAAACGAAAGTCGTAAACAGTTTTTTGATCGAATCGTAGAGGTCATCGCTTTGCTAGGAGGTGAATTGGATGCTGATTAAATTAGCTTTACGTAATGCACGTAAAAGCTTCAAAGACTATAGCTTATATTTTGTGACCTTAGCATTAGGCGTATGTATCTTTTATTTGTTTAATTCTATCTATGCGCAACAAGAAATCATGGTCGTTACCCAAACTACCAATGAATCAATGGTCATGTTACAAAATGTGTTGGGATATATTTCTGGTTTTGTAGCGATCATCTTAGGCTTTTTGATCGTTTATGCGAATAGTTTTTTCATCAAAAGACGGAAAAAAGAATTAGGGATATATATGATCCTAGGGATGGAAAGAAATAAGATCTCCATGATCTTGGTTTTAGAGACCTGTCTATTAGGCTTGGCGGCCTTGATCGTGGGGCTAGTTTTTGGGGTTTTTGGTTCACAGATCATGTCTATTTTTACTGCTAAGATCTTTGAAGCAGATTTATCAGCTTATCATTTTGTTTTTTCGATGTCTGCCGTGATCAAAAGTACTTTAAATTTTGGTTTGATCTTTTTGGTAGTGATGATCTTCAATGTTTATACTGTTAACAAGTGTCAATTGATCGAATTATTGTATGCCAATAGGAAAAATGAAAAAAATACCTTTATCAGCTTAAAGGTATCCAAATGGTTATTTTTGATCGCAATCTTGATGATTGCAGCAGCTTATTATTTGATCTTGTGGAATGGCATGAATGTTAATATTTGGTTTAGCCTATGTTTGTTACTAGGATCAATAGGTACGATCTTATTCTATTATGCTTTAGCAGGTATCTTGGTCGTTATCTCAAAGAAGAATAAAAAGTTCTATTTTAAAGATTTAAATATGTTTGTTTTGCGGCAATTAAGCCATAAGATAAATACTAACTATATTTCTATAGCGATCGTTTGTTTGACCTTGCTTTTGGTCATTGGGATCTTTTCTAGTGGTTATAGCGTGCAAAATGCGGTATCACAAGATCTTAATGATAATATTCCTTATGATATATCATTGTATAAATATATTTTTGATGAGGGTGATGAATATTCGATCTTAGCGAGGTTAGATGATGATTTCAAAAATGACCCTGCAATCGCAGCAATCGCAGAATCAAAGATCTATGTTACTGACCTATCGCTTGCGGATTTAGGTATCAAGGATCCTTCTTCATTTAATGTGGATAATTATGTCATTAACTTTATTCCTTTAAGCCAATATAATCAAAACATGGCACTAATCGATCAACAGCCTCTAGTTTTAGGAAAGGATGAATATGCGATCGGGATGTCTAAGCGGGGCATGGCAGATTTATTTGATCCCTTGTTAGAAGAAAAAGTATCATTAAAACTTAATGGTCAACAGCTATATCCAGCTTTTAAGACTGATGTACCATTATCAAACAATGAGTATCTCGCAACAATCATCGTCAATGATGAAATCATTGCCAATGATCCAAGTTTTAAATTAGATCAGGTCGTGGTAAATATCGAATGTATTGATGATGATGCAGCAAAAATGTTGGAAAGTACCTTGGAAGATTATTATCATAATCATGAAGTACCATTTTCCTTTTTCTTTACCAAAGCTCAGATGTACGCTCAGTCGATCAGCACCAAAGCTATCGTATCTTTTTTAGGTATCTATCTTGGTCTAGTATTTATGATCGTTAGCGCCTCGATCTTAGCAATTCAACAACTATCCCAAACCACTGATAATTATGAACGTTATTTACTATTGCAAAAACTAGGAGCTGAGCCTAAAATGATCAATAAAGCCTTATTTATACAGGTGCTATGCTATTTCTTGTTTCCATTATCTTTGGCCATGATCCATGCATTTGTCGGTTTGCAGGCCGCGAATAAGATCATAGCTTTATTTGGTAAGATTGATGTTACCGCTAGCTTATTTGCCACAGCATCATTTATAGTCTTGATATATGGATGTTATTTTGTGTTAACCTATCTTGGATGTAAAAATGTGATCAAAGAGCAATAAAAGAAAACAGTTGAGGCTGTTTTCTTTTATTTTAGCTTATGATTAATCTTTTTAATTTTATAAAACATTATTGCATATTGAACAAACCAACTAATAACAAAGATTAGAAAGAAAATACTAACATAACTAATGATGCCTATAAAAGAATGTTCCATCCAATTTGTAATATATGCAATAGGAAGCATAACAAGGGATATTATGCCAAAATAGATGGCTGTTTGTTTAACCATGCTCCAATTATCCATTTCCCATATCAAACTTGCTAGGGCAAAACCAATACCTAATATACCGGATAATAGGGTTTGGATCATAACAGCTTTTAAGGGACTGCCTACAAGTTGGATCAAGGCTAAATTGACGGGATAAAAGTTTCCATCATTGATCATTATTGATATGAACAGAGTGATAAGATGATTGATAGCGATGCCGCCAGCAAATCCCATGGTGATTAAAAAGAAAATCTTTTTTGCCTTCATATTGATTACCTCATATTCTTAAAGCTTTTTTAATTTTTGTGACATAGCGTCTTGATGCATAACATTGTTTTTGATTAGATAAATGGACACATATCGTTCCGCTTATGCTTAAATCGAATTTTACTACTTTGTTGATATTGATTATTTCATAATTAGATATTCGGATAAAAGCGTTGTGAGCTAATTGTTGCTCAATTTCATAAAGTCGAAGTTTTAAAAGGTAACGCGCTGTTTTGGTTTCGGCAAAGACCTTGCCATTTTCGGTGTATATGCGAAAGATATCAGCAGGAAGCAAGATCTTAATTGCTTCTTGAGTATAGCCAATGATGTTTGTGGCAGAACTTTGATTTATTTGCTCAATCAAGGCTGATATTTCAGCAGATACCTTTTGGGTTGTAATTGTGACGAGAGGTTCAGGATAATTTTGATTTATTTTGATTTCTACTTTCATCTAATCTGCCTCCTTTTTGTTGTTTTTAGTATAACGAAAAACAATTTATTATTCTATAGTGTTTTGCTAAGTGGTAGTTTTACGATGCTAAGTGGTAATATTTTAAAGCTAATTTTTAAAATTCAATAATGTAAAGGCTTATTTGTGCTATAATCATGAAAAATGGAGAAAAGATCATGAATAAAGCAATTGATATTTCTAATGTTATCTTAAAAACAGCAAGGCTGACCTTACGGCCTTTTCAAGAAACTGATCTAGATGATTTTTATGCTTATGCCAAAGTAGATGGGGTTGGCCAATGGGCGGGCTGGTTACCGCATAAAAGTAAAGAAGATACCCAAGTTATCTTGAATCTTTTTATCAAAGGAAAGAAAACCTTCGCTATCGTATATGAAGGTAGGGTCGTAGGTTCCATAGGCATCGAACGCTATAATGAAAAAGAATTGCCTGAATTTAAAGATCAACAAGGGCGAGAAATAGGCTATGTCTTGGCTAAAGATCTATGGGGCAATGGCTTGATGAGTGAAGCGGTCAAAGCTGTGGTCAACTGGTTATTTGTTCAAGAACATTTAGACTTTATCGTGTGTGGCAACTTTAGCGATAATCATCGTTCTAGACGAGTATGGGAAAAATGTGGTTTTAAATATTATAAAAATGGTAGTTATATGACCAAATATGGGCAGGAAAAAGCAACTATGATCTCCATTTTGATTAATGATAATAAAAGTTGATGATTTAATATAATGCCTCAAAAGTATAACAACGTGTTTTTGGCATGTAGCTTGGTTTCCATAATAACTTGGCGATACATGCTGATGCTAGTTAGATTTTAAAAATGATCGATGTAGCTAATTATTTAAAATGATTATGAGCTAGCATCGAGATAAGTTAGCAATGGTTGTAAATACTGCGGTTGGCACCAATTGTTTTTGGCTGCGGAATTGTTGAAGATATCTTGAAAGTAGCTAGGAGTGGCATTAGCTTTATTTTTAAGCATCAATTTCATGACATGGCATATGATCTTATCTATAATTGTTAAGTTGGCCATGTCCAAGGCGCCTCTAGCATAGAAAAGCGGAATATTTTTTAAATTGTCAGATAAATTGTGGTTTTTGATTTCTTGGATCATATCATTATCATATGCAGCTGCGCCAACAGCTAAAATGATGATCTTTTGTTTTGGTAAGTGAGAAAACCATTTTTTTATAAGCGTGATTCCAGCGATATTACCAGCATATATGCCACCACATAGAATGATCGTTTGATACTTTCTTAAATGATTTAAGGAAGTTTTTTTGATATTTAAACAGTCAAAATTAGTTTCGGCTTTTAACCATGTTGCATATTTTAAAGATGATCCGTATTTGGATTGATAAAGGATGATACCAGTTTTCATGAGTTATTCCTTTCTTGTTAGAGCGTTATATTATCTTATACATGTGGCGCTTAAGATTGTTTGGCTTGAGCTAAAAAAGCTTCATAAGCTTTGGCTTGTTGTTCATAAATTTCAGCTAATGGTATTCCAGGAGAACTTACCGAAAATATCGTACCAATGCCAATCGTATATATCAGCATGTTTAAATGTAATTGTTGGGCCTTAGCAAGTGAGATGTTTAGATCTTTGGCAATGATATGTGCAATATCATCATTGGTTTCTAAAGCATATAAATCCGCAAATGATGTAATGTTTTCTCGTTTTTGCATGACGAATATTTTTAATATATGTGGTTCATCATTAGCTAGTTGGATATACGCTTTTCCAGTACTTGCAAATAAATCATCTTTATTGATGCGTGATAAGATATATGAATTAACAAAAGAGCGCACTTTGTTTTCCACATCTTTTTTTAAACCATCCATATTTGTACAATAGCTATAAATAGGTTGAACTGAACAGTTTAATTTTTCGGCAATTTTTTTTACGATAACTTGTTCCATACCTTCGCTTCTAGCAATTGCAAACGCAGCATCTATGACCATTTCTTTGGTTATTTTTTGTTTTGGCATGAGTGTCCTCCATTATATAATCACTTTATATAAACTATTTATATAAAGTGATTATATTGCGGCGCTCGAAAAAAGTCAAGGTCATAGTTGATATCAATATAATATGTCTAGATGCTGTAATTAAGTGATACAATATGACAATAGATATTAAAAGGAGAATAAAGTCATGAAATATATCTTTCTTCACGGATTGGGACAAAAAAGTGATAGTTGGCATAAAGTTACAACGTTTATTGAAGATTCTAATAATGTGATTTGTCCTGACCTAAAGATGTTGCTAGAAGGGAAAAAAGCAACTTATCATAATCTATATCAAAGCTTAGAGAGTTTATGTGAAACTTTCGAAGAACCTTTATGTTTGATTGGGTTATCACTTGGAGGTATGTTAGCACTGCAATATACGCTTGAACATAAATCAAAGGTATCTTTGCTTGTTCTTATCGGTACACAGTATAAGGCACCAAAATTGTTATTGTTTTTGCAAAACATAATTTTTAAATTAATACCTGAAAACAAATTTGTAGTTGAAGGTTTTAGTAAAAATGAATTCATTGATCTTTGTAAATCTATGGAACAACTAGATTTTTCTGATGAATTGTCAAATTTAAATTGTAAAACCTTAATTGTATGTGGACAACAAGATAAAGCTAATTTGCCAGCTGCAAAAAGAATGGCGGACATTTTACCTAATGCCAAACTTAACATAATTCCTGATGCATCTCATGAAGTAAATGGGGATAATTCAGTTTATTTACAAGAAGTCTTAAAAGATTTTATAATGGATAATATATAAAATATTATCTAAGTTAGAATACAGCTAATATTTTAATTGAAGATAAAAAAACTGAAAGCTAAAACACTTTCAGTCACTTTTATCATGGCACCCTCTGCGGGAATCGAACCCACAACTAGCCCTTAGGAGGGGCTTGTTATATCCATTTAACTAAGAGGGCAAATAACATTATAAATTGTAACCTGTAGGAATAAAACTGTCAAATTAGTTTTTAAAATATTCAAAATAGCAAAGCTTTATTAAAAGTGTTATCATGGTAGCGAGGTGAAATTATGAAAAATTATAAGATCATTTCTGATTGTACATGTGATTTAAGCGATGATATCGTTAAGGATTTAGATGTGGAAATAATTCCTATGGAAGTTTTATTAGACGATAAAAGCTTTGATCATTATCTAGATTATCGTAATTGTGCTTTTAAGGATTTTTATCGTTTGTTGGATGCTGGAAGCATGGCTTCCACTACTCAGATCAATCCTGCCAAATATCTCGATGTTTTTGAATCATATCTAAAACAAGGGCTTGATGTGTTATATGTATGTTTTTCTAGTGGATTATCAAGCACTTATGCTTCAAGCTTATTAGCTGCGAATGAGTTAAATGAAAAATATGATAAACAAGTATATGTCGTTGATTCTAAATGTGCTAGCGGCGGAGAAGGTTTATTGCTGGTAGCGGCTTGTAAAAATCAAAAAGATGGTATGGAAATTGGGGCAAATGTTGAGTGGTTGCAAGCAAATATTTTGAAAGTAGCGCATTGGTTTACAGTTAATGATTTGATGTTTCTTAAAAGAGGTGGTAGAATTTCTTCAACGGCAGCCATCGTTGGTTCTGCTTTGAAAATCAAACCAGTGCTTCATGTTGATGATGAAGGACATTTGATCAATGTTACCAAAGCACATGGGCGTAAAGCTAGTATCAATGCCTTATTTGCAAAAATGCAGCAAAGTTTTGATGATAGCTATGATCTTCCGATCGTGATCACTCATGGTGATTGCTTAGAAGAGGCAGAGTATCTAAAAAATAAGATTCAGGAAGCTTATCCTTCGCAACAAGTTTTGATAAGTGGTATTGGACCGGTTATTGGGGCGCATTCAGGCCCTAAGACCTTGGCTTTATTTTTCATGGCTGCTAAGCGTTAGAAAGAGGAAATCATGGAACATACTAAGCAACTTTTAAATTTTATTACCAATAGTCCAAGTACTTTTCATGCCGTAGCGGAATTAGAAAAGATGTTACAAGCAAAAAAATATGTGCAATTGCATGAGAAGGAACAATGGCAATTACAAAAAGGGCAAAAATATTATGTTAAACGTAATAATTCAAGTATCATTGCCTTTAATATCCCTCAGAATTTAGAAACTTATCATTATCAGCTCTGTGCATCACATAGTGATTCACCAACGTTTAAGATCAAAGATAAGCCCCAATTAAAAAATGGTGGTTATATTAGCTTAAATACGGAAGGGTATGGGGGAATGATCGATTATACTTGGTTAGATCGTCCACTATCGGTAGCAGGCCGGGTGGTTGTCAAACAAGACGATAAATTAGTAAGTAAATTAGTGAATATCGATCGTGATCTATTGATGATTCCCAGCGTAGCTATTCATATGGATCGTGATGTCAATAATGGAAAGAAGTTTAATCATCAAGTTGATATGTTGCCTTTATTAGGTGATGGAGAACTAGCTGATGATAGTTTTTATCAGTTACTAGCTCAAGAAGCTGATTGCAAGGTTGAAGATATCTTAGGTATGGATATGTATCTATATAATCGCACTCCAGCAACGATCTGGGGCTTAAAACAAGATTATCTAGCATGCCCTAAATTAGATAATTTGCAAAATGCTTTTATTTCTACGGTGGCATTGGTTAATAACGATGATCCTAAAGCAATCAATGTGATGGCGTGCTTTGATAATGAAGAAGTTGGTTCTTTGACGATGCAAGGAGCAGCTTCGACTTTCTTGCACGATTGCTTATATCGGATCAATGCTGGTTTAGGTTATGATGATGCGCATTTTTATCAAGCAATTAGTCAATCGTTTATGATCAGTATGGATAATGCGCATGCAACTCATCCAAATCATCCTGAAAAAACTGATAAGGAAAACTGTGCTTATCTAAATAAAGGGGTCGTGATCAAAAATAACGCTAATCAATCTTATACCACTAGCGCGATCAGTGGCGCGATCTTTAAAGCTTTGTGTCAACAAGTGGATGTGCCATATCAAGTGTTCGCTAATCGCAGCGATATGCGTGGAGGATCTACCTTAGGTAATTTATCTAATGGTCAGGTTTCGATGCATTGCGTAGATGTAGGTATTGCACAATTAGCGATGCATTCAAGCTATGAATGTGCAGGAATCAAAGATGGCAATAGCATGCTTAAGGTCATCGAAAAATATTATGATAGTAATTTGATCATTCATGGCAGTGATGAATTTATGATCAAGTAAAGTGATAGTCAAAAAAAGCGAGCTTTCTAGGTTGAAAAATCAAACCAAGAGGCTCGCTTTGTTTGGGCTATCTTTTTTTAAAGATGTGGATGTTGAAATCATAGGTGATGGTCATTTGGGAAATATCATCTAATTTAGCAGCATCTTGGCGACTAGTTTTTAGATAATAAGGTGTCATGGTAAATAAGTTTTTGATATCTGTATTTGTCGTTAAAGTGAATTGTCCTTTAACTTTTTTGATTTCGCTAATATCTAGACTATCATATATAAAAGAAGTTTCTTCGTTTTTATATGGCTCATCGTAAACAGCTTCTTTAAGTTCGTATAAATGATCGATGCCTGGGGTTACCAAGATAAAGATGCCATTAGTTTTTAATAAGCGCTTGATCTCGTCGATCGCAACTGGAGCAAAGATCGTGGTGATGCAAGCAATGCTTTGATCATAAAGCGGCGTCTTAAAGATCGAGGCGATGATGTATTGGGTAGCTTTATCTTGTTTAGCGGCAATGTTGATAGCTTTTTTAGAAAGATCGATGCCACATTTATCGCTTACGGGGAAATCTTTGGTATAGTAACCTTCACCACAAGCTAGATCTAATAAATTTTCTGGTTTATGGTCGCTGATACATTGGATGATGGCTTGTTTAAGTGGTAAATAATACTCTTTGGCTAAAAAGTCTCTTCGCGCTTTGGCCATCAGATCGTTATCACCATGATTGGTTGAGTTGGTGATAAATAAATTAAAATAGCCACTTTTGGCCATATCAAAAGAATGGTTATGAGCACAAACCATTACTTTTTCTTTGATTGATAATTCTTCATTACATATTGGACATTTATATTTCATGATTTTATTATAAACTATTTTGAGCTGATTAGCTATGAAATTATCTTGATTGACAATCAGTCAGTCATATGTTAAAGTAAAATCATGATATAAGGTGGTGAGAATTTGCGCATTAGTAAAGAAAGTGAGATTCGTAAAAAGGAGATCATCGATACAGCGGAAAAGTTATTCAATAGCAATGGCATAGCCAATACAGCTGTTAGTGCGATCGTAAAAGAAATCAATGTTGCGCAAGGTTTATTCTACTATTATTTCAAATCGAAGGATGATGTCATCGATGCCATCGTACAAAAGCATGGTCAATCCTTAAAGCAGATCTTGCAACAGGATCTTAGCATGGATTGTTTCGAAAAGGATCTTGATCAATTTGTAGCTAACATGATCCAAGCTTTTGAAAGCCTATGTACCAGTTTAGACGAAGATAAATTAGGATCGATCGTCAATAAAAGCGTGAAACAAACCAAACAAGAAGCTAGCTTGCTTTTACAGCAGATCTTGCGCCAAGGAATCGAGGAAGATAAGATCAAGGTCGATGATCCTAAGATCTATGCTGATGTCATGATAGGTGGGCTATATGATTTGATCTATCAAGGAATAAACGGGACCCAACAAATTAAAGCCATCGTTTTAAAATTATTGACAATAGAAAGTGAGGATTAAAGATGGAAGACTTACAAAAACAATTAGAAGAATTAATGAATAAAACGGCTAAAGCGGTTAATGAAAGTGTTAATTATGTTGCGAATAAAGTAGATGTCGAAAAGAATAAATTAGATATCAAATCACAAATAGGTTATCATCAAAGGACCTTACGTAACGCCTATACGCGCTTAGGGGAAGCTTATTTTCAAAGCTTAGAAGCTAATGAAGCCATGGTTAATAATGAAGATCTATTAGAAGTGATCAAAACCAACAAAAAAGTGATTTACTTGTTAGAAGAGCAATTAAAGAATTTATAAGCTATAAACAACTTTTGGACTTGTTCAAAAGTTGCTTTTTTTATGCTAAAATAGGAAAGGAAATTGAGGTATAGGAAATGTTTAAGATAAAGGATCTATATGATTTGACACATACTTTAGCTGCGAGCTATCTTGCGTCTTTTGAATATCCTTGGGAAGCTTTGAAGGGCATCAAGGATATGATCATCGAATTGCAGCAAGATTTAGATGAGCAGGAATATGTGGAAATTAGCGAGCAAGTATTTGTGCACAAAACAGCTAAGATTGCGCCCACTGCATTCATAGATAAGCCTACGATCATTGGCGCTAATACGGAAGTTAGACATGGAGCATTTATCCGTGGGGCTGCATTGGTTGGTAATGATTGTGTGATCGGTAATTCCGTGGAATTGAAAAATACCATCATCTTTGATAATGTTCAAGTTCCACATTATAACTATGTAGGTGATAGCATCTTAGGATATAAGTCCCATATGGGGGCAGGGTCAATCACTTCTAATTTAAAATCGGACCGATCATTGGTCGTTATCAAATATCAAGAAGATGGCCAAGAAAAATGCTTGGAAACAAATGTTAAGAAATTTGGTGCCATGTTAGGCGATCATGTTGAGGTTGGTTGTAATGCGGTCTTGAATCCTGGAACGATCATTGGGCGTCATTCTAATGTTTATCCAACAGCTTGTGTTAGAGGTTTTGTACCGGCTAATTCAATCGTAAAAGCAGCAAAAGCAATTGTTACAGAAAAGAAAGAGGTAAAATAAAATGCGAGAAATCAAAGGAAAGATCACGATGGAAAATGGTGCGGAAATTCCATTTGTGTTATATCCCGAAGAAGCACCGATAACTACAGAAAACTTTGTGAAGTTAGTCAAAGAGGGATATTATGATGGTAAGACCTTCCATCGCGTCATCCCAGGTTTTGTAAGCCAAGGGGGTTGTCCTTATGGTAATGGTACGGGCGATCTAGGTTATACCATCAAATGTGAATGTGATAAAAATATTCATAAGCATATTCCAGGAGCTATGAGCATGGCTCATCGTGGAAAAGATACAGGTTGTTGCCAATTTTTCATTTGTCATGAAGCTCAACCGCATCTAGATGGGGTACATACCGTATTTGGTCAGGTCACAGATAATTTAGGGGCAGTTCGACATATGCATAATGGCGATGTCATGACCAAGGTGGAAATAATTGATGAAGCGTAATTTTTATACGCCAAAACAAGTTATCGGAATTGTTTTAGGTTCTTTGATCTTTGCTACTAGCGTCAATCTATTTGTAGTTCCGATGGGCTTGTATAATGGAGGTTTTATTGGAATATCCCAGATCATTCGTTCTTGTTTAAAGATGTTTTTTGGTTTGACCTTCAGCTTTGATATTGCGGGTATCATCAATGTCTTTTTGAATATTCCTTTATTTATTTTTAGTTTTAATAAAATAAGCAAACGCTTTTTGTTGGGAACATTTATTTCTTTGATCTCCCAGTCCATAGGTTTTTCTTTTGTGCCTATTCCTACGGTGCCTTTGGTGGATGATATCATTGCGTCGATCGTGATTGCGGGAATCATCGGTGGTTTTGGCGTTGGGATGATCCTATCAAATAATGCCAGTGGTGGTGGACCGGATATCATTGGGGTATATGCGGCAAGCAACTGGAAAAACTTTTCGGTTGGTAAGGTGTTTTTGATCCTAAACTTTTTTGTTTATAGTTTATGTGCCTATTTGTTTAACTTTGAAACAGCGGCTTATTCCATCATCTATGTTGCAATATTTTCTTATTTTACGGACAAATGTCATAAGCAAAATATCGATATGAACATGATGATCTTTACGAAGAAAACAGCAGTTAAGCAAATGATCATGAACAAGTATGGACGAGGCGTAACCTATTGGAAAGGGCAAGGAGCTTATACTAATAATGAAACAGAAGTTTTGGTCGTTATATGTAATAAGTTTGAAGTTGAAAGCATTCGTAAAGATATTACCCAAATTGATGAAAATGCCTTTATCATCGTTAATGAAGGGGCTAAAGTTTCAGGTGGTTATGAAAAGAGGTTGGTGTAGTGAAAACGATATTGCTGGATTTTGACGGCACATTGTTGAAGATGGATGTCGATAAATTTACTAAAAGCTATTTTGTTGCCTTGGCTAATTATTTTAAAGCAGATTATGATCCTAAACGTTTGGTCGAAGCGGTTGGTAAAGGGACATATGCCATGATCAAAAATGATGGTAATTTGACCAATGCCCAAGTCTTTGCTCAGGTATTTGCTCAATATTTCAAGGCTGATCCTAATAATGAGCAGTTTCTAAAATTCTATCAAACGGCTTTTAAGTTAACTAAGGAGGCATGTACGATCGATGGGGATGCACGTATGTTGATCGATATCTTAAAAGCTAAAGGTTATCGTTTGATCTTGGCAACCAATCCCTTATTTCCTTATGAAGGTACCAAGCAACGAATGGCTTTTGTGGGACTTAGTCCAGATGATTTTGAAATGATCACGACCTATGAAGACTGTCATTATTGTAAGCCTAATTTGGCGTATTATGAAGAAATCTTAGCTAAGATCGATGAAAAAGCGGAAAATTGTGTGATGATCGGTAATGATGTCGATGAGGATATGGTCGTTCAACAATTAGGAATGGAAACGATCTTATTGACAGATTGTTTGATCAATAAAAGTCAAAAGCCTTTGACTTTTGATCGTGTTTGTACCATTAAGCAATTGATTGCAGATTTACAAGCAGATCGTTTGATTTGATGAAAAAAACACTTGAAGCGATGATATATCAATGTCAGCTCAAGTGTTTTTTTTGTTGTTATTCTTTTGGTGATTTTACGACTTCGGCCAAAGAGGCAATCGTACCAGTGATATCTTGGATATTAGAAGGGATGATCAATTTAGTAGCCTTACCATCGGCAACCTTGTTCAAGGTTTCAAAACCTTTGATGGTCAAATATGCTTTCGAAGGATCGGCTTCATTGATCATTTGGATACCACGAGCTTGTGCAGCGAATAGACGTTCCATTGCTTGCGCTTGACCTTCAGCTTCTGCGATCATGGCTTCTTTCTTAGCGGTTGCTCGCAAGATAGTTGCTTCTTTTTCACCTTCCGCTGTTAGGATAGCAGAGCGTTTTTCCCCTTCTGCCCTTAAGATCGATTCACGACGTTCACGTTCAGCACGCATTTGTTTTTCCATCGATTCTTGGATATCAGTAGGTGGGATTATGTTTTTAACTTCCACACGGCCGACCTTAATGCCCCAAGGATCGGTAGCTTCATCTAAGATCGAGCGCATCTTGGAGTTGATGATATCACGAGAGGTCAAGGTTTCGTCTAATTCAAGATCACCGATGATGTTACGTAGGGTCGTTGCAGTTAAATTTTCTAAAGCTGCGATCGGTGATTCAACACCATATGTATAAAGTTTAGGGTCTGTGATTTGAAAATAAACGACAGTATCAATTTGCATCGTAACATTATCTTCAGTGATTACGGGTTGAGGAGCAAAGTCTAGCACGATTTCTTTTAAAGAAACTTTACAAGCTACCCGATCAATGAAAGGAATCTTGAAGTGTACGCCAACGCCCCAGGTTTTGTGATAAGCGCCTAGTCTTTCCACCACATAAGCCTTTGCTTGAGGAACGATCTTGATACAGCTTGCTACGATACCCAAAACTAATACTACGATAATGATCGTTAAAACAAAGTTAAAAAAATTCATCATATTAATGTCCTCCTTATATTCTTTCCACAATTAGTTTAGCGCCTTCAATAGCTTTGACCTTTACCATAGCGCCTTTGGCAATCGGTTTGCCATCGATGGAAGTGCAATGCCATAAGACATTATTTACTTTCATTTCACCCCAGCTATCACTTGTTATTTCTTTTAGCAAGGCGGCATGTTGCCCGATGGCACGATCAGCATTGGTGCTGATGATATTACCGCGCAAATAATTGCTAGCAAGTGGTCTAACCATTAAGATACAAAGGATCGAAACGATTGAAAAAATGGTTAATTGGATAAAAAAACTAGCATTTAGCTGATTAGCTATCAAGGCTGCTATAGCACCTATTGCAAACCAAAAACTAACTAATTGGACAGCAGTTAAAAATTCGACAATTAGGCTGATGATAAAAATGATGATCCATAGCCAAAAATACATTTTGTTTATCCTCCTATAATTGATGAGCTAGATCGATGATCAACATTTCTTCTTGTTGATCATACTCACAAGAAAATTTTTGCCCGTTACATTCTTGTTGTAATAATTCAGCAATTTCATTGATGATCGCTTTATTGCTGATACGAGCATAACCTTTGCCCATAAAGACCTTATGTAGATTTTCTAATGGGAAGAGGTTCAAATCGATTTGTTGCTTAGTTACTGGCTTGATGGCAACCTTGCGATTAAGTTTGTCAATGCCTATCATGCACCATTTACTGTTTTGGAAATGTTGAGCAGCACAATTATTTAAAGTGAAATTGTTGTTGTAAATAGTAACGACAAGACTGAAAGCATTGCCTTTGGCCCATTCAAACATAACATCCTTCCTTTCTTATTTATATTTTATAAAATTTGCTTAATTTTTACAATATTTATTTTTCTTATTTTTTATATCGTTTAAAATAATAGGTAGTTATAGTACAATAAATTAGATAAAGGGAGAGCGTATGGCACATATAGTAATTAATAATATTGATATATGTTATAAAATTAGTGGACAAGGACCTAGTGTTGTCTTGTTGCATGGCTGGGGTCAAAAAATGATCATGATGGACTTTATCCAACAACATCTTGAAAGCCGCTTTCAGGTTTTAAATTTGGATTTTCCAGGCCATGGTGAAAGTCAGGAACCAGATCGCGCATATAGTGTGGAAGATTATTGTCAGCTTTTACGTGAGTTGCTTGTACGCTTGGACATTAGTGATCCGATCATCATTGGTCATTCTTTTGGGTGTAGAGTGGCATTTCATTATGCGGCTCAATATCCTACAAAGAAAATGGTGATGTGTGGGGCGGCTGGTTTAAAGCCTAAACGGGGATTAGATTATCAGCTAAAGACCAAAAGCTTTAAATTAGCGAAAAAAATAGTGGGCTTAACAGGTCAGGCCAATGTGGATAAGTTTAAACAACACTTTGGATCAAGCGATTATAAAAATGCCTCAGGGATCATGAAAGATACTTTTGTAAAAGTTGTTAATGATGATGTTAAGCCATTGTTAGCGCATATCAAATGTCCAGTAATCTTGATCTTTGGCGAAAATGATGATGCAACACCACTGTGGATGGGGGAAGAATTAGCTAATGATCTAGCGGATGGCGCTTTGATCGTATTTGAAAATGATGATCATTATGCTTATTTTCATCAGCCACAACGTTTTTTAGCTATCGTGGATAGCTTCTTGGGGGAATAGTATGTTATTGAAAATAATCTTTTTGCTTTTGCTAAGCTTGATGATGTTGATACCTAGCAAGCATGCTTTGCACATGTTTCAACAAAATAGATATGAATTACGCCGTTATGGCAAATGGCTTAATGATAATGTAAGCAAAAAAACTTTGCTGACCTTGATCGTTGCCTTGGTATTGATGATAGGCGGTTACATGTTTTTACACGGTATCTTGGTGTATCTAGGTTTTGGCTTGATGATCGTCCTTGCTGCTTATGATTATTGGCGTGAAACGAAGAAAAGTTATATCAAACCGCTTGTTTATACCGCACGGGTAAAAAGGCAGATCGTGGTCTTGGCAATCTTAGATCTTTTGTTGATTGGTAGCATTGTTTGGTTTGTAGCTTTAGATGATCTAGCAGGCTTGATCATCATTGCATATGTCTTGAA
>JALEMK010000139.1 GCA_022768265.1 Erysipelotrichaceae bacterium
TGACTGTAGTAATTCTTTTTGTTAACTTGATCACCTGTAACTTGAATCTTATCAGCATTGATAATAATTACATAATCACCGCAATCAACATTAGGTGTATAAGTTGGTTTATGTTTACCTCTTAATACTGTAGCTACTTCTGTAGCAAGACGTCCTAATGTACATCCTGTTCCATCAACAACATACCATTGACGAACAACTTCACTTGGTTTTGCCATCGTTGTTTGACGCATTTATTTTTCCTCCTTAACCAATGTAGTTTCCGGGGCTACATTTGGCATAAGTTGCCGTGTACAATTTTCTCATAATTGTTTATTTTAGTCAAGCATATTTCATTATATTTTTAAGCTAAAAAGTACTTATTTTAGCTGATTTTTATTGCTTGAGCAGCAGCTATTTTTTATGATACTTTTTTCACGTTTATAATTCGCTTTTTTCAAAAAATAACCTTCCTTTTAAATGTTATATCCACCCTAAATTTGTTAACGAAAATATCCATCCAAATAATGTTAATATCGAAAGAACAGTACTAAGGCTCACAAACTCCCCTGCTAACTTACCATCACCACCCATATTCTCAGCCATGGAATATGAGCAACTGCTATTGGGGTTGCAAAAACGATAAAATAAATGAACAACTCTATTTTTGCTAAGCCGATATATCTTCCAATCATCACGATGATCATAGGTAACAAGATCATTTTAACTCCCAAGGTTACCAATAAATATCCTAGATGTTCTTTTATTGATGCTAATTTGGTGGTACCACCTAAAACTATCAACACTAAAGGTGTCGTCAAGCCTGCAATCGTTTTTATTGTATCTTCTATGCTGTATGGTAACTTTATTTTCAGCAGGGAAAAGACGATTCCAAGCATAGCCCCTTGAAATAAAGGATTGCACAAAACTTTAATTATCAATAGCTTAAACGTTACTTTATCTTTCTTATTAAAGTATTCTAGTACAACGATTGCTACAACATTATAAATTGGTACAAATATCGCCACGATTATCGAAGCTAGTTCTGCGCCAATATCCCCAAATAAATTTTGCGCCAAAGGCAACGCATATAATACGATGTAACTGCGATATAGCGCTTGAATGATGACCCCTTTTTTTGCATTTTCTCCAACTACTTTTGTTACTACCAAAAAACTTACGATTATTATGAAAGCCAGTGTCAAAACACAAGCCCTCACAACTTTTGCACAAGAACCAATACTAATTGAAATATCGTGGGTATTATAAAACATCGTAAAGGGAAACAATGCTGCAAGCACAAATTTATTTAGCTGATGCAAGAAACTCTCATCACAGCATTTGCTTTTTATCAAAAGATAACCAAAACTCAAATAAATCAAAAAGGGAGCTACCGCATTAATTGCTATGACCAAACTATTCATATCTATTTCCTCTAATTGATATTTTAATCAGTAAATAATCATAATAATATCTAATTTTACACAATATTTATCGCAAAAATCACGAAATATCCATCTAATGATTATATATATGAGGTAAATATGCAAAAAACAAATGTCTATGAACTTTATGAAGCCCCCCCCTTATCAATAGTCCTTTTCCATTTTTGACCATCGATGTCAATTATCAACATTGCCAACCACCTAGACTGCATTTTCAGCAGCTACATTGGCATAATGATCTTCAAATAATTTATGTTTTATATGGCGTGGTAGAAGTCAAAATGCTTCAAAAAATCTCATCTTACATTGTAATGAAGCAGTATTGATCAATAAAGCCACGCTTCACACCATCATCGTACAAGAAAATGCTCATTACCGAAGCTTCCTTTTTCCGGATAACTTCGTTACCTTTGGCACAAATAGTCCAATGGCACGCAATATCAAAGATCTGCTAGAACACTCAGCTTTTGTTTATCATCTTTTTCATAACGAGCAACTTCAACTAGTAAATGAATTAAACGCTATCTGCTTCAAACCTAACGTTACATGCAAAGAATACCATATCAATGTTATCTTGGTACAAATGATGCTTATGATTTTGCAAAATTTCTCTTTTTGTGCCAACCAACCAAAACACTCAAGTTACAAAGCTTTAGAAGCATGTATCGCCTATATTCATCAACACTATAATGAAAATATTGGTTTAAGGGAGATCGCTAGCTACGCTAATATCAGCATTGGTCATTGTGGTTATCTATTTAAACAACTATTACAAACTTCTCCCTACGAATATCTCATTGATTATCGTCTTAAGAAAAGCTTAGAACTATTACCTAAACAAACAAATATCACCGCCATTGCTTTAAGCTGTGGCTTTCCATCATCCAGTAACTATATCAACCATTTTAAGCAAAAATTACATTTGACGCCAAAACAATACCAAAAACAATTAAAAACTATGATCACCCAAGATCATAGCGTTCACGATATTTAAAATCATGGCATCTATCCATGATCTTTTGCACTTAAATGAAATTGTAATAAACATCAATATATCGAAGTAATTATGCTACACCAATAAAAAAACACTTTAATTTCAATCAAAGTGTTTTAGCTGCCGTTATTTCTCGCCATTCAGCTAGGCAATCATCGTCTTGTACTAGCCAATGAATATCTTTATCGATATAGCCGATCGCTTTATTATCTTGACGTGAAGCAATGATCTTCAAGCCTTGAAGATTGGCCCCATCTTTTGCAACACTGTCGCGGATAATGAAATTGTTTCCATCATGATACATCTTAAAATAAGTAATATTTTGAAGATACAAGCCTTGTGCTGGAGCGTTATAACGCACAGCCTTTTTATCTTTCGCTTCCATCATGCCCTTTAGATCAGCTACTGTTAATCTTTTCTTACCTACCTCAATCAAGCAAGCACTTAGCATCCTTACCATATAACGCAAAAAACCTTCCCCAATAAAGCTGATCTTGATCATATCATCTTGTTTTTCTAAAAGGATCTTTTCAATATATCTAACTTGGTTAGGAAATTCAGTTAAAGGGCTAGCGTTAAAACTAGTAAAATCATGTTCCCCAATAAAGATCTTGCTTGCTTCTTGCATCAATTCGATATCTAAAGGATACTTTTCATAACAGCTGTAATTACGTTTAAATACATCATAATGGCCATTATTGATTAGATAATCATATTGTTTAGAAGCTACACAATAACGTGCATGAAATAATTCATCCACTACTTCCATATCACACACTTGAATATCTTTAGGTAATAAACCATTTATAGCGTATTTAAATTTATAGATGCTAAGTTCTTTATCCGTATCAAAATGGAACACATGACCATAAGCATGCACTTTCGCATCTGTTCTTCCTGAAGCTACGATCTTGATTGGTTGATCACAGATCTTGGTCAAAACTTTTTCCACTTCTTCCTGGATGGATGAGCCATTTACTTGGGTTTGAAACCCATTGTAATTGGTACCATCATACATCAAAGTACATTTATATCTGATCATAAGATCGTTATGATGATCAAAGCCACACACAACAAGGCACTAGCTGCCAAAAGTACATAGTCATTCTTGCTCATCTTTAGCACTTTATATCTGGTTCTTGTGGCACCTGGCGCATAGCCTCTTGCTTCCATTGCATTGGCCAGATCTTCCGCCCGCTGAAAAGCTGATACAAATAATGGTACGATCAAAGATAAGATCGCCATGATTTTTTCTTTTAACTTACCTTCCTTAAGATCAACCCCACGCGATGTTTGAGCTTTCATGATCCTTTGCGTTTCTTCGATCAAGTCAGGAATAAATCGCAAAGCGATACTTATCAACATCGCAATTTCATGCGCTGGAACTTTGAAGCGCACTAAGGGCTTAAGCAGATCTTCGATTCCTAACGTTAGATCTAAAGGTTTTGTGGTAGCAGTTAAAGCTGTTGTGATCATGATCATCAACATCAAACGTACAACGATGTATAAAGTTTGAAAAATAGCGTCACTATAAATTGCAAAACTACCCAAACTAATGATGATATTTCCCGTCTTTACGACCAAGATATTGATCACTAGCAAGAAAACCATCATGAACATCATGGGCTTCATGGCTTTAAAAACAAATTTTAAAGACAATTTAGCCATAAAGATCACAGTAACCACGCAGACCGTTATCAAAGCATATCCAATCCAACCAGCAGGTAAGAAGATAGCGATCAAAAGCATCAACATAGCGATGATCTTAGCGCGAGGATCTAATTTATGAATAATAG
>JALEMK010000064.1 GCA_022768265.1 Erysipelotrichaceae bacterium
GGTTCATGGCTTTATTTATTTGTTATTGATTACGATCGTAAGTTATTTAGCGGCTAAAAATAAAAGAATCAACCTGCTTTGCACAACAATCTTGATTTGCTTGTTTGGTTTGGTCGTGACCAAATATTTTAGTCAGACCTTTAACATTATCGTTCCTGTTGGGATATCCTTTTTTACTTTTAAGATCGTAGGATATCTATTTGATGTTAAGAATGAAAAATATGAACCAGTTTGTAATTTTTTTGACTACTATAATTATGTCTTCTTTTTTGCCCAGATAACCTCAGGGCCGATTGAACGTTGCAATCGCTTCATAGCTCAGCTCAATGCTTTAAATCGTCAATTATCTTATGAACAATTAAAAAGTGGTTTTGTGATCTTTGGAATGGGATTGTTTGAAAAAATGATCATTTCCGCGCGTTTAAGCGAGGTCGCAAATAATATCTTTGCTAGAGCGGATGAGTTGTATGGCGTTTATATGCTGGTAGGAATCTTGGCTTATGGCATGCAATTATATACAGATTTTGATAGTTATAGCAATATCGCCATCGGTTTGGCCAAGATGTTGGGAATTGATACTTGTCGTAACTTTAATGTACCTTATCTGGCTCATAATCTAAGTGATTTTTGGCGTAGATGGCATATTTCGCTTAGCTCATGGCTGAAAGATTATTTATATATTCCTTTGGGAGGAAATCGTAAAGGTAGTTATCGTAAATATCTTAATATCATGATCGTTAGTTTAGTAAGTGGCATATGGCATGGTAATACCGCCAATTTTATCATGTGGGGCTTTTTGCATGGGATTGGTCAAATAGGTGCCAATATTTATCACACAAGAATTACCAATAAGCTAAATATTGATAATAAATTTATTAAGTTGCTATATAAACTGTTGGCCATAGTAGTTACCTTTGGTTTTGTTAATGTTGCTTGGTTGTTTTTTAGGTTGGATTTTAATATTGCAGTCGATTATTTGCAGCACTTATTTGTTTTTGAAGGCTGGGAACTGGTTTTAAGCAATATTGGGATCAGTTATTTTGATTGGATCATGTTGTGGTTGTTGTTAGCCTTTGTCTTTGTTAGTGATCTATTTAGATATTTTACAAATGGAATAGACGATTTTAATCGTATGCCATTTATCGTGCGTTGGGCGGTATATTTAGGCATAGTATTTGTATTTGTGATGTTATTTCCATATGATGGTGGATATGTCAGTGATTTTATTTATAGTAATTTTTAGGGAGCGTTTATGATCAAGACGATACTTAAAGCAGGATTTAAAATATCTATTCTTGTAGGCTTCGCAATATGCGTAGCACTTTTTGCGTCGAAACTTACTCGGCCACAAAGCTATCCGGAAGCTGATAATACCAAAGAAAAAGTAGATGGATTTTATGCTTTAAAAGATAATAGCATCGATGTATTAGGAATTGGTACTAGCCATTTATACAGTGCTTTAAACCCGGGAGTATTCGCCTATTATACCGGTTTATCATCTTATGATTTTGCTGGACAATGCCAACCAATGGAAGTTACCTATCACTATTTAGTAGAGGCTTTAAAAACTCAAGATCCGCAATTAGTGGTGTTAGATATCTTTGCTCTTAGCCATGAGGCGACTGCATGTCAGGTCCCAGGAGCTTATCGTACAAGCATCCAAGATCTAAAGGCGAGCACCAATAAGCTAGAGGCCTATAAAAATATGTTTGATCATACAGTGATGGAAAACTTTTTTGATGTTAGTCTTTACGCTAATCGGCTGCCGTACTTAGATTTTGCTAATGCCCAAGATATCTTTGAACATCAAAAAAATGATTATTTTGGCTATACCCCCGTTTTGCCATATTCTGATATCATTTGGGATCGCGAAGCATTTGTGGCTGATAGCAGTGTTGAACCACCTGAAAGAAGATTACAAGCTTTTTTAAAGATCGTTGCATTGTGTCAAAGTGAAGAAATACCTTTATTGGTCATCAAAACGCCATATTATATAAGTCAAGAAGATGCGAATATTTATCGTTATATTTGGGATTATTGCGAGCAAAATGCCATCAATTACATTGATTTTAATTATTTAAGCGATGAGCTAAATTATCAATATGAACTAGATGGCGATCTATGGCATGCTACGGTACCGGGGTCTTATAAAATTACTGCTTACTTAGCTCAGTTTATTACAAATAATTATCAATTAGAACCAAGCCATAATTATGAGCAAGCCTATGATGAACTATATTTTGGTACTTTACAGATGATCTTTAAGACCAATAAGCACTATTATCGTTTAAAAGAATATATTGACTATTTTGATGTAACGGTTTTGATCAGTGATCGTGATCATTGGTTTAGCGAGGATCATCGGCATTTGGTATATAAAAAAGGCACTATTTATCCTGATCGTTATGTAGCTTATCAAGAAAATAGCGTAGAAATAAAAGAGGATAATAGTGTTTGGTATAATGGGGAAAATGTTTATGGCCCTAATGATGAATTTTTGATGATCGTGGTGGATGATATGAGCGGTAAAATCGTTGATATCGTTAATATAGCTAATTTGAAGATGGAGTAAACTTATGAATGTATATGATTTTGATGATACTATCTATGATGGTGATAGTACGGCAGATTTTGTTAAATATTCTTTTTGTCATCGTCCTAAAACCCTGTTGTGTTTACCAAAAATAGGTATTACTGGCTTGCTTTTTGTTTTGCATCTAGTTGATAAGATGACCTTTAAAAAGACTCTGTATAGCTATTTCCGATATATCCCGGATATGGATGATTTTGTTGATGAATACGTAGAAAAACATCTGCATAATATCAAGCCTTGGTATTATGCACAACAAAGAAGTGATGATGTGGTAATTTCTGCTTCGCCCTTATTTATCGTTAAACGTTTTTGTGATAAAATAGGTATCAAGAATTGTATGGCTTCAAATGTTGATCCACATACAGGTAAATATGATGGAGAAAACTGTTGGGGGCCAGAAAAGGTCAAGCGTTTTTATGCAAGTTTTCCCCAAGGTGTGATTGATAATTTTTACTCAGATTCTTATTCTGATGATCCATTAGCAAAACTTGCTAAAAAAGCTTTTATCGTCAAAGGTAATGACCTTAAAAAGTGGTGAGGTTTTTAAATGAGCGTTTTATCTTGGCAGTTTATTCTTTTTGTTGGTATCGTGTTTATTTTGTCGGCATTCGCTAATAATAAGTTACGGAAACTTATTATTTTAATCGCGAATGTCTTTTTTGTCTTATCCTATGGCAAACTAATTCATTTGATATGGTTGTTAATGATGATCATATACAGTTATACGATGGCGTTTTTGATACGAAAAAATCGTACTAAAGAAATGTTGATCATTTCCTTGATTCCGATGATCTTGGGGTTAGCGTTTTTTAAATATTGTGGATTATTCGGTTTTACCAATATCTTCATGCCACTAGGTTTATCATTTTATACTTTTAAGATCATTAGTTATCTATATGATCTATATAAAAAGAAAATCAAACGAATCAGCTTGGTTGATTATGCAGTATATGTCAGTTTTTTCCCAGTAATAACCGCTGGACCGATCAACCGTGCAAAAAGTTTTGTTGAACAGCTTAACGCTCCATATCGCTTTGATTATACTACAGCAAAAAATGGGGCCGTTCTATGTGGATTTGGGATGTTTCAAAAAATGGTTTTTGCTGATTATCTAGGAATGGTATGTAATAATGCATTTGCAAGTGAAGCAAAAGGAGCTAGCTTGATCTTTGCTGTGGTTTTATATGCCTTTTATATTTATTTAGATTTTGATGGTTACAGTAATATAGCCATTGGGATCAGCAATATGTTAGGGTTTAAGATCGATCGTAACTTTAAGACGCCATACTTAGCTTCCTCAATCATGCAGTTTTGGGATCGTTGGCATATTTCATTAAGTTCATGGTTGAAAGATTATATTTATATTCCTTTAGGCGGAAATCGTAAAGGAACTATGCGTAAATACGTTAATATAATGATTGTCTTCATCATTAGTGGTATTTGGCATGGATCGACCTTGGTTTTTGTGATTTGGGGAATAGGTCATGGTATCGTTAATATCATTGAAAATATGATCAAAGCCAGTTTTAAAGAGATAAAATGGCCAGTTATGATAGCTGGTATAGGTCGCATTTTTGGAATCTTGATAAACTTTATGATCGTTTCTTTATTGTGGGTCTTTTTTAGAAGTGGCTCAATGAGCGAAGCATTTACGATCATCAAAGGAATGATGGATATCAGTGGTTGGCAGATCGATCATGAGGTTTTAGGTTTGACCATTAAAGAACTATATTGGTTATGGGTGATAATTATGATTACGATCATAACGGATATCATGCGAAATAAAACCAATATGATCGAATGGCTAGCAAAACGTAATTTCATCATTCGCTGGTCTGTATATATTATCATGATTTTTGTAACGATGATTTTTGGTGTATATGGTCCTGGATATGATGCGAGTGATTTTATTTATGCAATATTTTAGGAGGATATAATGAGCAATTTACAAGAATTTAAATGTCCTAATTGTGGAGGTAGCGTAGAATTTGATCCCCATGCCCAGAAGCTAAAATGTCCTTATTGTGATAGTGAGTTTGAAGTTGAATCATTAAAAGAATATGGTCAACAGCTAGAGAGCGAACAAGAAAGCAAGTTGGAATGGAATCAAGACTTAGGTAGCACTTGGCAAGAAGATGAGATTGATAAGATGCGTTTATATGTATGTCAATCTTGTGGTGGAGAAATAGTTACTGATGATACAACGGCGGCAACGATGTGTCCATATTGTGGTAATGCTGTAGTTGTAAATGAAAATTTCAAAGCAGATCTAAGACCAGATCTGGTAATTCCATTTCGTTTAGATAAACAACAAGCTAAACAGATGTTGATGAATCATTATAAAGGAAAGAAGTTATTACCTAAATATTTTAAAAATGAGAATATCATTGAAGAAATCAAAGGGATATATGTACCATTTTGGTTGTTTGATGCCGAGGTAGATGCTAAGATGCGATATAAAGGTACAAGAACTAGGTTTTGGAGCAATCAAAATTATGATTATACTGAAACTAGTTTTTATGCCATAGTTAGAGAAGGAAATATTGGTTTTACAAAGGTTCCAGTAGATGGCTCTAGTAAAATAAGTGACGAATTGATGGAAGCAATTGAACCATTTGATATCAAAGAGGCTACAGATTTCCAAACAGCATATCTTGCAGGTTATTTCGCTGATCGATATGATGTTGATATGGAACAAAGCATTGATAGAGCTAATCAACGCATTGTTCAAAGTACTAAGGATGCTTTTGCTACCAGTGCTAGTGGATATGGCTCTTTGGTATGTGAACATGCTGGTATTCATTTGGACAACAATAAAGTTCAATATGCTTTATACCCTGTGTGGCTATTGACAACTAAGTGGCAAGGCAAAAATTACACTTTTGCAATGAATGGCCAAACAGGGAAATTTGTTGGTAATTTACCATGTGATCGCAAAGCGGCATTGACATGGTTTATAGGTATAAGTCTTATTAGCATGATTGTTTTCTATGTTGTGATATTGTTGTTATGGAATGCGGGTATCTTAGGGTGATCGGTATGAAAAGAATTTGGAAAATAGTAATGATATGTATATGCTTGTGGGCAATGAGCTTAAATGCAAGCGCACAAAAACAATTGATCATAGATGATGCCGACTTATTGACCCAACAAGAGGAGCAACAATTGCAAGATGCTTTATCAACAATTTCTGATGAATATCAGATGGATGTTGTAATTGTTACTAACTATAGTTTGGATGGAAAAACTTCGCAAGCCTTCGCAGATGATTATTTTGATTATAATGGTTATGGTCAAGGAAACGATCATGATGGTATTTTGTTGTTGGTATCAATGGAATATCGAGATTGGGCTATTTCAACTTGTGGTAAAGGGATAGAAGTATTTACTGATGCAGGCTTAGATTATTTAGAAGATCAATTTTTAGATGAATTGTCATCAGGTAATTATTATGAAGCTTTTGATAAATTTACACTTACGTGTGAAAAATTTATGCAGCAGGCCAAAGAAGGCAAACCATATGATAATGGTAATATGCCAAAAGGTGAGCTGGGAAGCGTATGGATTTTTTTAGCAATAGGTATTGGTTTAGTTATAGGCGCAACATGTGTATATGTGATGTATAATGACTTAAATAGTGCTAGGCCACAAAAAGGAGCCTTTGATTATACGATACCTGGAAGCATGAAGATTACCAAAAGCAAAGATATTTTCTTGTATCGTCATGTTACAAGAAGAGCTAAGCCAAAGCAGTCAAGTGGCTCAAGCACGCACATCAGTTCATCAGGTAGGAGCCATGGTGGATCAAGTGGTAAATTTTAAAGGAGGAAAATAATATGGGTTTGATTAAAGCAGGAATAGTTTCAGCAAGCAGTACATTAAGAGATCAGTGGAAGGAGTTTTTCTATTGTGACTCTTTGGATAATGATACATTAGTAGTAAAAGGGCAAAAGAAAACAGGAAAGCATTCAGCAAACCGAGGTAATGATAATGTAATTTCTAATGGTTCTGGCATTGTTGTTGCGGATGGTCAATGTATGATCATCAGTGAACAGGGTAGAGTAATTGATGTCTGTGCAGAGGCAGGAGAGTATGTATACGATGTATCTAGCGAAGCAAGTGTTTTCACTGGTGATCTAGGTGAAGGTATCAAAGCAACTTTTGAAACCATGATTTCACGTTTTGGCTTTGGTGGAGATCCAGGCAAAGATCAAAGAGTTTATTATTTCAACATTAAAGAACTTTTAGATAATAAGTTTGGAACACCAACCCCAATTCCTTTTAGAGTAGTTGATGCTAATATTGGTCTAGATATTGATGTATCTGTAAGATGCAATGGTGTATATAGTTATCGAATAAGCGATCCTTTGTTATTTTATATGAATGTCTGTGGAAATGTAGAACAAAGTTATCGAAAAGAAGAACTTGATCAACAATTAAAAAGTGAGTTTATTAGTGCATTGCAACCAGCAATGGCAAAACTTTCGTCAACAGGATTAAGACCAAATGAGATCGTTGGTCATGTTGATGATCTTTGCCAAGCAATGAATGAAGCCTTAAAAGAAAAATGGCAACAAACACGTGGTCTAGAGATTGTGAGCATTGCATTAAATTCGGTTAATTTGCCTGAAGAAGATGCAAAAATGATAAAAGAATTACAAAAGAGCGCAGTTTTCCGTAATCCAACAATGGCTGCTGCTCAACTAGCAGGGGCACAAGCTGATGCGATGAGAGCAGCTGCCGGCAATGCTAATGGAGCAATGCAAGGATTCATGGGATTAAATATGGCAAATGCCAATGGTTCAAATTTTCAAGATCTATATGCAATGGGCAATCAAAACTTAAAGGCAGATACATGGATGTGTAAATGCGGAATGGATAATGATGGTAATTTTTGTAAGCAATGTGGACAGCCAAAACCTACATCGCAAAACCTATGGACTTGTGAATGTGGTACGACAAATGATGGTAACTTTTGCAAGCAATGTGGAAAACCTCGTTTACAGCCTCAATGGCAATGTAGCTGTGGAACAATAAATGATGGAAAGTTTTGTAAAAATTGCGGAAAACCGCGCAATTAAAAGGATGATGTAAGTGGCTAAGAATATTTTCAAGATTTTATTTAAGACATTATTAGTGATAGTGATCGTGATAGGCGCATGGGTAGCTTTGACACCAGTTTTTCGCTATGATGAAAGCAATGAAGGAAATCAATTTCGTAACGTTCCTAAAGATATCTTGGATATCATTGTTTTAGGTTCATCACATGCCCAATATTCCATGAATCCAGCAGTTATTTACACAGAAAGTGGCTATTATAGCTATGTTTTAGGCAGTGGTTGTCAGCCAATGAGCATGTCCTATCATTTCTTGGTTGAAGCTTTAAAAACACAAAGTCCAGAAGTCGTTTTGTTAGATGTTTTTACGATGATGCCTTCGCGTAGTGTGTGCTACGCTGATGGCATGTATTATAAAGCTGCTCAACAAATGACAGGATTAAATCGTATCAAAGCAGGTCTAGAAGTTGAAAATGATGAAAAGAAATTAGAGTATGCCTTTGATTTGTTGATGAATCATGGCAAATGGAAACAGGATGATTTTTTGGTAAATCCTGATGATAGTGAATATAATGAAATGTTAGGCTATGTGGCGCAACAGCCGGTAGAAAGAAAATTCAATCACTTGATTCCATTTGAGCGAGGGAATACAGAAATTATTTTTAGAGAAAATGATTTGGAAGCATTAGATAAAATTATAGCTTTATGTGAGAAAAATAATATCAAGTTGATCCTATTTAAAGCAGCAATCGATATCGATCAAGAAAATTATGATCATTTGCAAGCCATATGGGATCTCGCTGATGAAAAAGGTATTGAACATGTTGATTTTTTAGCATTGGCAGAAGAAATCGGCTTTACCTTAGGGATGGATGGTGATACTTGGCATAATAATACTTGGGGTGCACAAAAATGTAGCAAATATATGGCACATTATTTACAAGATAAAGGTTATGTTACCAAACATCAGGAAAATGATGCTTATGCTAAATTGTTAAATGAATTATCAGCGATTACCTCAGCTGCTTTGTTTGACCAAAATGTAGATGTGTATCAGCTATTAGACTATGCTAGTAAATATGATATGACGATAGTAGTTAAATATACGGGAGCAACTAATACGACCATCGGGGACTATGAAAATCAATTGTTGCAGGCTGCCGGCATCAATTTTGATTTTTTAGCCAATAAGACCCAAAATTATCATGCGGTTATTGTTAATAAAGAGGTAATCGCATCATCAGATCAGCCAATAAGCACAAATGCTAATGGGACGGATATCCAAGTGACACAAGATAAAATCACGATTGGGACACAAACATTTGAAAATCTTGGAGAGTTAGAAATCATATTCTGTGGAAATGATTTTAGCTGGTATAATGAGATGCCTATTAATTATGCTTCAAGATTTTTTTGGAAAAATGGTTGCGATGGCTGGAATTGTGAGGGCTGATTATCAAAAGATAGCTGAGCTATCTTTTTTTTATGTATAAGCTTTTTATTTTTTGTTATACTAATAATGGTGATCAAAATGAGTATTTTAGTGAGTATTGTAGTACCTATATATAATGTAGAAAAATATCTTTCTAAATGTATCGATAGTATAATTGCTCAAACATATCAAAATTTAGAAATAATCTTGGTCAATGATGGCTCTAAAGATAATAGTCTAGCTATTTGTCAAAATTATGCTAACAAAGATGCAAGGGTCAAGATTATAGATAAGGTAAATGGTGGTTTAAGTGATGCACGTAATGCGGGTATCCAACAAGCTAAGGGTGAATTTGTTGCGTTTATTGACAGCGATGATTTTATAAAAGCGAAGATGATCGAAGAAATGCTAGCGCAGATCCAAATTACGAATAGTGATATTTGCGTGTGTGATATGGAATATCTATATGATGATGGACGATTAGATTTTGCAGGTGGGGGAGCATTTGATCAAGGTTCGGTCAAAGAAGATAGTGAACTTATGGTCATTAATAATAGTGCTTGTAATAAGCTTTACCGTCTAGCTTTGTTTAATGACTGGTTGTTTCCCGTTGGCAAGTATTATGAAGATCTAGCTACTGTACCGGTTCTATTATATAAAGCTAAAAAGATCTGTAAGGTCAATGAAGCTTTCTATGTTTATTATCAAAGAAGTGGCTCGATTGCCCATAGTGCTAATAAAAAGATATTCGAGATATATGAGGCTATTAATCGCTGTATAGAGTATGTTAAAATAAATAATAGTGATCCGCGATTGTTAGCCAAGCTGCAAAGCTTATACATATTACATGGTTTAGATTTAACAACGTTAAGGATCAAAGAATTTGATGATAAAGCGGTTAGGGAAGAATACTTAGCAGAAAATATGCAATATTTACGCAAGTATTATCCAAATTATCGCAATGATGAAAGATATAAAGAAACTAGTTTTAAGAAAAAAGTAATATTTAAATTATTAGAGAAGGGAAAATACAAACTGGTATTGAAAATATATGATAGATAAGCGGAAAATTCTGTTTGTGAATGATGAAATGCGAATGGGGGGCGTAGCAAGGGTTTTGAATACGCTCATTTTGTATTTAGATAAAGATAAATATGATATCGATCTTTTGGTATTACATCCTCATGGAACTTTGATGAAAGAGATTCCCTTGAATGTCAATATCATTTATGGCACACCTTTTTTTGATACGATCGATGAGTCGTTGATAGAGTTATTACGTAAGTTTCAAGTAGCTAAATTGATCAAAAAGCTGCGATTATTATTTTATATGAAAACAGGGCTCATCAAGCGCAAGATCATCAAAGAACGCAAAAAGATGTTGACGAAACAATATGATGTTGAGTTAGCGTGTAAAGAAGGTTTTTGTACGATCTTTACGGCTTATGGCGATAGCTTACGCAAATTAAATTGGGTCTTAACAGATTACAGTGTCTGCAATTATTCGAAAAATCATATGCCATTAGTAAAGAATGCTTTAAGATTGATCGATCTAAATATTGCTGATAGCAAACAGGCATTAGAAGCTTATGAAAAAGTGTTTGAAGTGGATAATGGCACGGTCATTCACAATTTGATGGATATTGATAAAGTAGTTACTGGAATGAAAAATAAGGATGCATGCATCGTTAATACAGCGGGATTAAATGTTATCAGCGTAGCGCGCTTTCATCCGCAAAAGGCATTGGATCGTTTGTTATATGCACATAAATATGCCATAGATCGTGGAATTGAACATAATTTATATATCGTGGGCAGTGGTTTTCAAGAAGCAATGTTAAGAAAGATCGTCAAAGATAATAATTTGAAAAATGTCTTTTTTGTGGGAATCAAGCAAAATCCTTATGCGGATATCGCGAAATGTGATCTTTATGTTCTATGCAGCAAATATGAAGGCTTTGCAACCGTGATCAATGAAAGCTTGATTGCTGGAACCCCGGTGTTATCTACTAGAGTTAGTGGCGTAGAAGAACAAATCATGGAAGAATGCCATGGCTGGATCTGTGAAAATAATCAAGAAAGTTTAAATATAGCTTATTATGAGGCTTTAAAAGATCCAAAACGTTTGCAAGAAATGAAAAAAGCATTGGTTTATTATCATTATCCCAATGATGAAATATTAAAACAATTCGAGGAGGTTCTTTAATGATCAAAAAAATTATTAATGAAAAAGTATTGATGTGGGCAGTGATCTTACTTATTGCCTTACAGCCGTTAATTGATATGGACTATTTGATCTATGATTTCTTGGATCAATTTGGTTTACCACGCTTATCAACGATCATTCGTTTTATCATCATTCCTTTATTAATTTTGGGAACCTTTTATTTAAAAGATCAAAATAAAAAGAAGACGGTTGTCTTCGGTGGGCTATATGCAATCTGTTTGGCAGTTTATTATTATTTTCATTGTCAACAAGCAGTGGCGATTTATCCAGATTTATCGTTGACAACCAATTTCCAATTTAATTGGTTTCAAGAATTGACATATATATTAACCTTAGTTTTGCCTTATGGCGTGGTATATTGTATCTACAATTTGCATTTTTCGGAAAAGATCATCAAGAATATCACTTATTTCATGTCAAGTATCATAGCTATTCCAATCTTTTTAGGTGATGTTTTTGTTTTTGGTAAAAGTACCTATTATGGTTATACCATTGCTAGTTTTATTAGTTGGTTTACGGGTATCTATGAAAATAATCACCCGCGTGAATTAGCAAGTAAGTTCTTTTTTGATGAGGGTAATACCATAGGAATCTTGATGTTTGCCTTATTGCCGTTGTTATATTATTTTTTCAGTAAGGCAACAAGCAAAAAAGAAAAGATAGGTGTTGGAGCATTGATCTTAGTGCATAGCTTATCTATGCAGATATTAGGAACTCGAGTTGCTACATACGGTGCTTTATTATTGCCAGCATGTTTTTTGGTTCTATATTTGTTTGATTGTTTTATCTTGAAGAATCAAAAGATTAAAATTAATGTCGTAGCTTTAGCTGGAGCTTGTACCATCATTTTTGCGATGATCTTACCATACACCCCAGCTATTCAAAATCAACAGGTAGATGCTGTTAACGATTTAGCTTTGCTTGATAATGGCATGGCAGATGAAGGGCGAGAAGCTTTCACACAGGAAACGGAATTGATTCCAGGGACGGCGGAGTTTAATCAATATTATATCTTTATGTTTGAACAATATGGGATCAAAGCGAAATATGCGCAAAGCATACCAACGATGTATTACATTGATTGGTACAATTATAAATTTGATCCATATTTCTGGTGTGATATGATCCTAAATCATGAAGTTGAAGAACGGGTTGGGGGTCGCCAGATTCAGAAAATATTTATGAATTATAAATATGAAAATATTACTCAAGGACAAAAATTCTTAGGTATGGGTTATTCAACCTTTATGAATGGATCGATCTTATTAGAACAAGATTTTGTTCAACAGGTTTATACTTTAGGTTATGTTGGAGAATTATTATGTTGCGTACCATGGGTGTTAACTACTTTAGCTGGAGCAATTTTAGTATTAGTAAAATGGCAAAAGCTACTGAAGCTTGATGTTATGGTATATGCGATGTCAGTGGTAGCAATGCTAGGCGCTGCTTATACGAGCGGTCATACTTTAGATCAATTTGTTACCACGATCTTTTTAGCGATGTTAGTAGCAATTTTATTGAATCGTATTCATGATGCGTATCAAAAGGACAATAAGTAATGAATAAAGTCAGTGTAATAGTACCTTGTTATAACAGTGAAAAATATATTGGAAAATGTTTGGATAGTTTGGTTAATCAAACATTGAAAGAACTTGATATCATCGTTATCAATGATGGTTCAACGGATAATTCTTTAAATATCATTACCGAATATGCCAATAAATTTCCTAATGTTAAAGTATACACCAAACAAAATGAAGGGATTGCTTCAGCAAGAAATTATGCTTTAGATAAGGTGGAAACACCTTATTTTGGTTTTTTAGATAGTGATGATCATGCGGAAAAAACCATGTTTGAAAAAATGTTGCAAAAAATAGAAACAACAAAAGCTCAAATGGTAGTCACAAATTTTAATTGGGTAGAAAATGGAAATAATCGTCTAGAAAAAGAAGGTCCTTATGAACCTAAGCAAGAAATGATGATTAACCTATTTGCGGTATTGTGGAATAAATTATACGATACTGCCTTTGTTAGAAGCACCAATATACGCTTTCCTGATGGTAATCGTTATGAGGACGCATACTTTTTGTATTGCCTATGCGCGCATGTGGATAAAATTAGCTTTATTGATGAAGCTTTTGTATATTATGTGCAGCATGGAAAAAGCATAACGCATACGAATAATCATGAGGTTAAAAATATGATCACCGTCTTTAATGGAATTGTTGATCATTATCAACAAATTAATGAATATGAACAATATCATGATGAACTGGAATATTTACATATTAAATTTTTCTTGGGAAATAGCTTCTTGAGAAGTGCAAAGATAGCAGATAAAGAAGATCGTAAGAATACGATCATGCTAGGATGGAACTTACTAAATGATAAATTTCCTAATTGGGCAAAAAATAGATATTTGCATAGCTTGCCTGGATTAAAAAATAAATATTTTAGGGTTGTGCGTAGATGGAACATCATGATATTTGCGTGGATCTTTCGAAATATATCTAAGGATAAAAACTGATTGTTAAAAAATAATAAATAATATTAAAATTTACTTTTTAATCAATATATAATAAAATATCAAAGATACACGGAGGGAAAATATGAGCTTGTTATCAATTGTTGTACCCTGTTATAACGAACAAGAGACTGTTGCATTATTTTATGCGGCAACAGATAAAGTTCTAAAAACGATGGAATTAGACTATGAAATAATTTATGTTAATGATGGCTCTAAAGATGCAACTTTACAAAAATGTATTGAATTACAGCAACAACATCCTGATTGTATCAAGGTGATTGATTTTAGTCGTAATTTTGGTAAAGAAGGGGCTTTATTAGCGGGTTTAGAACATGCAAAAGGTGACTATATAACAGTAATGGATGCTGATCTTCAAGATCCTCCTGAGTATTTGCCTAAGATGTTTGAACTAATTAATCAAGGATATGATATCGTTGGAACACGTAGAGTTTCTCGACAAGGGGAACCACCGATTAGATCTTTTTTTGCACGTCAATTTTATAAACTAATCAATCGTTTTACAGAAGTAGAAATAGTTGATGGCGCAAGAGATTATCGTTTGATGACAAGACAGGTAGTAGATGCTATATTGTCACTAAAAGAGTATCATCGTTTTTCCAAAGGTTTATTTGTTTGGGTAGGTTTTAAAACAAAATATTTAGAATACGAAAATGTAGAAAGGGTTGCTGGCGAAACAAGCTGGAGCTTCTGGGGATTATTGAAGTATGCAATTGAAGGTATAATTGCATTTACAATTGCTCCTTTACGCATAGCTACTTTTATGGGGATAATCATTTCGTTTATTGCATTTTGCAGTTTGATATTTGTTGTTGGTAGAGCATTGATATTTGGTGATCCTGTAGACGGATGGCCAAGTATGGTATCAATTATGTTATTTTTAGGTGGCATCCAATTACTTGCCTTAGGAATAATTGGTGAGTATTTATCAAAAACATATATGGAAGTGAAAAAAAGACCAAATTATATCATAAAGAAAGTCTATGAAGAAGGAGGATCATATGAGCAAGCAAGTTAAAAAAGTCTCGCTAAGCCCTGAAGAAAAGGCTAAACGTCGAAAAATTAAAAAAGCAAATAACAATATTATTTTAGCAATGATTATCTTATCCGTTGCGGTTACGGCTTTTTTTGGTTTTAATATCATCAATATTTCAGTAAAAAATACTAATGCATCGGGTGAAACTTTAAAAGTTGATTCAGGTAGTAAATTATCGAATGATTTATATGAAATAGGTAATAATCCTACAGATCTACAAAAAGAATACTTTAATGAACTAACTAAAGCATTAAAGGCCGATGATGATATGAAGGCCGTAGAGTTCTTGGTTAAATCATTTATTGCAGATTGCTTTACTTGGACCAATAAAGATGGGAACTATGAAGTAGGTGGCTTACAATATCTTTACGGGCCAAAATACATGATGTTTCAAACCCAAATGCGTTATGAATTCTATGCAGATTTAGACTTATATATTAATCAATATGGTCGTGAAAATTTGCTTGAAGTAGAAAGGGTTGAAACTCCGGTTGTTGATAGAGCCGCTGATTATTTTATTGGGGATCGTCCATATAGTGCATATTATATAGAAGCTAAATGGACATACAAACCTTCTTCTAAAATAGATGTTAATGAATTTCAACAACAAGGATATTTTACGATTATAGATCATGATGGACGCTATGAAATAGTATCTATCTATGATAATTGGGATTAGGAGGTGCTATTATGGCAAATATGAAAAAAACATCTTCTAAAAAATTTACAGGTAATACCGTACCGGTAAATATAGCATTAGCAGTTATTATTGCACTGATCGATCTTGGGATCATCTTTTTGATGACTTCATTAACGCAATTTTCTAATTTTAGTAAATTAGTATTTATCTTAATTAATGTCTTAATCTTAATATTACTATTAACAATCAATATTTTGTTTATCATCAGCATTAAAAGCCGTAAAAAAAGTATTTTTAATACAACAGTTATATTAGTAGTGGTATTTTCATTACTTTCAGGTTATGGCTCATATGCTTCTTTAAAATTAAATCGAAATGTAAACAAAATTGTAACTACAGGAGAACAACAGGAAGTAGTAGAAGCTGCGATTGTTGCAAAGCAAGGAGTAACAGCAGTAAGTGAGTTAGATGGGAAAACTGTAGGGATAATGGCCGGGGCAAAATATACGGATATAGGTAAATCTAATATCGAAAGTGTTGTTACCAGTGTTGATTATAGCGAATATACAGATTTGAACTCTTTATTTACGGCTTTAGTAGCTGATGAGGTAGATGCAGCAATCATGCCTAGCAACTATGTTGGGATCTTTGAGGTCGTAGCAGGATATGAAGAGGCGTTGGAAAGTTTAAGTACAGTTGAAACTTTCAAAGACACGGTTACAGTTTCAGTAGATAAATCGGAAAAAGATATAACATCAGAACCAATATCAATCTTAGTTTTAGGGGTTGATGAGGGCAGATCGGATGCCAATATGTTAGTTACCTTTAATCCAATTAGTCTGACGATCACGATGACCTCGATTGCCCGTGATAGTTATGTTCCAATTGCATGCTATGCTGGACAAGCAAGCGATAAGTTAGGACACGCACGTGTTCAAGGAATTCAGTGTACGATTGATACGATTGAAAATCTATTAGATGTTGAAATTGACTATTATTTTGAAAGTAATTTCCAAGGGGTAGTAGATATAGTTGATGCACTAGGTGGAATAGTTATTAATAACCCATATGAATTTGTAGGGCAAAATTCTTCTGATGAGCGTGGACATTATACAGTATGGATTCCAGCAGGTGAAAATGTACCAGTTAACGGAGAACAGGCTTTAGCTTTCGCACGTGAAAGACATTTATATGCAACAGGGGATTTCCAACGACAAGCCAATCAGCAACAAGTAGTCACATCTATTTTAACTACTGCGATGCGTACGCGTGATTTAAATAAATTGTTAAATGTATTGGATGCAGCTGGGGATAATATTACGACGAATATTACTGTTGATCAATTTATTGATTTGTTTAACTATGTAATGAAAAAAACTTCCCGTATTTATAACCAAGAAAACATTGAAAGCGTCTTTAATATCGTGGGATCAAGGGTTACAGGATATAACTCCAGTGTATGGTCTGAATCAGCTCAACTTGCATTATCAATAGTTAGACCTTATGAGGGATCAATTGAAGATAACCATAATGCAATTACTAGAAATTTAGATTTAAATAGTGAAATAACCGCGCCTAAATCATTTAAATGGGATGCGAATTGGGAATTCTATGCTCCAACAATTTCTAATGAAACATATTCTGAACAAATAATTCAATCGGAAACGCCACAATCTTACTGGTGTACAAAAACGGGCGGAACATGGAATGGCTCAGCTTGTGCATGTCCAGCAGGAGAATTTGTTGAAAATAAGGGATGTATCCAAGATAGTGCATCTAACTATGCTGATGCAGCAACTTGTCAAGGTGCAGGCTTTATTTGGGATGAATCAACTAATGCTTGTGTAACCGTGTGTCCACAAGGCACGACATCAGACGGTAAATATTGTCGAGCTACAAAGGCTGATCCATCAACGTTTACAAATGAAACTGATTGTATTGCCAACGGTAATAAATGGGATCCAACCAATAACGCATGTTATGCAACATGTCCATCAGGTACTGATGATAATGATGGAGATGGTAAGTGTGCAGCAACTGTAACGGAGAAGAAACCTTCTGATTATCAAGATAGTAATGGCTGTGTTGCAGCAGGCTTTAAATGGGATAAAGTCAAAGGGACTTGTGATTACAGTTGTCCTTCAGGAACAGTAGATAATAATGGTATTTGTGAAGCGGCGCCAACCGACCCTAATCAAAAACTATGTACAGATACTGGTGGAACATGGAATAATGGTGCTTGTAGCTGTCCAGCAGATAAACCTAATTGGGATGGAAATCAAGGATGCTATGCAGCAGCAAAACCAAAACCAGATCCAGGACAATGTGGAGCAAGTGGAGGAACCTGGGATGGCAATAGTGGAACTTGTACATGTCCAGGTGGCACAACAACTGATGGAACAACAGCTTGTCCAACAGTGCCAAAACCAGATCCAGGACAATGTGGAGCAAGTGGCGGAACCTGGGATGGCAATAGTGGAATTTGTACATGTCCAGGCGGCACAACAACCGATGGAACAACAGCTTGTCCAGCAGTACCAAAACCAGATCCAGG
>JALEMK010000104.1 GCA_022768265.1 Erysipelotrichaceae bacterium
TAGATGTTGGTGAACAGATCAGCGTTAAGGATCTGCTTTATGCAACCTTGTTGCAAAGTGCGAATGATGCTAGCTGTGTCTTAGCGGAAGCGGTTAGTGGATCGATCGATGAATTTGTCAATTTAATGAACAGTACGATCGCGCAATGGGGTATTACGGATTCCCATTTCGCTAATCCTCATGGCTTACCTGATCCTAACCACTATGTTAGTGCGCATGATATGGCCATGATCACGCGACAATGTATCAAAAACAAGACCTTTTTAGAAATCTTTGGTACCCCAACCTATGAGGCTCAACCAACCAATAAACAGCCCGATGTGCGCTATTTTGCGAATGGCAATCAAATGTTGATCGAAGGTAAACATTATTATGAGCATGCGATCGGGGGCAAGACCGGTTATACCCAAGCGGCTGGCTATACCATGGTTACTTATGCGAAAAACGCTAACAACATGGAATTGATCGCAGTCGTTTTAGGTGAAAGTGCGGGAGATTTGCGCTATACTGATACGCAAAAGCTTTTTGATTATGGCTTTGAAAATTATAAAACGGCAGTTTTAAGCCAAGATAAGATTCCTAGCAAGACCGTTGAAATCGAAAAAGATGGTAAGCTATGGGCAACGGTTGATTTTAGCGTTGATCTTAATTTTAATATCTTATTACCATCAGATACCCCTGAAGAATTGATAACTACTGAGATCATCGTTCATGATGAAGATGATCCGCAAAAGATCAATGCTGAATTAGTGCTTAAATTAAAAGATGAGATCATCGGTAGCGTCATGATGGATAAGAAGGTTCAAGAATATGATATTAGCTTTAAAGCCACCACGATGCCCCTGTTGATCCAATGGTTCAATTATTTTTGTGTCGGCATCTTAGGGATGTTTGTCTTAGGACATTTTGTGTATGCAATTAGAAAAGATGCGTATAAATAACAGTAGTAGGAGAAAAAGATGAAGCAATTACAGTTAAAAGAAAACTTTTGGTGGATCGGAACCTTAGATAAAGATCTAAGGGTGTTTGACATCATCATGGAAACTAAATATGGCACGACATATAATGCTTATTGTTTACAAACTGGCGCAGGCTTAGTGTTATTTGAAAGCGTGAAGGATAAATTTTTTGATGAGTTCATTGCGAAGATCTCAACTTTAGGCAAGGTTGAAGATATCGCTTATATCGTGGTCGATCATACCGAACCAGATCATTCGGGTTCGATCGAAAAGCTTTTAGCCCTAAATCCGAAGATCAAGATCATTTCCAGCCTATGCGCGCAGCGCTATCTTAAAGAAATCACGAATCGCGACTTTGATAGTGTGGTCGTTAAGGATGGCGAGCGTATCAGCGTTGGGGAATATACCTTAAGATTTATCAGCGTGCCTAATTTGCATTGGCCAGATACGATGTATACCTTCATTGAAGAATTGGGCGTGTTGGTTACTTGCGATTCCTTTGGGGCCCACTATGCTAGTGATGAGATATTATTATCGAAATTAACCGATCATGCTGGTTATGAAGAAGCGTTTGCTTATTACACCACGATGATCATGGGACCATTTAAAACGTTTGTTGCTAAAGCGATGGAAAAGCTACAGCCTATCCAAACACAGATCAATTTGATCGCGCCAGGTCATGGGCTAGTGATCGATCAAGATTGTGCAAGCTATATCAAGCGTTACCAAACTTTTGCCACTGGTGAAACAAGTAAGCATAAAAGCGTAGTAATCCCCTATGTTTCAGCATATGGGTACACCAAGCAAATGGCTTTAAAGATCCAAGAAGTTTTAAAAGCCAATGGTATCAGTTGTGAAGCTTATGATCTTGTTGAACAAGATGAAACGATGGTAGTAGCTAAGATGATCGAAGCTGATGGGATCTTATATGGATGTCCAACCTTGTTAAATGATGCGTTGCCACCGATCTATCATGTGATGAATAGCTTGATCGTTGGTTATCATGGTCAAAAGCTGGTATCGGCTTTTGGTAGTTATGGCTGGAGCGGGGAAGCTGTAGGCAATATGCTAGCAAGGCTTAAACAGCAAAGGATGAAAGTGGCGGATGAAGGATTGAAGATCTGCTTTAAGCCAAATGACGCGAAACTAAGATTAGTTGAGGAATATGCGCAAGCGTTCGCGGACAAATTGTTGGAGAAATAAGATGAAAAATTTAGTGGTTAATTTCTTGGCGTTGTTGTTAGTAGATCAGTTATTTAGCTTTATCATGATCGATTCATATGTGACGATGTTGGTGATGGCTTTGGTTTTGACCATCTTGAATGCGACGGTCAAGCCGATCTTAAAGTTTCTGTGTTTTCCAGTAACGTTTTTGACCTTTGGTTTATTTTCCTTGATCATCAATGCGGGGGTCTTACAGCTGACCTTTATGTTTGTTGATGGCGCTTATGCAGCCTCTTTTGGGGGTTTGATCATCGCCGGGATCGTCGTTAGTTTAGCTAATAGCGTATTATGCGGGAAATAAGTATTTTTAGATAAAAAATGATTGACACTAAGGGGGATAATATGATAAATTATTTAAGCTTAGTGAAAATAGAGCTTTCTTATGGAAAGCTTTATATTATGTAAGTAAATGGCACACTTGGTAGTGTGTGCATGTATTAAGGCGAAAGGAGATTATGAAATGCCAACAATAAATCAATTAGTGCGTAAAGGTCGTACTAACAAAGTATGGAAATCAAAATCACCTGCTTTAAATAGAGGTTTCAACTCATTAAGAAGCAAACCAACTAATTTAAGCAGTCCACAAAAAAGAGGCGTTTGTACCCGTGTTGGTACCATGACACCTAAAAAACCTAACTCAGCATTAAGAAAATATGCCCGTGTTAGATTGTCAAACGGTATGGAAGTTACAGCTTATATTCCAGGTATCGGTCATAACTTACAAGAACACAGCGTGGTTATGATCCGTGGTGGACGTGTTAAGGACCTTCCAGGGGTTCGTTACCACATCTTAAGAGGTACATTAGACTGTGCTGGGGTAAACGATCGTAAACAATCTAGATCTTTATACGGTGCTAAAAAGCCTAAGGGCGGTAAATAGGATAGGAGGAATTTGAAATGCCAAGAAAAGGTTATATTGCGAAAAGAGATGTAGTTGCTGATCCTATTTATAACTCTAAGCTTGTTACTAAATTGATCAACAAGATCATGTTAGATGGTAAAAAGGGTGTAGCACAAAGTATTTTATACAATGCGTTTGACATTGTTGAAGAAAAAACAGGTCAAGCACCAATGGAAGTATTTGAAAAAGCATTAGGAAATGTAATGCCTTTATTAGAACTAAAAGTTAGACGTGTTGGTGGTGCTAACTACCAAGTTCCAATCGAAGTTTCTGCTGAAAGAAGATTGACATTAGGTCTAAGATGGATCGTTAACTATTCAAGACTTCGTCATGAAAAAACAATGGAACAAAGATTAGCTGCTGAAATTATCGATGCTGCTAATGGAACTGGTGCTTCAGTTAAGAAGAAAGACGATACTCATAAAATGGCAGAAGCTAACAAAGCATTTGCTCATTACCGCTGGTAATAGAAGGGAAAAGATATGGCAAGAGAGTTTGATTTATTTCACACTCGTAATATTGGGATCATGGCTCACATCGATGCTGGTAAGACCACAACGACTGAGCGTATCCTTTATTACACTGGTAAAACCCACAAAATCGGGGAAACTCATGACGGTGCTAGCCAAATGGACTGGATGGCCCAAGAACAAGAACGTGGTATCACGATCACTTCTGCTGCAACAACTGCAACTTGGAAGGGTTACCGCGTAAACATCATCGATACACCAGGGCACGTAGACTTCACAGTTGAAGTAGAACGTTCATTACGTGTATTAGATGGTGCAGTTACAGTATTAGATGCAAAAGCAGGGGTTGAACCTCAAACAGAAACAGTATGGCGCCAAGCTACGACTTATAAAGTACCTCGTATCGTATTCTGTAACAAGATGGATGCTACTGGGGCTGACTTCATGATGAGCGTTAATTCGATCGGTCATCGTTTAGGAGCTAAAGCAGCTGCTATCCAATATCCAATCGGGGTTGAAAATACTTTCAGAGGTATCATCGATATCATCAAACGTGAACAACATATGTACAAGGATGATCTAGGTAAAGAAGTAACTACTGAACCTGTAAGTCCTGAATTCGTTGAAGAAGTAGAAGCTCTAAGAACTAAATTAGTTGAAATGGTTGCGGACTATGACGACGATTTGATGATGAAAGTTTTAGAAGGTGAAGAACCAACAGTCGAAGAAATCAAAGCTGCGATCCGTAAAGGGGTTTGTGCTTCTGAATTCTTCCCAGTATTATGTGGATCAGCATATAAGAACAAAGGTGTTCAATTGATGTTGGATGCTGTTATCGATTACTTACCATCACCATTAGATGTACCAGCAATCATGGGGCATTTAGAAGATGGAACAGAAGAAGCTAGAAAATCAGATGATGCAGAACCATTTGCAGCTTTAGCCTTCAAAGTAATGACGGACCCATTCGTAGGTAAATTAACATATTTCCGTGTATATTCAGGTACAGCTACTTCTGGTAGCTATGTCATGAACGCTACTAAAAATATTCGTGAAAGATTTGGTCGTTTGGTACAAATGCATGCTAACCA
>JALEMK010000107.1 GCA_022768265.1 Erysipelotrichaceae bacterium
CAATCCTCTAGATCGATCTGACACCCCTGCAACTGACTTGGTTTAAAATGATAATAACCTTTCGCAAAATGGATATCAGCTCCCATTTTTCTTAAGATATCGATCACAGCTTTATCACCTTGCTTCGATGCTTCATCAAAACAGCCAACTTCGAGACCATTGTTAAGGATGCCTAAGGCCGCAAAAAAAGCTAATTGACTATAATCTGCTTCAACTAGATGATTACCAGCTTGATAACGCTGATTTCCTTTGATCTTGATGTGATTATGATCGACATATGCAACATCAACATTGAATTGCTGTAATACCTGCATGGTTAGATCGACATAAGATCGCGAAGCAAAAGGCTCAATGATTTCTAAATATGAATCTTCTTTTAATAAAGGTAAAACAAATAATAAACCTGTGATAAACTGACTGGAAATATTACCATCCAAACGATAATGACCACCTTTTAACCCATGTCCAACGATCAGCTTATCTTTTTCTTTGACAAATTTAACATTATTTTCAGCGAATAGTTTTTCATATACGTCCTGTGGCCTAGCCAATAAACGCAAAGTTCCTGTTAAGCACACATCTTCTGCAATTAAAGTACAAAGTGGGATCAAAAAGCGCAAGGTCGAGCCTGATTCATGACAATCAAGCTCACAACCATCATACTGCCAACTAGTGATCCCTTCGATTTCTAAACAATGGTCATTGTAGGTAATCTTAGCTCCTAAATGACGCATCGTTTCTATGGTTGCTTCAATATCTTGATTAAGGGTAATATTACCGATCGTACTTTTTTCTTGAGCAAGACATGAAGCAATGATATAGCGATGAGCTAAAGATTTGCTGCAAGGCAAATCTAGCCTTATATCCTGATTTTTTTGCGGATAGATGGTAGTATCCATTAAATTTCTCGACCAATAGCTTTAGCTACAGCTTGAGCTTTTTCCATTAAACGAGCAAATTTTTCTGGTTTTAAAGACTGAGCACCATCGCTCCATGCACAATCTGGCTCATCATGAACTTCGATGATCAAACCATCTGCTCCTGCTGCAATAGCGGCTAATGACATTGCTTCAACCAACTTCCAATTGCCCGTGGCATGAGATGGATCGATGACGATAGGTAAATGAGTCTTAGCTTTGATGATCGGGATGACGCTAACATCTAAAGTATTACGCGTATATTTTTCAAAGGTCCTGATCCCTCTTTCACATAAGATGACATTAGGATTGCCATTAGCCATGATATATTCTGCACTCATGATCCATTCTTCGATCGTCGCACTTAAGCCACGCTTTAAAAGGATAGGTTTATTGATCTTTCCTACCGCTTTTAACAATTCAAAATTTTGCATATTACGCGCTCCAATTTGGATCAGATCAACATTTTCAACAAATTCATCGATTTTATCAGCGCTCATCAGCTCCGTAACGATAGGTAAACCTGTTTTTTGCTTAGCATTTACTAAGCATTTGATTCCTTCGGTCTGCATGCCTTGAAATGCATAAGGTGAGGTTCTTGGCTTATAAGCTCCTCCTCTTAGCATCTTCGCTCCTGCTTGCTTAACTTCCAAAGCTAGCTTCTCGATCATGCTCTTGCCTTCAACTGAACATGGTCCTGCCATTACAACGATTGGCTCATGACCACCGATCTTGATGCCATCGACCTCAATGATCGAATCTTCGGGATGGAACATGCGGTTAGCTAGTTTATAAGGGGCTGCGATTCGTTGCACGTTTGCTACCCATTCATTCGCTTGGATCCTACGTTCATCAATCTTGGCCGTATCCCCTACCAACCCAAAAACATTGTAGTTTTCGCCTGTGATCAGGTTAACTTTCAAGCCTTGATTCTCAAACTGCTTGATCAGTTTTTCTACTTCTTGTTTGGGTGCATCTTTTTTTAAGGTAATGATCATATTTTTAACCTACTCTTTCTATGATAGCGTCTATTGCTTGTTGAATATCACCATTATTAGTGATGGTGATATCACTGTATTTTCGATACAAGGCATAACGTTGTTGATATAATAATTGTAATTTTGCGAAACTATTTGATAATGGACGATCATCAGTACATGCTAATTTAGCAAGATCGCGGTCAATAAAGATAACCAAGCCATTTTCTTGTAAATAATTGATGCTGGCCTCGCAAGTAACGATGCCCCCACCGCAAGAAATGATCCCAGCTTTAACATTACGCAAGCTTTGCGCAACTTGTTCTTCTTGTTTTCTAAAAGCTTGTTCTCCATTAAGCATGATATAATCTTTGATCGGCATTTCGATCTTTTCTTGAATGATTTCATCCATTTCATATAGTTGTTTACCTAGCTTTTGTGATAATGAACTTGCAATGGTACTCTTCCCACAACTTGGCATTCCAATCAAGACGATATTTTGTTTTTGCTTAAGCAAAAGTTTCAAACATTCATCGATCTTTTGCAAATCTAACTTATTATCGTCAAAGATCTCAACAGCCTTGAAAGCTTGCGCAACCAGCATTTCCAAACCACCTAGATATTTGATATTTCTATTATGAGCCTGGATACATAGATTCGTCCTTAAAGGATTATACACGATATCCACGACACCTTCTAGCTTATTGAACTTATCTAATGCCACGATACGCCCATCATTATGAGGAAACATCCCTACAGGGGTCGTGTTGATGATATATTCAGGGTCTTTTTCATACAAACTAGCATAGCTTATGGTATCAGGACCCTCTTGGCGGCTAACTATCCATATTTTTCTAGCATGTAGATCTTCCGCAACTGCTTTTACCGCTTTGCAAGCTCCACCGTTTCCTAAGATCGCTACTTTTTTATCATATAGATCGAAGCCATGATGTTCCAACATATATTTAAAGCCAAAATAATCACTATTATAACCATATAATTGGCCCTGATGATTCACGATACAGTTTACCGCTTCTAAGCGTAAAGCTAATTCATCGATATGATCTAGATATGGCATGACCATTTGTTTATAAGGTATCGTCACATTGACGCTTGCAAAACGTTTAGCCTGCATGAAATCATGGAAGCTTTCTTCATCCAAGGCTATCAGTTTATATGGTTTATTGCTTAAAAATTCATGAATCATAGGCGAATAACTATGCCCTAAAGGATAACCGATCAAGCCCCGCATGATTTAAAGGCTCCTTGAAAATATAACTGCCCGTAGCGGGTGATCAACATATCACACAAGGTTATCGCGATCATGCTGTCAATAACGATACGAGCGCGATGTACGATACAAGGATCATGACGGCCATTGATCTGATGATCCACGTTGATCCCTTTTTTAAAATCCACGGTCTGTTGTAGCTTACCAATGGATGGTGTAGGTTTGATATAGCTTTTGGTCGTTACTATCATCCCATTGCTGATGCCAGCATTGATCCCGCCATTATGATTGCTGGAAGTTTTGATCTTATCATCGATGATCCGCCATGCATCATTAGCCTTCGAACCGCGCATCTTGCTCATCGCAATACCATCGCCAAACTCTACCGCTTTGATCCCACCAACACTAAAAATGGCATGAGATAAAACACTTTCTAGCGAATCAAATACCGGTTCTCCGATGCCAACAGGCAAATTATACACCGATGATTCGATCGCTCCACCAATAGAATCTTGATCCATCCTAGCTTGTTCGATCAAATATAACATCTTCTGTTTTGCTTGTGCATTCAACACGGCAAAATAATCATCATCCAGCTGTTTCTTTTGACTTTTAAGCATTGCTAGATCACAATTTGCCAATTGATCATCACACACATCTCCAATCTGTAAGATATGACTGACAATGTGGATATCTTTTAATTTTAATATTTGCATGCAAATGGCCCCACAGGCCACGATGGCTGCCGTTAAACGTCCAGAAAAATGACCTGAACCACGATGATCATTATATCCTAAATATTTATGATAAACGCTGTAATCACAATGCGATGGTCGCGCAATATAGCGCTGAGCATCATAATCCTTGCTTTGAACATTTTCATTTTT
>JALEMK010000112.1 GCA_022768265.1 Erysipelotrichaceae bacterium
GTTATGCCCTAAGTTATTTTAAAGAATTTGATTTCCCACACCAAATTTAAATAGTCATTAGTTCTGTGGTTATTGAAGGGATACTATATCGAATATTCGATATGGTATCCCTTGTTTGTTTATATCACGTATGTATTTAAATTGAATAATTATCTTTTTTATTTAAGCAATATAAAATCCTATTTCTAGTTCTACTATAGTTTTTAAATCCATTCGCCATATACATAAGCTTTTCTTATATATTTTATAAATACCACCAGTCTAGTTGGTGGCTTTTTATATGCAGACATTGCCCTGCTCTTAATGATACGCTTCACAGCAGTAAGTGCCTGATGTTAATGCTAATATTAAAGTAACCAAAGGGGATGAGGATATATTTTGCCAAAAACCTTTGATGAATTTATCAAGAAAGTTGGTGATTATATCTTGTTTTATAATCATTAAAGACACAAAAGAAATTAAATGGTATGACTCCTATGAAATATAGATAATCATACATATAGTGTAGTTTTTATAAGTGTTCCATTTTATTTGTACTTTAATCTATAATCTAATTTTGTTAAGCCCAAAAAAAACTTATCTGCTCTTTACAGATAAGTATGTATTTATTAAAATAGATCATCACCATTGGTTTTGATAACTTTTTGATACCAATAAAATGATTCTTTACGCCTGCGATCATAATTTCCTGTTCCATCATCATATCTTTCTACAAAAATGAAGCCATATCGTTTAGCCATCTCTCCTGTTGATGCACTTACCAGATCGATGCATCCCCATGGCGTATATCCTCTAAGATCCACACCATCCAAAATGGCTTCATGCATCTGTTCGATATGTTTTCTTAAATATTCGATGCGATATCCATCCTTGATCGTTCCATCTTCTTCTATCTTGTCATAAGCTCCTAAACCATTTTCTACAACAAAGATTGGCAATTGATATCGATCCCAGATTTCATTTAAAGCAAATCTTAATCCTTCTGGATCAATTTGCCAGCCCCAATCACTTGCTTTTAGATATGGATTTTTGACTCCACCTAAAATATTTCCTTTACTGCCTTGCTTGCTTTCATCAGCACTTTGACACATCGACATGTAATATGAACACGTATAATAATCTACCACGCCTTCAGCTAGGATTTTTTCATCTTCTGCTTCCATCTTGATCGTAATGTTATTTTCTTTAAAATACCTTTGCATGTAGTTCGGATATTTTCCTCGGCATTGAACATCGCTGCAAAACCAGTTCATGATATGATTTTTTTGCTGATTCATCAGCTGATCTTTAGGATCACAGGTCAAACCATAGCTAGTTGCCATGATTTGCATGCAGCCGATCTTATTCTCTGGGTCGATCTGATGTCCTAGCTTTACTGCTAGCGCACTAGCGACAAACTGATGATGTAAACCTTGGAAACGATGTTGCGGGATATCTACCTGATTCATAAAATCCATCGTCTCGATCTTATTCAATATTCCCTGGTTCAAGAATCCACCCATTGGAGTCGTTGCACTGTTGATCTCATTGAATGTCAACCAGTATCTTACCTTTCCTTTGTATCTTGTGAAGATGGCCTTACAAAAACGTAGATAACAATCGATCTGCCTTCTGTCTACCCAGCTGTTCCATTTCTTGGTTAGGTTGAATGGCACTTCATAATGGGAAATCGTTACCATTGGTTCGATATGATATTTTAAACACTCATCGATCAATTCTTCATAGAATTTTAATCCAGCTTCATTTGGTTCTTCTTCATCACCATTTGGAAAGATCCTGGTCCAAGCAATCGAAAAACGATACATCTTGAATCCCATTTCCGCAAACAATGCAATATCTTCCTTGAAGCGATGATAATGATCGATTGCTTCATGTGATGGATAGAAGGTTCCTGCTTCTAATACCGGCGTTATCCGCTTGCTTCTGGTGGCACTACCGCCAGTACAAATATCCGGACATGATACACCTTTTCCACCTTCTTGCCATCCGCCTTCTAATTGATTGGCAGCGGTTGCTCCGCCCCAGTAAAAACTTTGTGGAAAACTCATATTAAATCCTCCTAATACTTAAATTATACTTTTTTTTACCAATTTTTCCCATCTTCTAGAACTCTGAATACAATCATATTACCTAATCCAGTCTTTATCTTGCTTTTGGTAATGGCAATTGGATCACCAGCAAATGCTTTTTCATCAATCTCAAATTGTAAGGTCGTTCTTCTAACGGTACCAATATATTTATATTTGATATCTTCTAATGATTCTAAATAGTTTTTGATATTTTCCTGTTTTACAGGAGCATCGATATTAATGATCATATTTCCCTCCTATATAACTTTATTTTCATGTAGCTTTTCATAAAGATCAATAAATTGCGAAGCAATTATCTTAAAAGCTTCCGCACTCATCAGCTGGTCTTCTGCATGTGTTAATAGCAGCTGCATTTGTACCGGATCGCCTGAAGCTTCTTGCTGAATAAGCTGCGCATGAGCATGATGCCCTTCAGTAAATATTTTTTCACCTTCATCCAGTAATTTGCGTGCTGATACAATCCCTCCATTTTTAGCTTCTTCAATAGCTTCAATATACATGCTTCGTGCTGTTCCTACAGCACTGATTATCTGAAAGCTAATTAGTTCTAAGCCTTCCATCTTAATTATCTCCTAATAGCTTTTTAACTTGTTCTATAACCTTCGCACCATCCATCATGCCATATGCTCTCATATCAATTGGTTCAACAATTTTATTAGGAACTTGTTTTTTTACATTATTTAGCTCAAATCTAACTTGTGGCCCAAGCAAGATAATATCAGCTTCTGGTCCATATTTGCTTGCTTCCGAAATTGGATAGGCAACAACATCGCATTCATAACCTATCTTATTAGCATGTTCTTGCATCTTAGTGACTAATAAACTAGTGCTCATTCCTGCTGCACAAAACAATCTTATTTTTCTCATACTTATTTTCTCCCTTATCTAATTTTATCCATCGCATAAACAATATTGCCATTTTTACCATCTTTACGATTATGATTTTCATCAACTTCACAAGCCATCCAAACATGTTCTCCTAAATATTCAAATGGAATATGATCATCTTTATTCGCTAAAATTAAATTTGCAACCTCTAAATTTTCATCGAGAATTGATTTTGGTGATTCACATGTGCCATGTTGTCTTAGTACGATATCATAATCATCTTCATATCCCTTGAGCTTTACCAAGGTATTCTTATATTCCAAAACCGTTGATGATTCTGGCTTGAATAAGAAAGTGCAAACACCGCAAGCATCGCCAAAGATCATGATTCGATCTTCCTCAATCAACAATGTTGTCATACCTTGGGTATGCCCAGGAGCCCATATAGCTTTTACATGAACATCCCCTAGATCAAAAACTTGTCCGTCATGAAGGTCAATAAATTCACCTTCATATTTTGGTTGGAATACATCATCTGGATATTTTTCGATATCACTAACCGATCGCTTCAGCATCTGCCTTCTTAAATTAATGTCAACCTTAGTATAATATATCTCAATATCTTTATGATTCATATAAACTTTATCAAATTGAGCAATCCCATTAGCATGATCGGCATGTCCATGAGTAATTACTACATCATATGGTTTATCATATATGCTTTCAATATAGCCCTTTAAATCTCCTGCACCATATGCTGTATCCACCAAAATGCCGCATTTATTTCCTTTGATCAAATACATGCAGGCATCTCCTAAACCAAAGATCCTGCTTAAATGTTCATTGATCTTCACTTCTTTAAAGTTAACCATAGCTTCCTCCTAATAATGGCATAGTTCTATATTATTATTTTTAATATATGTGATAAGCTGCGGGTCACATAATACCGCTAGCTCTTTAACTCTACCTAATGAATATGACGAAACTTGATAAAGTTCAAGATCGCAAAATGCCGGATGCACCATGATTTCGATATCTTCATTTTTATTTGCTTCCAGCAATGCAATCATCGTATCAACACTTGCAGTATCACCATAAAATCCCATTACAAATTTATAATCGCCATATCTTCGTAACTGTACATCATATTCACTAGCAAGCTTTTTGGATACTGCCAAGGCTTGATCATTTGCATCATGAACAGAATGATGACTATCTAAATGGGTAGGTTTACGTCCAAATACTTGGATGAATCTTTCAATTTGTGCTTTCCATTCATTATACAATTCATCATAATCAACATCTTTGGTCCAAATCGTTTTTCGTCCTGGAAAAAACATTCCTTTTTCATCGGTCAAAGTTTTATTTACCGTTAATGATTTACCCAAAGTACAATTTAAATGAATACCAACACCTAAACCTGGATATTCATCACAAATATTTTTGGTTTCTTCCAAATATGCTGAATTTGCTAAAGCTGTGGTTGATCGTAATATTCCTTTTTTATATCCTTCAACTATTCCATAAGTAACCCCTTTGGTAAATCCAAGATCATCACCATTAATTACTAATTTCATATTAACCTCTTTCTAGCAAGACAGCACTGCTCCATTGAGCAGTGCTATTTTATCCTTCTAATTTTTCTTGCTCAACTAATTGTTTATCATATGTTTTGATAAATGGATAAACGATAGGGATATCAATGATGAACAAGGCAATCCATAATAATACGGTCTTAACATCACCTGTAGCTAGGAATGCTTGTAATGGACCAGGTACGGTGAAAGGCAAGCTAATATAGAATCTTCCTACTAAATTAGCAGAAGCTAATAAGTAGTAAGATGAGCAGTTAATCATAGAACAGATAACCAATGGAATATAAGTATAAATGTTCAATACTGTTGGCAAACCAAAGATGGATGGTTCATTGATATTGAACAATGATGGAACGATAGCAACTTTCGCAACGCTTCTAGTTTGTGAACTCTTACAGAATAAGAAGATAACCAGTAAGATAACATTATAAGTGATCCAGTTACCAAATACAGAGTTCATAGCTCCTGCATAGATATACGGCATAGATTGGCCAGCAACATAAGCTTCCGCATTAGCAGCCAAAGCAGCTGTAGTAATTGGTGAAGTAACAACTGATAACATATTTGCTCCATGAATACCAAAGAACCAGAAAGTCGTCATCAATAAGTTGATCAATAATACTGATGGCAATGAACCAGTAGCGCTCATCAAAGGCTGGAAAATCGTATAAACTAGATCAGATAATCCTGCACCGGTAACACTTGTAATTACCACATTTAAAACGATAAAGAATATTACATTAAATATTCCAGGAATCAAAACGTTAAATGGTGCAGCAACATTTGGCGGAACTGAAGCAGGCAATTTAATAACGATGTTTTTCTTGATAAAGAAATGATTGATCTCAACAACCAATAAGCCAACAACCATTGCTGAAAACATATATCCAGCACCCAATTTAGCAATTACGATCGATCCAGTTGCCATATCTAACGAACCAGATACACATAAATACACCAACAATGAAGTTATCATATTATTGATACCATTCATATTGTAGGTCTTAGCAAGCTGATAAGAAACACCACATACGACATAAATGCTAATGATACCAATGGTTAACTGATATGGTAGCATCAACACTGCTGAATTAGCCGCTGCAAAACTTTTCCATGCTAATAAAAATGCATAAAAGATATTACTTGGTTCGGTAATTGTTGCAGGTACTGGTGGTACAGCAATCAAACATGCAATACCGCCAATGATTGTTGCTGGGATCATGATGGTTAAACCATCACGAACAGCAGCAAGATGACGCTGATTTGATATTTTTTGGCCAACAGGAACGATATATTTTTCCATCCAGCCAGATAGCTTATCCATAAAGCTCTGTTTTTCTGACATTTTAACTTCTCCTTTTCCTTCATTTAAATATTTACTGTTAATCAATGTTTCCCTGATCATATTTACAACATTCTCACCATTGATTGAAGCAAAATCCTTAGGATTAATTGCAAATACTTTAATCCCCTCATATTGTTTGGCTACTTCTTCAACATGCTGCAAATTGTATTTTATTTGCGGCGCAACCAAAACATAATCATATTTACCAATAATAAATTCCAGTTCACCTACCGTCCTAGCTTCTATACGCCAATTCTCGTCAGAATTTAGCGCTTGCTGCATTTTATTTGCAAGCAGGCTGGTTGATGCTCCGGCAACACAAACTAGAAGGATATTAAGATCTTTTTTCATTGTACAAATCTCCTTTAGTTACTTAATTTATATCATTATTTTAAAATCAATGTTACAAACAAGTTCTTTTTTAAAATGGAAGTTTTTTAATAATATCAGAAATTTTATAATTGTATAAACAAAAATATTCATTTATACTTTAAACATGGAAAAAAGTATCGATAAGAAAATTTTAGAAAAATTAATTGCTTCTCACGATCCTATCTCAAGTAGTGATTTAGCTTTCTCTTTGCATGTTTCAGAAAAAACGATTTTAAAGTACCTTAATTTTTTAAAACAAGATTTACCTCAATATGGAGCAAAAATTGAAATCAAACAAGGAAGCGGTTCTTATTTATTGATTGAAAATCAGGATCTTTTCAGCATGTACTTAAAAAAGATTGAAAAAGAAAATATCTTTTTAAATCCAAAAAATCGAGAAATATATATTTTAACAAGACTTTTAACAGAAGCTAATTATCTAAATATCTACGAATTTGCTGATGAACTTGCTATTTCCCCTTCTTCTTTGCGTTCTAGCATCAAAAGTTTAAAATTACTGCTAAATAGCTATAATTTAACGCTAAAACACTCTCATTCCTTAGGATATAAGATCAAAGGATGTGAGAAAGATATCCGTAATTGTTTGATCAAAGAATGTAAACAAACTATCAATCTTAACGATTTTTTATCCGATACCAATATTCATTCACATGATATTAGTAAGATCGAAGATATCATCAAGGAAGCTTTGGAACATTTTAATATAGCCATCAGCGCCTCTAACATCAGCTCATTGGCTTTGCACTACATGATTGCCATCAATCGAACCGAGACAAATAATCCTATCGTTATCGAAGACAAAACCTTCATCAAAGATATTTATTCAACACCAGAATTTTTTGTTAGTTCTTACATTGCTAAGCAATTAGACGATCTTTTAACAATCAAATTACCAAAAAATGAAATAACATACTTAACAATGCATTTAAGCGGAAAACAACGCATTTACGGTCACGAAAAGATTCAGGTTCTAGTAAACAATCAAGCTTTGGTCTTCTATAATAAATTTTTACGCAAGATTTTGCAACTTGCAAACGTTGATTTTTTTGATGACGATGAATTGCGCATCAGTTTATTAAATCATATCGTTCCTTTTTTACATCGTGTACAAAATAATAATCAAATAGTAAAATCAGAATTAGCTAATATTAAAAATCAGTTTACCTATGCTTATGAATTGGCATTATGTGGCATCAGCGAACTTAATGATACGATAAAAATCACCAATGCTGAAATTTCTTATTTTGCATTGCATCTTGCCTTAGCAATCGAAAAGCGTAAAGCCTCAACAGAAAAATTCAACGTTGCTTTAATCTGTGATGAAATATCCAGTATGTTTAGCATCATTTCTTATAAACTGACTAGCACTTTTGAAGATTATATCAATTCAATCTTTTTTCTAGCTCCAGACAAGATGCCTAAATATAATCTTCATGACTTTCCATTGGTCATCAATACGACCGATAATATTTATCGTCATTATGATAATATCATCCAAGTAAGTCCTTTTCTTAATTTTGATGATATGCACCAGATTGAGCAAGCTTTAAAAAAATATACATTGAATTATAAATTAAGTGATCTTATCGATGAAAAGCTATTCTTTCTGTTTGACGCTGATGATATGCCTTCAGCACTTGCCAAGCAAATTGCGATGGTCAAAGAACAGCTCCATCTGCCCGATGATTTTCTTGCGCAGATTTTAGCTAGGGAAAAATTAGAACCTACTGAATATGATAATCGCATTGCTCTACCTCATCCGTTAGATAATCATGACTGCCCATCATTTATCAGCGTTGCTCGTTTACATAAACCGATAATCTGGAAAGAAAAGAATGTACAATTAATCTTTTTGCTATCTTCTCCATCCTCACAAAAGATGTCCTCTAAACTATTTGAAAAGATCAGTCAGATCATAACCAACGAAGATATAGCACAAAAGTTATTATCCGCTAATAACTACCAAGAATTCATCGCAATCTTCAATTCAATCTAAATATTGCTTGAATCTTTGAAACAGTTTTTAATTTAGCAGATAACCTATAAAACAAAAGTCAGGTTTCCAACCTGACTTTATTATGTTCCTATCATTAGTTAGATGATAGTCGTAGCAATAAAAATTATAAGTGGCAAGCTTATCAAGCATAAGATAGTTGTCATGCAGACCTGCTCAACAGCACTATGATAATCAGCATCATAAGCTTGTGCAAATATAGCAACATTAGAGCCAACTGGACAAGCAGCCGTGATCAAAATTGCTAATTTTAACGTTTCATTGCCAAATGGCAACAATTTAAAAACCAATACAGTTATCAAAGGTATCACTACCAAACGCATGATGGAAACTAAATATATCTTTTTATTCATTAACATAGCTTTTAGATTCGATTGTGCAAGATATACCCCGGATACGATCATTGCCAAAGGTGTATTTAAACCTGTAATGCTACTAAAAACACTAGTTATCGTACTAGGAAACCTGATCTGCAACAAAAATATCAACAATCCCACAAATACTGCAATGACAATCGGATTAGTAATAATCTTTTTAAAGCTCATTACGCTAGAGTCACCTGTAATGATAAAAACGCCATAGGTCCATTGTAAAACATTGATCATTACTATCATTATAGAAATATAAAAAACAGCATTTGATCCTAGCGTAGCTTGTACTAACGGTATACCAATAAAACCTGCATTAGAAAAGGTACTACTAAAATTAGCGATGCCATCCCGCTTGCCAAAGAAAATATAAGAAACCACCATTGCAAGCAACATGCAGATAAACGATATTATTACCGAATGAATCAATGCTTCTATATTTTCAGCATTTAATTCAATCATGAAATTATTTATGATAACGATTGGAATGACTAAATACAAAAGAATTTTACCTATATCCTTTGATCCTTGATCACTGATAAACTTTAATTTATATAGACCATAACCGATTGCCATCAATATAAACATGATCGCAATCTGATTTAATAATAAGCCAGCGATATTCATAAAAAAATCCCCCTTATTCATATTCTAGCACTTTGCAATATTTTATAATTGCAAATTAATTCCATATCAATAAAGAAGATTTTTATTTTAATAATTAATAACAAGCAATATTACTATCGGTCCGTGACTCACAACCTCCGACTAAGACACCATTATCTAAACGCCAGATGATTTGTCCTCGTCCAAATGATATTCGGTCTTTGGCAATTTCGATTTCATGACCTTTTTTCCTTAATATTTCAATTATATCAGTAGGAAAAGAAGGTTCAACGACAAACTTCTTACCATTTAACCATTGCCATCGATAAGCATCTAGTGCCATTTGTGGATTCATATGATAATCTAGCAAATTAGTAACTACTTGTACATGTCCCTGTGGTTGCATATATGCCCCCATCACCCCAAAGGCTGCTACAGCCTTGTTATTTTTAGTAATAAAACCAGGAATGATCGTATGATAAGTGCGTTTTTGAGGCATTAAGGCATTATAATGCGAAGGATCTAAAGAAAAATCCGCACCACGGTTTTGCAATGCAACGCCATAACCTTCAACAACGATGCCACTACCAAAGTCCATATAATTACTTTGAATGTAAGATACCATATTCCCTTCACTATCAGCAGCACATAAATATACCGTGCCACTCTTTGGTAACTCTTTTACTTTAGGATCATGTGCATGATCATCAATCTCGTTAGCACGGCTAGCTCCTCTATTAGGATCGATCAAATGATGATAATCAAGCTTGGTAAAGTTAGGATCGCTAACATATTTCATTCCATCTGCAAAAGCCATTTTCATCGCTTCAAATTGTTGATGTATAGCGTTAGGATCATCTTTTTGTCCAAACTTAAATTCCTTTAAGATATTTAAAGCCATTAAAGCCACGATTCCTTGCCCATTTGGTGGTATCTCCCAGATATCATACCCACGATAATTTACGCTTATTGGCTCAACCCATTTCACATCAAAGTCTGCTAAATCTTCTAGCTCCAAGAAACCTCCATCACGCTGACTTTGTTTGACCATGGCCTTAGCAATTTCACCTTGATAAAACGCTTGAGCATTTGTTTTAGCAATCAGTTCTAAGCTTCTTGCGTGATCTGGTAACTTAATGATATCTCCAAACTGATATGCATCCCCATTTTTCGTAAATACCCTAAACCATTCATCAAACATCTTATCCTTTAATACTTTTTGATATTTAGCAGTTGCATTGGCAAATAATCGTGAAAGCATTGGAGATACTGGATATCCTTCTTTTGCATAACGAATAGCTGGTTCTAAGCATTCTTCCAGCGTCAACTTTCCAAAACGTTGTGATAAGCTAGCCCATGCCTTAGGTGCTCCAGGAACTGTCACTGGTATCCATCCATAAGTAGGCATTTTATCTCTATATCCAAGACTATTTACTTTTTCAATTGAAATATTTTTGGGAGCTGGACCCGAAGCATTTAAGCCATAAAGATGATCTTTCATCCATACTAATGCAAAAGCATCTGAACCCAACCCATTAGATGTTGGCTCTACGACGGTCAACGTTGCAGCTGTTGCAATGGCTGCATCCACAGCATTACCACCTTTTTTTAAAATTTCTAGCCCTGCTGATGAAGCTAAAGCATTACTTGTTGAAACCATACCTTTTGCAGCGGTAACACAATATCGATTAGAAGCATAATTTTGATATAAAGGATCAAACATAATATTTACCCCAATTTCTATAAACTAAAAATAATTCCTAATATCGCACCAGCAATGATGATCAAAATAGGATGTAACTTAAATTTATCATATAAATATAAACCAATTGCAAATAATCCAACATGTATCCAAGATATCTTATTGATGATTTCTACAGCACCAAAATCAAACAATGTTGTCAAAAAGATATCGATACATGCTGCTACGATCAACCCTACCACAAAGGGTCTAATACCCACAAAGATATCCTGCACCAGTTTGCTTTCCTTGAACTTATCTAGCATGTTCGCAATGATGATTATCACGATTATGCTTGGTGCTACCAATGACAAGGTAACGGCAATCGATCCTATCAATCCATGGGTGATATATCCTACATAGGTTGCCATATTGATTCCCATTGGCCCTGGTGTTGATTCACTGATGGCTATCATCGTTGACAAGGTATTAACATCGAACCATCCATAATTTTGTCCCATCTCTTGCAAAAACGGAATGGTTGCTAAGCCTCCGCCTACGGCAAACAATCCGGTCTTGAAGAATTCAAACATCATCAATAAGATCTCACTCATGTTTCATCCTCCCCTTGATTACCCCACATAATCCTGCTGCTACAACCAAAAGTACTGTTGATACCGATGTAAAATAACTCATCACAAAGGCTATCACACACAAGGTAATACCAAATAAGTTAGTTACACTTTTCTTCCCTAATTTATAAATAGATACTCCCATCAAGATACACACGCTGATCTTAATCCCAGACAGAGCATGTTGGACGATCATGATATCTTGAAAGTTATTTAAGAAAGCTGCTATTATTGAAATAATTATCAAGCTTGGAGATATCACTCCCAGGGTTGCAGCAATTCCTCCAGCTACCCCTTTTACCTTATACCCAACAAATGTTGCAGTGTTCACCGCGATGATCCCTGGTGTACATTGTCCTATGGCATAATAATCCATGATCTCATCTTCTGTAGCCCACTTTTGTTTTTCTACGACATCTCTTTGTATCATTGGTAACATGGCATATCCTCCACCAAAGGTGAATAGTCCCATCTTGAACCA
>JALEMK010000062.1 GCA_022768265.1 Erysipelotrichaceae bacterium
TCTTTCTTAAATTAACAATAATACAATTAGGACAAGAAATCACCCCAATAATGATTAAAGGGCATAATTATTTGAAAATAGTTATGCCCTAAGTTATTTTAAAGAATTTGATTTCCCACACCAAATTTAAATAGTCATAAAGAAAAACTACGAAAGATGGAGTAATCCATCTTTTGCTTATTTTGGGATAATAAGCTATAATAAGTAAAGGTGATTATGATGACAAAGAAAGATCTTAAATTAACATTCTTATTAATATTTATTTCGTTTATTTATGCTTTTTGTGGTGTCGTGTTAGATCGCATGGGCGTTGATATAAAATTGCGTTGGTTATTCTGGAATGAATTTTTAGCTTTTTTACCTTTGGTATTAAGTATCCCTGCAGCATATTTTTTCTATTTACGAAAAGGTTGGATCATCATTGGTTTGATCTTTGGGGTAGGCTGGTTATTATTTTTACCTAATGCATGCTATATGATCACAGATCTTATCCATTTAGATAGTTCACAATTAATTGGTTGGAATGGTGAATATATCGCTAATTTACGTGAGTGGGTAGCCTTGATCTATTTGGCAGCCGGAATCTTTTTAGCAGTTGTTGCGGGTCTGGCATCTACAAAGATCATTGCTAAAAGCGTCGGTTTAAAAAGAGGTAATTTTTTAAATTTGCTATATAACTTTATCATATCAGGACTAGTAGGTTATGGTGTATATATTGGACGTTTCTTACGATTTAATACTTGGGATATTTTAGAGCCTTTAAACTTATTAAAATCGCTTTATCATGATTTTGATCGTTTTGCATTCATGTTTTCAATTTTGATCGCTGGTTTTTACTTTATCGCATATATGATATATGAAAGAGTAGAAGAAACCAGTAAATAGCTTTTATTTTAGATTATATATGTTATAATAACTAAGTGAATAATGGAGGTTTTCTATGGGATTAATGGATAAATTTAAGAACTTCGTAACAACTGAAGAAGATGATGATGAAGAAGAACTAGTTTATGATGAAGAAGAGGTAGAACCTCTAAGTACTTTTGAAGCACAAAAAGCACCAATTCGTAAAGTACCTTCTGAAACTAAGATGGTCTTATTTGAACCAAGAAGTTTTGATGAAGCTGAAGAAATCGCTCGTCATTTAAAATCAAGAAGAGCAGCGGTAGTAAACTTACATAAATTACAACGTGACTATGCGCAAAGAACGATTGACTTTCTAACTGGCGTAATCGTAGCTTTAGATGGTTCTATTCAAAAAATTGGTCATAATGTTATCTTATGTGCACCTAAAAATGTTGGTGTTGATGGACAGATCAATCTAGATAATGATGACTAATCTACAGCATTTTAAAGGACATGAGTTATTAATAGCCCGTTTAGATGATCTTCGTGCTCGAGCAGAAAAATATCATAAAACAATTGCTTCGAATTTTTTAAGTGAAGAAGAAGTAGCAGTTGCGCAAAGATACTTAGGTAAACAATGTACCTATAAGCTTGATGGCGGATATCAACAGGCTCAAAGATGTAAAGTTGTTTTCTTGATGGAAGAGGACGACTTTTTTGATGTTGTATGCTTAAGCGCCCGTTTTAATACGAAATATGCTAGTTTAAAACATCCTGATGTACTAGGAGCTTTGATGGGCTTGAACATTGAAAGAGATCAAATTGGTGATATCTTTGTCAAAGATGATCGTATCATCATTTTTGTTAGTCAGAATATTGCTGATTATATCATCATCAATTTACGACAAATCAAACGATCGAAAGTTACTTTTGAAGTAACCAACGTTGAAGATCTTGATCTAAGTCTTGATTTTAAGATATTTCAAACGACGATATCGAGCGAAAGGCTCGATGTCATCGTAAGTGCGATTTGTAAGATAAATCGCTCGCAAGCGCAAAAGTTGATTGTTGGCAAACAAGTACAGTTAAATCATGTGACTATTGAAGATTGTGCAAAATTATGTAATAATAATTGTACGATTTCGATTCGGCGCTATGGAAGGTTTATTTATCAAGGGATAGATAAGACAACGAAGAAAGATCGTTTGCTAGTGACATTTAAACAGTATATTTAAGGAGGTAAGCTAATGGTAAGATCCAAACCAGCATTTCGCGTAATGCGTAATGGTTATGATAGATTTGCCGTAGATGCCTTTGTAGAAGATGTGTTAGGGCAAATTAACGATTTAGAAAACGAGTTAGCTGATCAGCAGCGTAACAACAATGATCTAACTGAACAATTGAATAACCTTAAAGATCGTTATCAATCAGTAATGAGTGGAATAGCGGCTAGAGAGCGGGCAGCGGATGATATTTCGCGCATAGCGATCCAAGAAGCTAATCAGATCATAGGTGCAGCTAGAAAAAATGCTGATATCATCGTTCAAGAATCGTTATATAAAGCTAAGATTGTTTTAAATGATCTAGTAAAGATTTCAAATGAAACAGGCACGTTAAAAAAAGAAATGCGTGAGCAACTCGATGTATTGATGAGTGATCTCAATGCCTTGCGTGCCCCAAATCTTCCAGATTTAAGCTGGTTAGATCAAGCAATAGATAAAGACAAAGATTAAGGACATGCTTTTATCTAAATTAATTACAGAGAGTTTGTCAAAAGCTGAAAGACAGATATTAATTATTTAAAAGATATCACCTTATGAGTCTATCTTGAAAAAGATCGTATATCTTGCGTTAAAAGATGATCAAGGGCATATCATTCGATATGAACTAAGGTGGTACCGCGATTAATTCGTCCTTAGATATAAGGGCGCTTTTTTTATGTGAAGGAGAAGGAATATGGACTACAAAGAAACACTGCTAATGCCAAAAACTGCGTTTGAGATGCGGGGTAATCTTCCTAATAAAGAACCATTGATCTTAAAACGTTGGCAAGAAGACAACTATTATGAAACATTATTAAAACAACATGAAAATGAGCCAACTTTCATTTTGCATGATGGTCCTCCGTATGCAAATGGAAACTTACATGCTGGAACAGCGATGAATAGGGTAATTAAAGATATCATCATCCGTTCTCATGCAATGAATGGCTATTATACACCATTTTTCCCAGGTTGGGATACGCATGGCTTACCAATTGAAAATGCTATCCAAAAGTTAGGGGTAAATCGTAAAGAATTAACCCCAGCTGAATTTAGAAAAAAATGTGAAGAATATGCTTATAATCAAGTAGCGATCCAAAAAGAAACGATGAAACGTTTAGGAACAGTTGCTGATTTTAGTCATCCTTACATTACTTTGAAAAAAGAATTTGAAGCGCGTCAGATTCGCTCTTTTGCTAAGATGGCTCTAGATGGATTGATCTTCCAAGGATTAAAACCAATTTATTGGTCTCCATATAACGAAACAGCTGTAGCAGATAGTGAGATCGTTTATTTCGATAAAACAGATGTCTCGATTTTTGTTGCCTTTGATGTAAGTGATGGCAAAGGGGTTTTAGATGGTGATGAACGTTTTGTTATCTGGACGACAACACCATGGACGATTCCTGGTAACTTAGCTGTTTGTTTAAATGCTGATTACACTTATGCGTGCGTAAAAACACCGAAAGGAAAATTAATCGTTTTAGCATCTAAAGTTGATGAATTGATGCAACGTTTTGAAATTACAGATTATGAAGTTATCAAAACATATTCAGGTCAAGAACTAGAATATGTAAAAGTTGCGCATCCATTCTATCCTGAAAGACCAAGTGTGGTGATTTTAGGAGATCATGTTACGGATGAAGATGGTACAGGTTGTGTCCATACTGCTCCAGGTCATGGGATGGAAGACTTCATGGTATGTCAAAAATACCACATCAATGCAATGTGTCCGGTAGATGCTAAAGGTTGCTTAACTAGTGAAGCAGGCCAAGATCTAGAAGGAATGTTTGTTTTTGATGCCAATAAAGTGGTTATTGAAAAATTAGCTAGTTTAAATGCTTTGATGGCTACGGCTAATATTACCCATAGTTATCCGCATGATGATCGTTTGAAAAAACCAGTTATCTTTAGAGCAACGGTACAATGGTTCTGCAGTAATGAAAAGATCCGTGAAAAATTATTGGCAGAAATCAAGAAAGTTAAATGGGAAAATGAATGGGGCGAAGTACGCTTATATAACATGATCAAAGAACGTGGAGACTGGTGTATCTCACGTCAAAGATTATGGGGTGTTCCAATTCCGATCATTTATAATGAAGATGGTTCTCCTATCATGGAAAAAGAAGTATTTGATCACATTGCTGAGCTATTTGAGCAATATGGTTCAAACATTTGGTTTGAAAAAGATGCTAAAGAGCTACTACCTGAAGGTTATAGCAATCCTAAATCACCTAATGGCGCATACACCAAAGAAAAGGATATCATGGATGTATGGTTCGATTCAGGATCAAGCAATAATGAATTAGCAGCTAGAGGCTTACCATATCCAGCTGATCTATATTTTGAAGGTAGCGACCAATACCGCGGATGGTTTAACTCATCATTGATCGTCGGTACGGCAAGCAATGGATGTTCACCATATAAGAGCGTATTATCTCATGGCTATGTCTGTGACTCAAAAGGTGAAAAGATGTCTAAATCGGTAGGAAATGTCGTAAATCCAATGGACGTCATCAAGAAAAATGGTGCAGATATCTTCCGTTTATGGGCAACCGGAGTTGACTTTAAACAAGATATGCGGATTGGCGATGATAATCTAAAACAAGTAGCTGAACAATATCGTAAGGTACGTAATACCTTTAGATTCATGCTAGGAAATATCAACGCTGAAGACTTTGATCCAAAACGTGATCTTGTTAAATATGAAGATCTACTACCAGTTGATCAATATATCATGGTATGTTTAGATGAATGTGTAGCAAAAGTAAAAGAAGCATACATGAAATATGATTTCATTCTTGCAAGCAATACTTTAACTAATTTGATGACTAATGAACTAAGTTCATACTATTTAGATTTCACAAAAGATATCTTATATATCGAAAAAGCTGATGATCATCGTCGTCGTCAAGTACAAAGCGTCATCTGGTATTGTGTAGATGCTTTATGTAAGTTATGGGCTCCTTCTTTAGCTTACACGATGGATGAAGTATGGCAAATCTTCACAAACGATGAACAAACTTCAGTACATTATACCCATTTCCCAAGTGTTCATAATTACGCAAATGCGCAAGAATTGAAAGAAGCATTTGCTAAAGCTCATGAAATCAGAACTGAGGTTTTAAAAGCCTTAGAAATCGCTCGTAATGAAAAAGTTATCGGTAAACCACTTGAAGCATCAGTTACCATGCATCTGCCTGCAAAAGAACAAGAATTATTGGCTAAATGTTTGCATGATAAAGTAGCACAATGGTTAATCGTTTCTGAAGTAGTATTCGTTGATGCGCAAGCTAGAAGTTATGAAGTTAACAAGGCTGAAGGTGTCGTATGTCCAAGATGCTGGAACGTATCTAAAGAACATGATGAAAACGGCGTTTGTCCACGTTGTCAAAAGGTTTTAAATGCTTAAAAAAGGTAAATATCAACATTTTAAAGGCAATTACTATGAATTGATAGCGTTAGCTAAACATAGTGAAACCGAAGAAGAAATGGTAGTTTATCGCGCATTATATGGCCAGCAAGGTCTATGGGTAAGACCAGCTAAGATGTGGGATGAACTAGTTGAATACAACGGTCAGCTTGTTAAAAGATTTAAATATGTCGAAGAATAATAAAAGCAAACCATATGGTTTGCTTTTATATTTAGTGATAGTTGAAGCTTGAAGATATAAATTTCAAGCAACATCTTTTATCTTGCAGATGATTGGAAAATGATCGCTTGCATAGACATTATTGATATGATTGTTGCCTATCTTGGTATTGGTAAAATCCATATCTGAGCTAATAAAGATATAATCGATAGGTAAAGCGATCCTTTTAAATTTATTCAAGATGTTTAGATGGGTGTGTTTAAGCTTTTGAAACTTGCAATAGCAATGCTTGAAACCTAATTTTTGCATGATCATTTGTAAAGGTTTGGTATTGATATCGGTATTAAAATCCCCCATTAAGATCGTATGGGTAGCATCGTTTCTTTGGATGAGATGGCATAGATGTTGGACTTGTTTTCCTCTAACAATATTTAATAAATGATCGAGATGCGTATTATAAATGTGATAAATGTTGTGTTGGTCATCTTCTAAAGCCACATAGGTACATATTCTAGGATAGATACTAGCAAATACACGGCTACCCTGAACCTCTGGCTTTTTAGACAGCCAATAAGTTTCTTGATCTATCGCTTTGAACTTAGCTTTTTTATATAAGATGATATTTTTTTCATTGGCCAAATTAAATTGTTTGTTTCGATTAGCGCCTACCCAAGCATATTGAGCTAGATCGATATCCTTTAACATTTGATCTGTTATTTCTTGTAGACCAATGATATCTGGATCATTATCTTTTATGATCGCATTTATTGCTTGGAAGCGATGGGGCCATCGACCTTTTTTAGCAGTAAAGATCGTATCATTTTTAATATTAAAACTCATGATTTTCATGATTTATTACCAGCTTTCTTTTCCTTGTATAGTATAATCTAGCTTTTAAAAAAGCACAATTATTTTTCTAAATAGTGATGATAAAAAGGCTTTTGGCGTTTATGTTTTTTATGAAAACATCTTATTGACAAAAAATATAATTATTTTAAAATAAATAAAGAAGGATAGAATGATATGGAAATAATAAGTGTTAGAATTGACGAGCGCTTGATCCATGCGCAAGTCACAATTAATTGGATCAATGAACTTAGACCTGATCGCGTTGTAATCGTTGATGATAATATCCTAGCTGATGATACGCAAAAAACAGCGCTAAAACTATCATGTCCTAAAGATAGCAAATTAAGTATCTTAGAAACCAAAAACTTTGCCAGCCGTATTAACGAAGGCTTTTTTCAAGAAGAAAGGATCTTGGTCCTTTGCAAGGGGATAAAGGCTATTAGGCGTATGGAAGCATATGGATGTGGACCTTTTGAAGTAGCAATTGGCAATCTACATTATTTAGATGAAGATAGTATCGTCATTAATGAAAATGTTTCTATCTCCCCAGAACAAAAACAGCAATTATTAGAACTACATACCAAAGGATTCAATTTTTATGCGCAATTATTTCCAAATGATGAGAAACTTGCTATTATACCATTACTAGATAAATAAGCCGATGTAACTTATGAGCGTTTAACTCATAAGTTTTTTTTAAGAAAAAGATCTAGGATTGACCTAGATCTTATTGGTTAAAATTTTAATGATTTAACTTGTTCCCAAGGTAAGCTTGGTTTACCAAAATGACCATATTGGGTCGTTTCAGCATAGATAGGGCGACGTAAATCTAATTCGTTGATGATATTGGTTACGCTAAAATCAAAATTGTTATTGATGATGTCTAATAATTCTTGATTTGAGTATTTGCTTGTTCCATAGGTTTCCACATTTATAGATACAGGTTGTGGTTTGCCAATGGCATATGCAACTTGGATCAAACATTTTTTTGCTAGTTGATTAGCAACGATATTTTTAGCAACATAACGAGCATAATATGCACCGCTACGGTCAACTTTCGTAGGGTCTTTGCTTGATAAGCAACCACCACCAATTGGGGCATAACCTCCATAAGTATCAACAACGATCTTACGGCCAGTTGTTCCTGAATCACCAAAGCTGCCTCCAACAACGAAGCTACCACTAGGATTGATCAAGTATTTGGTATTTTCATCTAGATATTTAGGATCGATGACTTTGTTTACCACTTCGTTCATGATGATTTCTTTGATTGCTTCTTGCGAGATGTCTTTGCTATGTTGCGTAGAAACAACGACAGTATCAACACGTTTTACTTGATCGTTTTCATATTCAACACTTACTTGGGTCTTTCCATCGGGTTTTAAAAGATCTTGGTGCTCACGACGTACTTTTTCTAATGTTTTGGCAAGCATGTGCGCACAATCGATGGCAAATGGCATACAAGATTTTGATTCATCACAGGCATAACCAAACATCAATCCTTGGTCACCAGCACAAACTTCATCGCGGTCAACAGCACTATCGATTTCTGCTGATTGTTTGTTAACTTTTACTGATACTTCATAATTTTCTTCATAGCCGATCTTTTTGATAACTTCCTTTGCAATCTTTGCATAGTCAATATCTGCTTTAGTATTGGCTTCACCATAGATCAATACAAAGTCATCTTTGATCGTTGCTTCTACAGCCATATGGCTATATGGATCTTGGCGCAAAGCTTCATCTAAGATGTGGTCGGCGATCCAGTCACAAATTTTATCAGGATGTCCGCTAGTTACTGATTCACTTGTAAATATATTTTTCATTTTTTCCTCCTTATGTCTATATATTGAAAAAAGCCTCCAAGAAAGAGGCTTTGTTAATTACATACTCTTTCTTTTATCGTTGTTAGCTTTACCACCTTGCTTTGTTATGAAGTAGGTTGGTATGAGGTCATCGAGCTAACTCTCTTGCTCATTCTTGATATAAGACTAGAATATTTAATCACTTTTTATATGATATGTCAAATGATATTATAATTTTTTAAATAGCATGTCTGAATAGGTTGGAATGGTGTAGATATTTTTATCTGCTATCGTTTCATATTCATCGATAGCCAAACGAATTTGAACCAAGATAGGGCAAAGCTCATAATAATATTTCTTGCCTTTTTCATAGTTATCTTTGATATCATCTAGCTTCTCGATGCATTCATCTAAGCTGATAAGATGTTTTTCGATCGTATCGATCAACGTTGATACTTTTTCGATCTTTCCATTGATATAATGATTTTTAATCTTCAAGACACTATTTGTTTCAGCGATATTTTTAAGATCATTGATCATCAACGGCAGAATTTGATTGTTTGCGATACGTTTCATTGTCTTAGCTTCAATTAATATTGTTTTGATATATTGTTCGCTTAAGATTTCTTCACGCGCGTATAATTCTTTTTCGCTGAAGATATTTAGATTAGTAAATAGCTTGATTGCTTTAGGGTCGATCAAAGAACTAACTGATTCAATGAAAGACGGGATGTTTGCTAGTCCACGGCGTTTAGCTTCCTTGATCCATTCACTAGAGTAACCATCACCAGAGAAAATGATACGTTTATGATCTTTGATGATCTTTTTACAAATGCTCATGGCCTTATCTCGAACATCTTGTAGGTATTTTAAGCCTTCAAGTTCATCAGCTATTTCGTTTAAACTTTCCGCCATGATCGAATTTAGGATTACGTTAGGGATCGAAGCGCTTTGGCTAGAGCCTAACATTCTAAATTCAAATTTATTACCAGTAAATGCTAAAGGAGAAGTACGGTTACGATCGGCGTTATCATGCGGGATGTAGGATAGACCACTTACAGGATTAAAATCTTTTTTCTCATCGCTATTAGCAATCTCTGTTTCTTTATAAATGCTATATAAGATATTCTCGATGTAACTACCTAAATAAATGCTGATGATTGCTGGAGGAGCTTCGTTTGCTCCTAAACGGTGGTCGTTTCCGGCACTAGATGCACTCATTCTTAATAGTTCTGGGTAGGTATCAACTGCTTTGATAAAGGCACAGATATAAACTAAGAAACGAATATTTTCTGCTGGTTTATCTCCTGGAGAAAATAAATTTTGGCCATCGTTGGTCATGATGGAAAAGTTATTGTGTTTTCCCGAACCATTGATATGATCAAATGGTTTTTCGTGTAATAGACAAGCAAGATCATGTTTTTTAGCACAAGCTTTTAAAACATCCATGATGATCTGGTTTTGATCTACTGCTACATTGGCATTTGAGAAGATTGGTGCAAGTTCAAATTGTCCAGGAGCAACTTCATTATGCTCAGCTTTAGCATAGATACCTAGTTTCCAAAGTTCTTTGTTAACATCTTTCATGAAGTTGTGAACCCTTGTTGGGATTGAGCCAAAATAGTGATCGTCTAGTTCTTGCGCTTTACTTGGAATCGCACCAAATAAGGTACGATTACATAATAATAGATCTAAACGAGAATCAAAGTATTCTTTATCGATCAAGAAATATTCTTGTTCCAAACCAACTACTGGATAACAATAGCGTACATCTTTATCACCTAAGATCTTAACGACACGAGTTGAAGCTTTATTTAAAGCATCGATAGATTTTAATAAAGGTGATTTTTTATCTAAAGATTCTCCGTTATAAGAAACAAAGACGCTAGGGATGCACAAAACATCATCACGAATAAATGCTGGACTGGTAAAATCCCAATAAGTATAACCACGAGCTTCAAAAGTAGCTCTTAAGCCACCACTTGGAAAACTTGAGGCATCTGGTTCACCTTTGATCAAAGATTTTCCTGAAAAGCGTAGCAATGGTTCACCATTTTCTCCTGGTTCAATAAAGGCATCATTTTTTTGAGCGGTAGATCCTGTCATTGGTTGGAACCAATGGGTAAAATGCGTTGCACCATTTTCACAAGCCCATCTTTTCATTGCGTGTGCAATGGCATCGGCTGTATGACGATCCAATGTACCCTCATTTGCGACCGTTTGTTTCCATTGCTTATAAATAGGGCTAGGTAGTCTTTCTTCCATTAGCTTTTCGTTAAAAACTAATGAACCAAAATCTTCTAAATAACTTTTGTCTAACATTTAATTTTCTCCTTCTATGAGTTTAATTTTATTTAAAACTAATGTTTAGTCAACAAAAAAATGATAAAACTAATAAAAAGTAAAATTTTTTTTGGAAAACTCCTAAAAAAATTGCGAAAAATACGTAAAATATAAAAAAAAATCAGCAATTATGCTGAATTTTTTGATTAGAAAAAGAAATTTTGCATTTGTGATTCATCTAAGACCACTTTTTTTACTTCAGGAACTTCATCTAATAAAATAGCTTCGATACCATCCGTGATCGTATCGTTAACTGATAAGCAACCTGCACATGCTCCTAGCATACGTACTGTGACGATTCCATCTTTAAAATCTACTAGTTCAACATCTCCGCCATCGCGTTGGATATAAGGACGGATCTTGTTGATCGTAAATTCAATCTTTTCTAATACATCATCCATAAATAAAATCCTTCTTTCTAAAATCTTAATAAATTAATGTAAACATGATAGAAGCAACGATAATACCTAATAAGATACCGCCAAATACTTCTACCCAACGATGTCCTAAAACATCTTTTGTTTTTTCTAGATATACAGGATCGCTTAGGTCAACATTTGTTTGTTCTTTGAGATCTTTTATCAATTGCTTAACGATACGAATATTTACGCCTGAATAATATCGAACGTTAGCTGCATCGTAAATAATGACTACGGAAAAAGCAGC
>JALEMK010000066.1 GCA_022768265.1 Erysipelotrichaceae bacterium
TTATTTTAATAAATAATTGCAAGCTAAAATAAAGACATTTGATTTTCTTCTTGCATTCCTTCCAAGCAACCTAGTACTTCTAATTTTCTAATTAGGGTCGCACTTAATTGGGTTCGCTGTGCTAAATCTTGCTTAGACAAAAATTCACCTTTTTGTCGAGCTTCTTCAATGCTTTTAGCTACGTTTGCCCCTAAACCATCGATCGTGATAAATGGTGGAATGATCGTTTTAACATCAGCTTCGTCAACACAAAATTGTGTCGCTTTAGATTTATATAGATCGATATTGCCAACACGATACCCTCGAGCGTTCATTTCTAAGACAACTTCCAAAGTATCATATAGTGCTTTTTCCTTATTTGATGCTGGTTTTTCGGCATAGTTATTCATTCTAGATTGTATATCATTCATCCTGTTTTGAATGACGCCAACCCCTTTGGTCATCGTTTCTATTTCATAAGCATCACATCTTAAGGTCAAATATTGAATGTAGAAATAATGTGGTAAATGGACCTTATACCATGCGATACGGACCGCCATGATAACATAAGCAACAGCATGGGCCTTAGGGAACATGTACTTAATTTTTTTACAGCTATCAATATACCAATCATGGACATGATGCTGGTTCATGGTTTCTTCCCATTCAGGTTTTAACCCTTTACCTTTACGTACGCTTTCCATGATCGTAAAAGCTACAATTGGCTCCACACCGCAGGAAATCAAATATGTCATGATATCATCACGACAACCGATTACTTGATTCAAAGGTACACCATTTTCAACCAATACTGAGGCGTTACCCGCCCATACATCAGTCCCATGGGTCAAGCCAGAAATGATGACAAGATCGCCAAAGGTCTTAGGGCGAGTTTGTTCTAGAACCTTACGCGTTATTCGTGTTCCAAATTCTGGTAACCCTAAAGCCCCTGTTTCTTCACTATAGATCCGTGAATCAATTTTTAAGGCATCCTGAGATGAAAATAAGCTTAGCGTTTGCGCATCATTCATCGGAATGGTCTTAGGATCGATACCACTTAGATTTTGCAACAAGCGCATCGCAGTGGGATCGACATGTCCTAACAAGTCAAACTTTAAGACATTATCATGAATATCATGGAAGTCGAAATGGGTAGTGCGCCATTCGCTGCTTTGATCGTTTGCAGGGTATTGTACTGGCGTAAAATCACATACTTCATAATCTTGAGGAATAACGATGATCCCCCCTGGATGTTGACCAGTCGTCCTTTTGACCCCTTCACATCCTGCGGCTAAGAAATCTTTGGTAACTTTTCGCATATTAGCTATACCCATTTCCTCAGCATAACCTGTTACATAACCAAAAGCTGTCTTATTAGCTACGGTACCGATCGTTCCCGCTCTAAAGACATGGTCTTCACCAAATACTTCCTTGGTAAAAGCATGGGCACGTGCTTGATATTCGTTGGAGAAGTTAAGATCGATATCGGGAACCTTGTCACCATTAAATCCTAAGAAGGTTTCAAAAGGAATATTTTGCCCTTCACCTTTAAGCTTGGTTTGACAATGCGGACAAAATTTTTCTGGCAAATCGAATCCGCTAGCCACCAAACCGTCTTCTACAAATTCGGAATATTTACAATTAGGACAGATATAATGAGGTTTTAATGGATTAACTTCAGTGATACCTGACATCGTCGCTACAAAGCTACTACCTACCGATCCTCTTGATCCTACTAGATACCCATCTTTATTGCTCTTTTTAACCAAAAGATGGGAAATATAATAAACAACCCCATAACCATTTGAAATGATACTATGCAATTCCTTTTCCAAACGAGCAGTTACGATCTCTGGCAGATTTTCACCATACACCTGATGCGCCGTTTCATAACAAACATTTGTCAATTTTTCACTAGAGCCTTCGATTACCGGTGGGAAGGTTCCATCTGGTACTGGTTGGGCATACTCTACAAGATCATAGATCTTATTCGGATTTTCTACAACAAATTGATAGGCTAATTTAGGATCATCTAACCAAGCAAATGCCTCTAACATCTCTTTAGTCGTTAAGAAATGTTGATCCGGATTTTTAGAATTCATACGTACTTGCGCATTGTAGATATACAATGGATGACGTACGCCGCCAACTCCTTGGGTTGCAATATAAATATCTCTAAATTTCTTTTCTTTTTTCGTTAGATAATGCACATCACCTGTTGCTACGATGATCTTATTTTGTTTTTGAGCTTCTTTGATGATTCGCCATAAGATAGCTTGCAAACGTTCCATACTAGGAACGCTATGCATATTTAAAAGCGGTAAATAATTTCCTAATGGTTGAAGCTCGATATAATCATAAAAGCTAATGGCTTTGGCTAGTTGATCTTGATTACCATTGGCCGCATGTTCAAAAACTTCGCCGTTATAACAAGCTGAGCCAATCAATAAATTATCCCGATGTTTGATGATCTCATTACGGAAGATTCGCGGCTCGGATAAAAATTCTTCACCACTTTTACCATTAGCTTTGCCAAAGACTGCCAAGGTCTTGGTATTAGATATCGTGATCAATTGATATAGATCTTTGATTCCCTTTTGGTTTTTGGCCATGACCACGACATGACTTTTTCGAACTTTAGCAAAAGATTTATCGCTTTGCAGATGCTGAAGATCGTTGATGGTCTTTGCACCATTGTTTTTTCCATCTTTCAGCATACATAAGAAAACATCTGCTAAAACATTCGCATCATAGTCTGCTCGGTGCGCAACTTCTTCATCATAAGTAATCTTGTATAATCTTGCGATATTCCCTAGACGATATGCTCTTCGATCACTATGGATCGCCCTAGCAAAATCTAAGGTATCGATTACGGGGTTTTTTAGTGCTGGACGATTGATCCTACGCAATTCTTCATTTAAAAAACCATAGTCAAAGCCTGCATTATGCGCTACCAAAACAGCATCGCCGATCCAAGCTAAGATCTCATCACATACTTGCTCAAAAGACAAAGCATCTTTGACATGTTCATTAGATATATTAGTTTTTTCTTGGATAAATTCAGGTATTGGTACTGGCGGTTTAACAAATAATTGCTTACGATCTACGATCGTATTATTTTGGATCTTAACAGCCCCAAATTCGATGATATGATCAAAATAACAGCTTAAGCCCGTTGTTTCTAAGTCGAAGGCAACATATTCACAGGTATCTAAAGAGCTATCATTACCATTTCTAACGATGGTTAACTGTTCATCAACCATGTTCATCTCACAACCATAAAAGACCTTAAAAGGAATTTCCAATCCTTTTGACAAGGCTTTAGCTTGATTATGCGCCTTAGCAAAAGCCTGGACTCCTGCATGATCACAGATAGCAATACCTTTATGTCCTAGATTGAAAGCATAAGAAATCAAATCTTTAACATCACAGATTCCATCCATTTCACTCATCGTGGTATGCGCATGCAGCTCGATTCTTTTGACTTCTTCATTATCTTTGGCCTTAGAAGCTTCGACTTTTTCTATTAGTTTAGGATTGCATACTAGATCCTTGCTGTAATTATCATAAATAATGCTACCATAAACTTGAATCTCATCATTAACCTTGATTTCATGAAGCATTTCAGCAGTAGTGAATTTACCTTCATAGCGCTTCATCAAGATCGCATCATTATCATCATGGACACTGATCGTTTGAATGATCCGTCCGGCTTTACTTGTGATTTCTTCAATATTAAAAATCTTAGCTCTAAACTGAATAAAATCCATCGGCCCTTGAATAGCAGCTAATTCTATCTTCGTATATTCTTCAAGTTTTAATTTGCGATAACTATTAGCTGGCTTAGTAGCTTTCTCTATGATTGGTTTATTCTCAACTTTTTCCACCGCTAAATTATTAACATTACAATTGATGGTCTTGACGATACACTCTAACTTGATCTTATCATAACCAACTTTCGCAAATTTGTCTTTTAGGATCGATAAGCAATTGTTAGCCTGTTGATGATCTGCTTCACTATAAAAACAAAGGTTATAGCAATCACCATCCAATGATGGCATCGCATGCTTAAAGATCTTTAGCTCATCATAATTACTAAAAAAACTTAAATATTTATGAAATTCTTGCAGATCATTATCAAAACTATCAGCTTTGACTTCAATTATCAATTTATTTAAATTACATAGCTTTCTAAATCCCATGATAATAGCTTGAAATGTTTCAAAGCTTAAAGGTTTATGATCATGCAAAAGTAATTCTAGCTCATTGGCATGAGCATAAAATTTCATACTGACTATTTCACAAGTATCATTATTGATATCTTGATTTAACTTATTTAAGATGTCTTTTAATAGATTCATAATTTCCCTCGCCCCATAATAATACCACAATTTTGATTTATTAGCTAAGAGTTGATTAAATTATGCTATACTATTAAAGATAAAGAGGTTTACCATGAAAATTAAATGTCCTAAATGCGATCACATCTTAAATAAAGATGTCGCAAAACAATTTGAAGAGTTTGAAATTGGACAAATTAGCTGTCCAAAATGTAAATTTAAGCTTAAAAGATTTGTTTCTGAAACCGATCTACTATTGTATTTTCTTTGCTCGATCATCCTATATTCACTAGCCTGTCTATTAATTTATACGACCTTTGATTTTGTGCAAAATTTCTGGGCTAGCCTGATCATTTTGATCATCATCTTTACAACAGCTTTTTTATTAACTAGGATCTTTACCTTTAAGATCTATGAAAATGCCTATTTTAAAGAAGACCTTAAAAACAAGCCTTATGAGCTTAATGAAAAAGGAAATATCGCAAAGCGCTTAAAGACCCAATTTATCTTATTCATGTGCTTAGTTTTATTCTTTGGTTCCCAACCACAATTCATAACAGCATTTTTTATCTTCATCATCGTCTTTTTCGTTTTAACCTTCATTAAATTTAGACTTTGTTTAAAAACTGAAAAAATGACAGCTAAAAACAATCATTAATAGTATGCTAAAAAACTAGAAGCATGGTATCCATCCATGTTCTAGTTTTTTTATGCTTAACCTTTTGATATTAAAAACTTCTCGAAAACGAGAAGTTTTGTGTAATTATTTTTTAGCTGTATATTTACGAATATCTAAAGCAACTGCAACGATGATGACCAAACCTTGAACAATATATTGATATGAAGTATCAATTCTTAGATATTGCATCGAAGATTTCATCAACTCAAATACCAACACCCCTAAAAGGATACCAGGAACAGTACCAACACCACCGGCAGTAGATACCCCACCGATCGTACAGGCAGCAATAGCTTCTAGTTCATAACCCATACCTAAGTTAACACTAGCACCACCAGATTTAGAAGTTAGCAAGAATCCTGCGATACCATACATCGCACCTGCTAAAGTATAGATGCGTAATTTTTCTGCAACAGTATTTACTCCTGAAACTTCAGCAGCACTTTCATTACCACCGATAGCGTACATATACTTACCATGACGAGTTTTATTGTATAAGAACCAGAATACGACGCCGGCAATTAAAGCAAACCAGAAGAAGTATTTGAAGAATAAAAACTCTTTCGTCGCAAGTTGGGTAAAGTCTTTTCGCAAGCCCCCGATAGGTTCAGCTCCTGAATATACCAAGTTGATACCATAGATAACCGTTTGCATACCTAATGTAGCTAAGAATGGTGGTACATTGAAGAAAGAAATGACCGCACCGTTTAATAAACCAAATAATGCACAAACAGCAACAACGATCAACAAAATTACGATCAAAGGCAATTCTGGAAGATTTTGGAACATTCTTCCGCTATAATCAGCTCTTTGTAACAAAGTAGCAGCCAAAACCCCACCTAGACCAACAGCACGCCCTGCCGAAAGGTCTGTACCTTTAGTAATCAAACAGCCACTGACACCTAAAGCAATGATGAAACGTGGCGATACGTTTACTGAAATATTATGAAAGTTACGCCAAGAAAAGAAACCATCTTGGGTAAATGATACATAAATCACCAAAAATACTAACAAAATAACGATCATATTATTTGTTAGTAAATCAATAATTTTTTTTCTATCCTTTAAATTATTCATCTTAATCTCTCCATTTACATATACATTGTAGCTAAATCCATGACTTTTTCTTGCGTAGCTTCTTTACCATC
>JALEMK010000105.1 GCA_022768265.1 Erysipelotrichaceae bacterium
TCTTTCTTAAATTAACAATAATACAATTAGGACAAGAAATCACCCCAATAATGATTAAAGGGCATAATTATTTGAAAATAGTTATGCCCTAAGTTATTTTAAAGAATTTGATTTCCCACACCAAATTTAAATAGTCAATAATGAACCCTGGTTATAAAAGCCAGGGTTTTTTATGTTATTAAAGATCATATCTAATTATTAAAAGCGGCTATAATACAAAATTTAATTGTATAGAAATTAGTTTAAAGTATTCATCCCAAGTTATTTTAGTAAAAATATTATTCGCGTTAGAAATTTTAAGATGGGTATTGTAAGATATAATTACTTATAAAGGAGATAAAGCCAATGACAAAAGTACATTTTGACAACAGTTTTGAAAATTATGGACGTATCATCATGATAACGAAAAATGATGAGGGTGAAATTCATTTAGCTCATTCATTTTATTATGGTGGTAGAGATGAGGCTAAATATTTATTATTCTTATACAAGGATGCTTTACCAAAAAATCTAGATCTATTAGCGGGCTGGAATTATTTAGATGATAATTCAATCAAGACCGTTATTATTCCAGAAGTAAATCATCGCACATCGATCGAAGATTTTATTGCAGCGTTTAATATTCCTTCATTAAATGATATAATATTCTATGAAGTAGATGATTTTGATCAATTGAATAAAGTCTATGAAAAGCTAGATTTAAATGTTGATCGAAACGTTGCTTATTTATTTAAAAAGTAAGGGATGTTAATGAAAATTTTATTATACTTTGAAAGTGAAGAACTAATCAAAACTTCTGGGATCGGGAGGGCTTTTAAGCATCAACAGGCAGCATTAACTAGTGCTAATGTTGAATTTACGACTAATCCTAATAGTACAGACTATGATATCTTGCATATCAATACTTATGGCTTAAATAGCGAAATCATGATCAAACAGGCTCGTAAACTGGGTAAAAAGATCATTTATCATGCGCATAGTACCGAGGAAGATTTTAAAAATAGTTTTATCTTATCTAACCAGATCGCACCGATCTTTAAAAAATTGATCGTATCTTTATATACCCAAGCAGATGCAATCATTACGCCAACCCCATATTCTAAAGCTTTATTAGAGAGTTATGGGATAAACTTACCGATCTATCCGATCAGCAATGGGATCGAATTACCTAAATATGCTTACGATGAAGAAAAGGTAAAAGCGTATCGTCGCTATTTTAGGATCAAAGAACAAGAGAAAGTTGTTATTTCGGTAGGGTTGTATTTTGAACGTAAAGGGATTTTAGATTTTATCGAAGTAGCTAAGAAAATGCCTGATTACAAATTTATTTGGTTTGGCCATACTCCATTGGTCTCGATTCCAAAAAAGATCCAGGATATCATTGCGGATCATCCAGCCAATGTTTATTTTCCTGGCTATGTCAAAGGACCTATCATTGAAGGTGCTTATTTAGATGCTTCATGTTTTTTCTTCCCATCGTTGGAAGAAACTGAAGGTATCGTGGTGTTAGAAGCACTTGCTAGCAAGCAAAATGTCATTGTTCGTGATATCGGAGTATTTGATCCATGGTTAGTTGATAAGCAAGATTGTTATAAAGGAAAGAATGTCGATGAATTTGTCGCTTTGATCGATGGTGTTTGCAATAAGCGTTTGCCAAGTACTAGCGAAAATGGCTACAAAGTTGCTATGAGCAAAGATATTGCCTTGATTGGCGAAGAACTTAAAGAAGTATATACAAAAGTTTTAGCAATGGACTAAGATCTATCTTTGGATAGATCTTTTTAATTCTTAAATTTTTCTTAAATACGTTTTGGCTAGTTGTGAGAATAATTGATTAATAGTATAATCTAGATATGAAGAAGATTAAATGGAAGAATTATTTGCTCAATATTTTATTGGTTATCAGCTTGAGCTTATTTGTATTATGGCTTTCCTTTAAAGATAATTATCAGGAAATTATTACGATGTTGCGTAACATTAATGGAGGATATCTTTTGTTATGCGTTGTTATCGTTTTACTGATCCAGGTTTTCATAGGTTTAGGTCTAACATTATTGACTAGTTTATCTAATCCGCATTATCGTTTAAAGGATGGGGTTTTAAACGCATTAGTGGCGAGTTTTTTTCATGGTGTCACGCCTAGCAGTAGTGGAGGGCAATTTGCACAAGTATACGTATTTAAAAAGCAGAAAGTAGATATTTGTGATGCAGCTAGTGTTTTATGGATGGATTTTATCATTTACCAAGCTACGATGGTTTTGGTCGTCTTAGTTTTGTTGATCGTTCGTTTTGCTTATTTTGAACGGTATTTTTCCAATTTGTTATTATTAGTTCTTTTAGGCTTTTTCATCAATAGCATCATCATTGTTGGGCTTTGGGCCTTAGGGCGTTTTCCAAAAGTTTATACATTTATTACGACCAAAGGTATTGATATTGGCTGTAAATTAAAGTTGATCAAAAACAAAGAAAAGATCGTTGCTACGATCGATGCTCAATTGATGCGTTTTGATGCAGAAACGAAAAAACTAAGTAATCATCGTAAGTTGATCTTAGAAGTAATCGCTTGTAATGTCGCTCGTTTATTGCTTTATTATAGCATTCCTTTCTTTTGTTTCTTGGCATTGGACATCCATGTTTCTTTTACGGTCTTGATCGATGTTATTGCAATGACCGCATATATCAGCATGATCAATGCATTCATTCCGATCCCAGGTTCTAGTGGAGGTACGGAAGCAATGTTTGTGTTGATGTTTTCAAAAGTATTTGGATTGGTCAATGCTAGTAGTACCATGTTGTTATGGCGAATTTTATCTTATTATTTAGTGATGTTAATTGGGGGCTTGGCCTTTATTTATGTTAAAATAAAAGACGAAGTTGTTAGACGAAAGGAAGGATTTTGATGCGAATAGGAATTTTTAGCGATACATATCTACCAGAAATTAATGGGGTAGCTTCATCATCCGCAACTTTAGCCAAAGAATTAGCTAAGCATGGTCATGATGTATATGTCGTTACGACCAAGATCGGTCATGGAAAATGTGAGTGGGAAGGTAATATCTTACGTTTAGGGGGAATTGAGCTGAAGTTTTTATATGGCTACAGCATGACTTCTTTTTTTCATTTAGATGCATATGAAGAAATAAAAAAATTACATTTAGATTTAATCCATGTTCAAACAGAATTTGGGGTAGGAATCTTTGCGCGTATTTGTGCTCGACAATTAAATATACCGCTAGTAAGTACTTATCATACGACATATGAAGATTATACACATTATGTAAATCTTATTAATTCTAAAACTGTAGATAAAGCAGCCAAAAATATCGTAGGGAAGTTAAGTCGTCTATATGGTGATAGTTCGACAGAAGTAATAGCACCAAGCGAAAAGACTAGGCAAATGCTGCTTCGTTATAAGATCAAACGTAATATATATGTTGTACCAACAGGCTTGGATATCAAGCGTTTTAATCCTAAAAATACTACTGCACAAACGATAAATGCGATTAGAGAACAATTTGATATTGCTAGTGATGATAAGCTGATTATTTTCGTAGGTAGGATCGCTAAAGAAAAAAGTATCGATATCGTAATCGAGGCTTTTAATCAATTGCATGATAAAACTAAAAAGGTCAAGTTATTGATCGTTGGGGGCGGACCAGATCTTGAAGGATTACAAGAAATGGTCAAACGCTATGGGATTGAAGATACCGTTAAGTTTGCTGGTAAAGTCGAAAACAATATCATCGAGCATTATTATCATAGTGCTCAAGCTTTTGTTAGTGCTAGCTTGACTGAAACTCAAGGAATGACCTATGTTGAAGCCTTAGCAAGTGGCTTGATGGTTTTTGCGCGTTATGATAATGTTTTAGATGATCTTGTCGTAAAAGGGCAGACTGGATATTTCTTTAAAGACGCTAATGATCTAGCAAACCAACTATTGGCATTTGATAAGATGAGCAAGGAAGAATTGAAGCATCACGAAGATGCTTGCATCAAACAAACTTATCATTACGATGAAGATATCTTTTATGAAAATATCATTCATGTATATGAACAAGCAATCTTGAGCTATCGTAATCTATTTGAGATCGAAAGGATCAAAACGCGAGATGAATATGTGGAGTTGATCTTACGTAATCCAAGCGATGAAAAAGTAGATTTGTTGATCAGCTATGATACATACTTTAATTTTGGTTTGCGTAAAAATGAAAAGCTTACAAGTGAAATGGTTGAAAAATTGGAAAAAGAAACTATTCAGATGAAAGCTTATGTAGCATGTGTTAAGATGATTGCTCGTAAAGATCGTACGACCAAAGAAATATATGATTATTTAACTAATGAAACGGCCTGTGATATTGAAATGATCAATGATATCGTCGATCAGTTAGAAGAACGAAATTACATCAATGATCATGTATATACCCAAAATATGGTCCATAATATGAAAATGACCTTACAAGGGGAAAAAAAGATCATTCATAATTTAAAGAAAAAAGGTATTCCTTATGATATGATCGTGGATATCATTGATAGCAGTGATCCTGATGAAGAGTATGAAAATGCTTTAAAATGGGCACAGAAGCTACAAAAAACGATCAATGGTAAAAGTGTTAAGATGAAACAAAAGGCCATGTATCAAAAGCTATTGGCTCGAGGTTTTGATGTGGAAATCATCAATAGGATCATGGATGATCTAAGTTTTAATCAAGAAACCAAAGATGAGATCGATAATTTAAAAAATTGTGCAACCAAAGCCCGTCGTCGTTATGAAAAAAAGGCGAAGGATGAGTCTAGTTTGCGCAATAGCATATTTAAGTATTGCATCGCCCAAGGTTATCAAACCGAAGATGTTTATACCGTATTAGATGAAATGGAATGGGATGATGAGAATGATTAATGATTTTAAAAGTAAAGAAAGTGTTAAGATGCCATTGTTGGTAAAAAGCGTGCTAAATGGTGTAACCCAAAAAGGCGCTAAGTATTTATCTTTGGTCTTTCAAGATAAAAGTGGCAGCATCGATGGCAAATTTTGGGATGTTAGTGAAGCACAAGCTAGTATCATCAAAGCAGGTCATGTTTATGAGGTGATCGGTGAAGTTTTGGAATATAATAAAAGCCTACAGCTTAGAGTAAATCATTTGAATGAAATTGATGAAAGCAAGATCGATCTAAATGATTTCGTAATGGTATCAAATGTACCACAAGATGTTTTGCACAATAAGATCGATCAAGCCCTTGCTTCGCTTCAAAACCCTAATTATCATTTATTGGTCAAAACGATCTATGAAGAGATTGGCTCAGCTTTTTATCAATATCCAGCTGCTGCGAAGATCCATCATAGTTTTTTGGGAGGTCTTGCGACCCATGTTACAGGAATGATCGACGTAGCGGATGCGCTATGCAAATTATATCCTAGTATCAATCGTGATCTTTTAGTTAGTGGTATCATGATGCATGATATTGGTAAGATGGTAGAGTTAAGCGGTCCAATCATGACGGAGTATACTTTAGAAGGAAAACTGCTTGGTCATATTTCGATCATGCAGGCTAAGATCATGGAGGTTGCTAAACGCTTGCAGCTTGAAAAAAGTGAAGAAGCAATCTTATTAAGACACATGGTTTTATCACATCATGGTCACTATGAATATGGTTCACCTGTATTGCCGATGGTCAAGGAAGCTGAGATCTTGTATTTGATCGATAATCTAGACGCTAGGATCAATACTTTAGATAGTGCCTTAGAACAAATCAAGCCAGGTGAATTTACTAGTAAGTTATTTGCCTTAGAAAATCGACAATTTTATAAACCAAAGCATCAGTGAAAATGATGCTTTTTTTGATTACTTTAATTGCCAAATCCTAAAAATAATGGCATAATAAGCCAACAATAATGGAGGTATATTTATGAAAGTTTATGCTAATATCTTAGAAACAGTAGGAAATACACCGATCGTCCGTTGTCAAAAACTTGCGGAAAAATATCATTTATCTAGTCACATTTATGCCAAGATCGAAGCTTTTAATCCTGGGGGAAGCGTAAAAGATCGGGTTGCAAAAAATATGATCTTACAAGCAATGAAAGAAGGTAAGATCCAGCAAGATACGGTATTGATCGAGCCCACTAGTGGCAATACGGGCATAGGTTTAGCTTGGGTTGCAGCATTGCTAAGATTGCCTTTGATCATTGTGATGCCATCGTCCATGAGCGTAGAACGCCGTAAATTGATCAAAGCCTATGGAGCTAAGATCGTTTTAACTGATGCTAAATTAGGGATGGCAGGAGCGATTGCCAAAGCCAATGAATTGATGAAAGAATATCCTAATAGCTTTATGCCTTCACAGTTTAGCAATCTTGATAATCCTTCTGTTCACTATCAAACCACCGGTCCAGAGATTTATGCAGATATGGATGGTAAGATCGATTATTTAGTATGTGGGGTTGGAACAGGAGGAACGATAAGCGGTAGTGGACGCTATCTCAAAGAAAAACTCCCTAATATTCAAATAGTTGCGGTAGAACCAGCTAGCTCTCCTTTTTTATCACGGCAAGAAAAAGGCCCACATGCTATCCAAGGTATCGGTGCAGGCTTTGCTCCAGATACTTTAGATCAAAATATCTATGATCAGATCATTACCATCACAGATCAACAAGCCATGGATACAGCTCGCCAACTAGCCATGGAAGAAGGAATTTTAGCAGGCATTTCTTCAGGAGCAGCAATGGCGGCGGCAATCGAGCTAGCCTCAAATAATAAAGATGCTAATATCGTTGTTGTTTTACCTGATACCGGAGAACGCTACTTATCAACAAGTCTTTTTGGAGAAGAATAAAATGATGAACCATCCATGTTATAACGAGATCATAAAGATCATCAAACAGCTTAGGATCATGATGTTTCCTGAACATTTTAGTTGCTGCAGCATCATTGATGAAGCTAAGCTTAAAGAAAATATCTATCGTCAGATCCTTTTAGCTGTCCATGATGAAAAGCAAGCAAAGGACATCGTTGAATGTTTTTGGCAACAGCTTTGGACCATTACCAAACAATTATGGGCCGATGCGCAAGCCGGTTTTGACAATGATCCTGCTTGTGAAAGCATCGATGAGGTCATCATTGCTTATCCTGGAATGTTTGCAATTTTTATCTATCGCCTTGCGCATGCATTATATCAGCTAAATGTACCATTGATTCCTCGCATGATGAGCGAGTATGCGCATAGCAAGACAGGAATCGATATCCATCCAGGAGCGACGATCGGAGCTAATTTTTTCATCGATCATGGTACTGGGGTGGTGATTGGACAAACTTGTATCATTAAAAACAATGTCAAGATCTATCAAGGGGTGACTTTAGGGGCTATTTCTACTAGAGGTGGGCAAAGCTTAAAAGATGTCAAACGTCATCCAACTATAGAGGATAATGTTACGATATACGCTAATGCAACTATTTTAGGCGGCGATACCATCATCGGCCAAAATAGCGTGATCGGAGGTAATACTTTCATCATGAGCAGTGTTGAAGCCAATAGTAAGGTTTTAAAATAAGTTATCACGCTTTGTATTAGAAATTATCGTGGTTTTATATTAAAATATAAACATGAAAAGATTTCTATTAAAAATTTGGATCGAACATTCCAATTTAAAATTGGATAAACTATATACCTATCTTCACCATGAACAAGTAGCAAAAGGGGCAAGGGTCATCGTTGACTTTAACCATCGCTTGATCATGGGTTTTTGTGGTGGTTGTGAGATGATCGAGCTTGATGATGACCAATTGTTGCAGCGCTTTGGCTATAAAATCAAGGCGATTCATGAAGTTGTCGATCATGAATCACTATTAAACGAAGAGCTATTCGCTTTAGGTCAAAAGATGGCTCATGATACCTTGAGTCCGACGATCAGTTGTTTTCAAACCATGCTGCCATCCAAGATCAAACCCAGTGGTAAGGTTGATAAGATCTTAAAAGTTCGTTATGTAAAGATCAAAGATGGTCACGATAACATTAGCTTGACAACCAAACAATTATTAGCGTATAGCGAACTAGATAAATGGGGTAAAATGCCCTATAGCGAATATCGAAAACAGTTTAAATCTAGTGGCCTTGCCTTGATTGAAAAAGGTATCGTCGAATGTTTTGAACTAGAAAAAAGTTATGATAAAAAAGAACTGGTAATCAGTCAACCCAACGTTCTTAATGCCGCTCAGCAAGCAGCTTTTGATAAAATTATCGCTACGGATAAAGATGTCTTCTTGTTGCATGGGGTAACAGGAAGCGGCAAAACCGAGGTTTATCTTGCTTTAGCTCATCATTATGCGCAATTAGGTCGTCAGGTCATCATTTTGGTGCCAGAGATATCTTTGACGCAGATGATGATCAAACGTTGCCAACATAGTTTTGGAGATGATGTAGCGATATATCATTCAGGTTTGAATGACCAAGAAAAATATGAACAATACCAACGGGTCAAAAAGCAAGAGGTCAAGGTCGTAGTAGGAACACGTAGTGCGATCTTCATGCCTTTTGATAATATCGGTTTGATCGTGATGGATGAAGAACATGATCAAAGCTATAAACAAGACAATATTCCGTGTTATCACACCAAAGATATAGCTTTAGCAAGGATACAGCATCATAAAGCCAAATTACTATTAGCTAGTGCTACTCCTAGCTTTGAAAGCTATGCCCGGGCTTTAAAACAGGTCTATGAACTTGTGGAATTACCAAATCGTTTTGCATCGAACTTACCAACAATTGAAGTGGTGAATATGCAAAATGAAAAAAATTATTTACTTAGCAATAGCTTAAAAGAAGCTTTACAAGCAACATTGGATAACCATAAACAAGCGATCATCTTATTGAATCGTCGAGGCTATAGTTATGATCTTCGTTGTAAAAACTGTCATGAGCTGTTGATGTGTCATCATTGTGAAATGACCTTGAGTTATCATGCAGATATCAAAGCAATGATGTGTCATAGCTGTTCTAGAGTTTATAAGATTCCTTATCGCTGTCCAGTTTGTCATAGTGAAGCTGGTTTTGAGCATCTAGGTTATGGCACTCAAAAAGTGGAAGAAATGTTGGAAGCTAGTTTTCCTCAAGCAAAGATCTTACGCATGGATAAAGATACTACTCGTAACAAAAATGCGCATGCAAGCATCTTAGATATTTTCGCTAAGCAGCAAGCTGATATCTTGTTAGGGACCCAAATGATTGCCAAAGGCTTAGATTTTCCAAATGTGGAACTGGTCGGGATCATCAATGCTGATGAAGGGTTGAAACGTAGTGATTATCGCAGTGTTGAAACAACTTTTGAATTATTAGTGCAAGCCAGTGGGCGCAGTGGACGTGCAACCCAAGGAAAAGTAATCATGCAAGTCTATGATCCCGATCATTACGCTATCCAAAATGCAATCAAACATGACTATATCCACTTCTTTTATCAAGAAATGCAATTTCGTCATTTAGCTCAATATCCACCTTATAGTTATTTAGTAGCTGTTTATTGTTATGGGCTAAATGAACAAAGAGCCAATGATACCATCGATCTTTTAGCTTCACTACTAGATGGTGATTTTAAGATTTTAGGACCAACTAAATTACTAAAGATAAAAGATGAATATCGCTATCGCTTGATCATCAAAGGCAAAGATCTTTTGCAAATGATCGAACAATTAAATCAAGCTTTGGCAACTATTAGAGAAAGAAAGGGCATGGCAAATATCAAAGTTGATGTTAATCCCATGTATTTATAAAAATGAATGTAAGAGAATGTGCATTAAATTGTTTGCAAAAGATCTTCTTCGAAGATGCATATGCGAACCTAGTATTAAAAAATGAATTAAAAGATATGGTCCAAAATGATAAAAATTTAGTGACCAGGATCGTCTATGGGACCATTCAAAACTATCGTTTATTAAGGTATCAATGGGAAGCCATGGTCAAAAAGCTTCCAGATAAAAGAACTTGTATCATCTTAGATATGAGTACCTATCAATTGTTGATGATGGATAAACTTCCTGCTTATGCTATCATCAATGAAGCAAATAAACTATGCAAGAAAAGCTATAAGGGTTTGGTAAATGCCATCTTGCATAAAGTTCATAAACAAGGTTTGATCAAAGCTAATGATCCAGCAATCGATTATTCATTAGAACCATGGCTAGTAAAATTGTTTCAAGCTCATTATGAACAGTCGGAAAAGATCTTTGAAGCATTTTTGCAAGAAGCCAAAGTATATGGGCGGATCAATAATTTAAAATGTGAACATTTGCCGTTTAACTTTTTGGATGAAACTTGTTTTGTTGGTGATAACCGCTTGTTGAATAGTGATGAATTTGCGCAAGGTATGTTCATCATTCAAGACTATGCTAGTCAACAAGTATCTAAGCAGTTAGATCTTAAGCCTGGTTTGAAGGTATTAGATCTATGCAGTGCCCCTGGAACCAAGGCATATGATATGGCTTTTAGGATGCAAGATCAAGGTTCGATCATCGCTTGTGATCTTTATGAACATCGTGTTAATTTGATCAAGGAACGATTGATAACTTTGGGTATCCATAATATCGAAGCAATGGTAAATGATGCCACGATCTTGAATCCTGATTTTATCGAGGCTTTTGATCGCGTCTTGATCGATGCACCTTGTTCAGGTCTAGGGGTATTAAGACGCAAGGCTGATATCAAATTGAAGATCAAACCAGAAAATTTAGATGAGATCATTGCATTACAAGCAAAGATCTTAGATATAGGTTCACAATATCTAAAAACCGATGGTGTATTGGTTTATAGCACTTGTACCTTGAATAAAAAAGAAAATGAAAAACAAGTTGCCGCTTTTCTAAAAACGCATCCAGAGTTTCAATTAGTACATGAAGAAGTCATCCTTCCTTTTGATCATGATGGTTTTTATCATGCTAAGCTAGTTAAAAAAGCGATAAATGTGTTAAAATAAATAATGGTGAAAAAATGAAGACAATATATGATTATCCTTATGAAGAACTGATCGATCTATTTGCGACGATGGGATATAAAAAATATCGTGCAGATCAGGTATTTAAATGGTTATATCGTAAAAGAGCGACAAGTTTTACGATGATGAGCGACATTGCCAAAGAAATGATAGCTAAACTAGAAAGTAATTACTATATCATGCCATTGACGCTTGTTACCAAACAAGTTGCCAAAGATCAAACGGCTAAATATCTTTTTAAATTGGCAGATGGTGCCTTGGTTGAAACCGTCTTGATGCATTTTGATTTTGGGCATAGCGTATGTGTGTCTAGCCAAGTTGGTTGTAATATGGGCTGTAAGTTTTGTGCTTCAGGGCTATTAAAAAAGCAGCGTGATCTAACGGCTGGTGAAATCGTTGGTCAGATCATGTATATCCAAAAAGAATTAGATGCACAAGATCAAAGGATCAATAATGTTGTGATCATGGGCTGTGGTGAACCGTTTGATAACTATGATGAGGTCATGAAATTTTGCAGGATCGTTAACCATGATCTAGGTTTGGCTATCGGTGCTAGACATTTAACGATCTCAACCTGTGGGCTAGCGGATAAGATCAAACGATTCGCTAATGAAAAAGTGCAGTACAATTTAGCGATATCTTTACATGCCCCAAATAATGAGTTGCGTGATAAGATCATGCCTATCAATCACGCGTATGATATTCAAGAATTAATGGGAGCTTTACGTTATTATAGCAGTTTGAATAATCGCAAGATCACCTTTGAATATATATTATTAAAGGGCGTAAACGATAGTGATGAATGTGCTAAAGAACTAGCAGGTTTATTAAAAGGAATGAATGCCTACGTTAATTTGATTCCATATAATCAAGTAGATGAGCATGGATTTAAAGGTTGTGATGATAAGACCATCCTTCATTTTTATGATGTCATCATGAAAAATGGGGTCAAGGCAACCATTCGTCAAAAACATGGCGATGATATCGACGCAGCATGCGGACAATTAAGAGCGAAAAAAGAGGCTGAAAGATGAAATATTTTGGCGTAAGCGATAAAGGTTTAGTAAGAAACATCAATCAAGATAGTTATTGCATCATCACTAGTGAAGACGGTGATGTTTTCGCTATGGTTTGTGATGGCATCGGAGGGGCTAAAGCGGGAGATATCGCTTCGCGCATGGTCGTAGATTACTTTTCGAAGCATTTTAGTGTGCATACAGGATTCATGGATCTAGATGATGCTAGTAGTTGGCTAAGGGTCAATATAGCAAGGATCAATCAACAAATATATCATCTAGCGCAAGCTAACGAGAACTATAAAGGGATGGGAACGACCTTGACAGGAATCTTGTTTACACGCGTTGGTCGTTTGATCGTAAATATCGGTGATAGCCGAGTCTATGGTTTAAATTATGAAAATGAGTTTAAACAATTAACGGAAGATCATTCTTTGGTCAATGATATGTTGAAGCATCAAGAAATTACGCTAG
>JALEMK010000188.1 GCA_022768265.1 Erysipelotrichaceae bacterium
GTGTAGTAGAATATACAAACGAAGATATCGAAGAAACGATCGAACTAAAAGAAGAACTATTAAGTTTTGATATCGCTGCCTTAAGTAGTCATAATCAAGATTCTTATCAAGATCTATTATGGAATATAGATCTAAGTTTAGATAAAGCACAAAATTTTTATCTATACGATAATCATTTTTCTACTCTTGGTGGTGATCATGTCAATATTCCTGTTATTTTAGTTGATTTTCCGATCCACGATGAACAAGATTATTTAGATTTGATTGCATTGATCCAAGATATTCCTAACTATTTTACGCAAGTAACAGCATATACCAATAAACAATTAGAACAAGGAATCATGTTGATCAACTATGAAGAAGTCATGGCATATTGTCAAAATATCCTAGATAATCAAGATGATAGCTTGTTATTAACGGCTTTATTAACAAAAGCAGAAAACATCGCACCAGATGAAGCAAGTAAAACTAAATATCAAACGCAGATGAAACAAGCCTACTATGATGGGTTCATCAAGGGATATGCTGATTTATTAGCTTATCTAAAGGAAATAGCGCAAAAATATCCTAATGATGTTCAAAATATAGCATCCTTACCTAATGGTAAGCAATACTATGAGCTATTGATCAAGGAACAATGCGGTAATGATCTAACGGTAAAAGCGTTAGAAGATTTGATGATCGAATTATATGATGAAAATTATAAGATCTTTCAAGATATCGTAACAAGTGATCTTAAGGTCTTAGAAATGTTTTATCATGACAGGGATACAGGGTTTGCTTCATATGAAGCTATCTTGAATAGCTTGGCGAAAGATATAAATCAAGACTTTCCAAGCATCGATAAAGTTGATTATGTCGTATCTAATATCGATCCGATGTTAGCACAAAATAGTATCTTAGCTTATTATTACGTTTCGGCGATAGATAGCAGTCTACCAGAACAGATCAAAGTTAATTCTTTTGATGGCAGTGTAAATATCCAAGATATTTCAACCTATCTAACATTGGCTCACGAAGGATTCCCTGGGCATATGTACCAATATGTATATAAAAAGCATAATATGCCAAATACATATTTGAAATTGACTTCAAACATCGCTTATGCAGAGGGGTATGCGGTATATAGCTCAATGGAAGCTTTAGATTATTTAACGATGTTTGAGCAAAATTATATCGAAGCTTACAAAGCTAACGAATTGATGAATTATGCCATGATCAATTTATCAGATATCAATATCAACTATTATGGATATACATTAGCTCAATTGACAGATTTTTATGTATCTAATGGTTATACGGTTACTAAAGATGATTTAGTACCGCTTTATGAACAATTACGTGATGATCCAGCTACTTTCATGCCTTATTATGTTGGATATAAACAAATACATGATCTTAAAGTAAAAGCTCAAGAAGCTTTGAAAGATGATTTTGATGAAAAAGCTTTTAATCAAACGATCTTAGATTGTGGCAGTGTACCATATATGATCGTTGAAAAACATGTTGAACAATATATCTTAGAAAATAGTTAAACTAGAAAAAGCTCTTGTTTGCGATGTGATGCCAACAAGAGCCTTTTTTTGTGATAAAATAAAATTGATAAAGGATGATGCTATGATAATTGATAAGTTAAGAAATATGAAAAATTTTACAGATGTTGAAAAAGAAATTGCTGAATTTATTATCAGTGAATCTGAGACGGTCTTAAAATTAAATGTAGATGAATTAGCTATTTTAACATATACATCTGCACCATCGATCATCCGCTTTTGTAAGAAAATAGGATTTAAGGGTTTTAGTGAATTTAAGATTCAATTAGCGATGGAAATCGATAGCTTCATCCTAAATGGTAATAAGATCGAAGTTGATATGCCCATCAAAAAAGATTCAAGCAAAGAAGATATCGCCAAAACATTCTTGAATCTGCATCACCAGGTATTAACCAATGTTTATCATAACTTAGATCTAGCAAGCATCGAAAGATGTGCGAAAAAAATATGTCAAGCCAACAGTGTTTCATTAAGAGGCCTAGGACCTTCTTTATTACTAGTAGCTGATTTTCACTATAAATTAAAAAAATTAGGTGTGCCTTGTGAATTATCATCATTGGCAGGTTTTGATTTATTGATTGGCCAAGCCAATGATAAAGACAATATTTGTTTGATCGTTTCAACCTATGCTGTATCCAATGATATAAGAAGGATCATGTTGCAATGTAAGGACAATGATTTTAAGATCATCTTGATAACCTGTAATGATCAAAGTCCATTATTGAAGTTAGCTGATGATTTGATCGTGGTAGATAATGTGGAAGAAGATCGCATGAAGAAAATGGGAAGCTTTGCATCGAGGATGGCTTTGACATATGTCTTAGATATCTTATATTCATTGATCTTTAAAGAAAATTTTGAAGAAAACATGAAAGCGATCGCAGACAAAGATACAAAAATAAAGAATAGTATATTAAGTAATAGTTAGATAAAGAAATAATATTTCAAATAATGGATAAAAATTAATATAAAATTGAAAGATAATTACTGATATTAACATTGAAAAATATACAAATTATTATTAAAATAAAAATATAAATAATATATGGAGGTTATATAATGAAAAATATTGTTTTACTATGTGCAGCAGGCATGTCAACAAGCTTGTTAGTTACAAAAATGAAAGAAGCAGCAGCTGCTGAAGGATTTGAGTGCAACATCAATGCATATTCACTATCAGAAGCAAGAAAAGTAGTACCAGATGCAGATATCGTATTGTTAGGGCCACAAGTACGCTTCAATCAAAAAAGAATCAAAGGAGATTTTCCAGAAAAGATCGTAGAATGCATTGAAATGAGAGATTACGGCACGATGAATGGAGCAGCAGTAGTAAAATTTGCAAAACAAAAAATGGGGTTAGAATAGATGGAAGGACTAGAATTAATAAGTTTCCAAATAATATCAGCAGTAGGAACAGCACGCTCAATGTATATCGAAGCAATCGGATTAGCTAAAGAAGGGAAATTTCAAGAAGCAAGAGAAATGATCGAAGAAGGCGAAAAAGTATTCGTTGAAGGTCATCATGCACATGCGCAATTGATCCAGCAAGAAGCAGCAGGAGATCATGTAAATTTCCACTTACTATTGATGCATGCAGAAGATCAGTTAATGAGTGCAGAAGGATTTAAAAC
>JALEMK010000191.1 GCA_022768265.1 Erysipelotrichaceae bacterium
TTCTTCTAAACCAAATACTTCTTCATGCGCAGCAATCTGTAAAACGCTATCTGCACTGGTATAGACGATCATTTCTTTAGTTTGCATATGACGCTCACCTAATTCATCAAGAATTTCTGTCCCACTAGCTGCCTTATTTCCGATTACTTTATATCCGGTCTTTTCTTCTAGCATTGTGATAAGTTCATCAGGAAAGCCGGTATCCGTAAATGTGATAAATGGTTCATCGATATATAAGCCCATCATTTCCCAATGTCCGGTCATGGTATCTTTCCCCAAAGACATTTCTTGCATCTTGGTATAATAACCTAAAGGATTATCAACTCGCTTTACGCCTTGGATATCATGTAGATTACCTAAGCCTAATTTTTCCATATTTGGTAAATGTAGACCTTGGGTTGCTTTGGCGATATTACCTAGCGTATCGGCTTTATCATCATCATATTTGTCAGAATCATAAGAGCTACCAGCTCCTACAGAGTCGATAACGATCGTAAATATTCTTTTGTATGTCATTTCATTCTTCCTTTCATTTCTTTGGGATGAAAACGGCTGTAGTTTTCAAATAAACGCTTTTTTTCTACATGGGTATATATTTGCGTCGTGGAGATATCAGCATGTCCTAAAAGTTCTTGAATGCTGCGTAGATCACAACCATTTTCTAATAAATGCGTCGCATAAGTATGCCGCAATTTATGAGGAGTAATGTGCTTGGTGATATGCACTTGCTCACATACATATTTTAACATGGTCTGGATGTATTCACTACGAATATGATTACCCTTAGCATTGATAAAAAAATCATTGCTAGGCTTTTTAGCATAAAGCGGTCGCACGAGAACTAGATATTTTTTTAATATAACATTGGTTATATCCGGAATAGGTACGATCCTTTCCTTTTGACCTTTCCCCAGTACGCGCAAGATCTTCGTATCAAGATCAACTTGTGATAAGCTAAGGTTACAAACTTCGCTAACTCGCAAGCCGCAGCCATAAATTATTTCTAACAAAGCATGATCAAGAATATCTTTTGGAGTATCCGTAAAATAGTTCATGATCTGTTCGATTTCACTTAATGAACAAAAAATGGGCAATGCTTTTTGACTTTTATGTACTTCGATATTTGCGGAGGGATCATGAAGATCATACTTAAAAGCAATAAACTGATGAAAGGTCCTAATAGCGTTAGCTTTACGCTCCAATGAAGCACTAGCATAGTCCCTAGCTAAGCCATGTAAGTACTGACTAATAAAATCATGATCGATCATCTGGATCGTAGTAACATGTTGTTGTTGACAATAGGCGATATAATCCTGTAGATCTTTACCATAGGCTTCGATCGTATTAGCCGCTTTAGGATCATTTACGCTGATTTGTAACATATAAGCATCATAAGCATCTTCTATTTTCATGCACGCTTTTCCTTCTTGATATCTTTAGCTAAGATCAATTTTCCGCCATGTTCTAATTGCTGATTAAGATTTTTGATCACGCTTTGGATATCTTCTTGATAGTCATGTTCATCAAAGATATTTAACTGAAAATTAAGATTAGCAAGGTCTTTGATATCCTGGATGGTCACCCCTAATAATCTTATAGGGGTATCATTTGCTGCAACTAGATCAAAAAGATCCATCGCATTTTCAAACAAATCACTTTGCTTATAGATATAATGATCGATTCTTTTTGATCTAACGATTGTATGAAAATCATAGTATTTGACCGTTATAGAAATGATATTACCTGCTACTTTGGCACTTAACAAGCGATTAGCAAGGCTTCTTGTCAAGGAAGTAAAGACTCCTTTGATTTCTTGATAATCACTGATATCCTCTAACAAAGTCACTGATTGACCCATCGATTTTGCCATCGCATTACAAACTACTTCTTCCTGATCTTTGCCATGGGCACGAGCGATCATTAAATCGGTATTTTTACCAAAGATCATCTTTAACTGATTGATATCTTCATAAGTTGCTAGATCTTTGATGGTATTTATCCCTAAGGCTTTGACATAGGGTAAGGTCTTTTTTCCAATGCCGCGCATTTCTTTGATATCTAATGGCCATAATTTGGTTGGTACCTCAGATAATCTTAAGACCGTTATGCCCATCGGTTTTTTCATATCTGAAGCCATCTTGGCTAAAAACTTATTAGGAGCTACCCCGATCGAGCATTTAAGACCATAGTTATTTACTAGGTCTTTTTGGATCTTCCAAGCAAGATCAAGTGGGTATTTATAGCGCATGATGGCTTGGGTCATATCTGCATAGCATTCATCGATCGATACTTGTTCGATCTTATCGGTATGTTGTTTGATATAGTTGATGAACTTTGCTGAAAGTTCTTCATAATAATCATAGTTTCCCTGAACGATGATCAGATCTTTGCATCTTTTTTTAGCTTCTTGAATGCTCATCGCACTATGAATGCCATAGGCTCTAGCTTCATAGGAACAGGTTGAAACCACGCTTCTTCTGCTAGAACCTGCGACCGCTAAAGGTTTATTGGCTAATGCTGGATTCAATAGAATTTCCGCATTCGCAAAAAAAGCATTAAGATCGATATGAAAGATTACGCGTCCCATTGTTGATTGCTTTCTAATAAGCCCTTAGCCGCAGATAAGGTCGTATCATCGATCTTCCCATTGGCCATAAGCGCTAATTCCGCTAAACGCTGTTGATGATCTAGCATGATGATATTGGTCAAGGTTTGCCCATCTTGCGTTTGTTTGATGACCTTATATTGTTCATTAGCGTAGCTAGCAACGATTGCTAGATGCGTAATGGCAAATACTTGGATCGTCTTGCTTAAAATCTTCATCTTTTGCGCAATGGCAGCTGCAACCTGCCCACTAACCCCGGTATCGATTTCATCAAAGATGATCGTTTCGACGTTGGTCAATTTTGCAAATATTACCTTTAAGCCTAACATCAAACGTGAAAGCTCCCCACCACTTGCCGTTTTTTGCAATGGTTTTAGATCTTCTCCCGCATTCATGGCAATGTAAAATTCGACATTATCGATACCTTTAGAAGATGCGCTTGCTTCACTAATTTCAATATGGAAACGCGCGTTGACCAACATAAGATCTTGAAGATTGCTGATGATCAAGGCTTCTAATTCTTTAGCTTTTGCCATCCGTAATTGTCTAAGCTTCTTTGCCTCTTGTAAAAAAGCGGCATAGGCATCATCAAGACCTTTTTGTTTGATTGCTAGATATTCTTGACGGTGATTGATCATCTCAAGCTTTTCCATCAATTGCTGACGATAAGTTAAAATTTCTTCTACGCTGCGATTATACTTATGTTTAAGCTTATTGATCGTAAATAAACGTTCTTCTACTTGATTGATGGAATCTTCATCGATATTAAATGCATTGATATAACAATCTAATCTTTCCATCACATCTTCGATGGTGATGATCGCTGAATTAAAATCATTATATGCTTCTTCTAGTTGGAAACTGCGGAATAATTTTAACATTTCGTATAGATCACCATAAGCACGATCATCATAGATATGTTTAATAGCTTCATATTTGCTAAGATTATTCTTGATCGACTTATATGCTTCTTCTTTTTGTTTTAGTTCATATTCTTCTTGCGGATCTAATTTAGCTTGATCGATCTCATCGATCACAAATTGATAGTAATCCGCATCCTGTTCATTGTAATTTTTATCAAGTTCATCTTGTAGCTCTTTAGCTAATTGATGATAAGTTTGATATTGTTTTTTGACTTCTTGGATCAATTTATCATCGATATATTGATCTAAAAGTTCGATGTGTTTATTTTTGTTTAACAAATATTGGGTATCATGTTGGGAATGGATATCAATGATATCTTGTAAACACTCATTGATCAATAATCCATTGACAACACGATTATTTAAACGATATACGCTTTTGCCATCAGCTTTGATCTCGCGAGAAATAACGATGGTTTCATCATAATCTAGACCGGCTTCTTCTAAGATCTTGCCCATATTGTAATTAATATCAAAGACCCCTTGAATGATTGCTTTATCTTGCCCTTTTTTAATTAGATCACTATTAGCTTTCTTTCTAGATAATAAACTAATAGCGTCAATGATAATCGATTTACCCGCCCCAGTTTCGCCTGTTAGTACATTAAATCCTTCTTGGAAATCTATCGAAAGCTCATCAATTAAGATAAAGTTTTTGATATATAAATTTCTAAGCATACCGTCACCTCGTCAATAAAGCATTTATCCTTGTAAATAAAGTATTTAGATCGATCTTTTGTTCTTTGCGCAATAAGCTATTGGCTCCAAAACCAACATAATTATCCGCTATGCCTATTCGTTCGATATCCATATCTAGATGATTATCACAGGCATATTCTAAGATTGCGCTGCTTAAGCCACCTGCAAGCATATCGGTTTCATAGATCAGTATTTTTTTCTTTTCTTGGGCCAATTCCTTTAACATCGCTTCATCTAAAGGTTTGAAGAAACGACAATTGACCACCATGACCTTTAGTTGATTTACTCCAACTTTATGAGCTATCTTATCGACATCATCGCCATAGGTTAAAACGATGATCTCATGATCATTAATATTACCATGTTTGGTCCAAGTTCCTATCGTAATTTTGTGCATGGTAGTTGGTTCATAGTTGATCGATCCTCTTGGATAACGTATAGCGAAAGGATGATCATTATGGAAAGCGGTATATAATAAATCTGAAGCTTCTTGGGCATCTTTTGGCTGAGAAAGGATGATATTTGGTAAAGGCCGCAAAATACCGATATCAAATACGCCATGATGGGTATCACCATCATTTCCAACCAAGCCCGCACGATCGATACCAATAACTACCGGAAGATCCATCCGGCAAATATCATGATTGATCTGATCGTAACAACGTTGCAAAAAGCTAGAGTAAATTGCTAAAAACGGACGTTTGCCACTTAAGGCTAAGCTAGCAGCAAATGTAGCTGCATGTTCTTCAGCAATACCACAATCAAAACTTCTAAAAGGATATTTAGCAAAGAACTTTTCTAATTTGCTCCCAGCGATCATAGCTGGGGTCAAACATAGGATATTTTCATCTTGATCAGCTAGACGTAAAACATCATCAGCAATGATAGCCGACCACGATTTACAATTAGCAGGCGTGCTATTTAAAAAACGTCCTGTAGCGGGATTAAATGGTCCAATACCATGCCATACACCATCGATATCATCTTCACATGGTAAATAACCTTTTCCTTTTTTGGTCATGACATGGACAACGATCGGTCCATCATGTTTCTTGGCCGTTTCTAAAGCTGGGATCAGCTCCTTAAGATTATGACCATTTATAGGTCCTAGATATTCGATATCAAACTGTTTAAAGATTCCAAAATCAATGACCGATTCTTTGAAATGATCCTTAAAATTTGTTAGACCAGATAAGACCACCTTACCAACATCATTACGTGATAAGGAACGTTTCATATTCTCTTTGATCTGATTATAGCTTTTATCACTACGCAAATGGGTAAAGCTGCGTGATAATGCCCCAACATTTTGGCTGATCGACATATTGTTATCATTAAAGATGATGACACAGCGGCGCTTTTCTTCGCCTATTTCATTTAAAGCTTCCAAGCTCATCCCACTGCTCAAAGCTCCATCACCAATAACTGGAACCACACAAAAATCTTTTCCATCAAGATCACGAGCAATGCACATTCCTAAAGCAGCGCTCAATGAGGTTGAACTATGGCCAGCTTCCCAAACATCATGAACGCTTTCGCTTCTTTTTTGGAAACCACTTAAGCCTTGATATTGACGTAATTTATCAAATTGCGCAGCACGACCCGTTAAGATCTTGTGGACATAGCTTTGATGTCCCACATCAAAAAAGATCTTATCCTTCGGGGAATCAAAGACCCGATGCAAGGCGATGGTCAACTCAACGACCCCTAAATTACTAGCTAAATGTCCACCTGTCTTACTGATGCTATCGATCAAAAAGCTTCGGATATCCAAAGCTAGATCATTTAATTGCTGATAATTTAGATCTTTTAGAAATTTAGGATCATTGATTTCTTTAATGTTCATGCTATTGCCTCCTAATTGGTGCGTACCTTTAATTTATCGATAATTTGTCTTAATTGTGTTGGATCGAAATCTGTGATTTGCTCCATACGTTTGCTTGCTTGTTCATATAGATTATCCATCATTTCCTTAGCATTTTCAATTGACATCAAACGACAAATGTTTTGCTTATTGTTTTCTAGATCGCTATTGCTTTTACCTAGCGTTGCACTATCGCTTGTAACATCTAAGATATCATCTTGGACCTGGAAGGCCAAACCTAATAATAGACCGATCTCATGCCAAAGTTGCGCATCCTCATAACGCTGGGCCACATAAGCCCCCATGATCAAAGGACAAGCTAACAAACAACCTGTTTTGTTAAAATGGATTTTTTTGATCAAAGCTAGATCTAAAGCTAGATTTTCTGCTTGGATATCTAATTCTTGGCCATAGATCATACCAGCAGCTCCCGCATATTGCGCTAGCGCTCTAGTACAATAGCTATTTATCTTGTAGCTATCAGTGGCATTGGCAGTTAGATAGAATGCTTGGGTCAATAAAGCATCTCCTGCTAAGATCGCAGTTGCTTCATCATAAGCAATATGACAAGTAGCACGACCACGGCGCAACTCATCATTATCCATTGCAGGCAGATCATCATGGATCAAAGAATAGGTATGAACCATCTCGATCGCACATGCTAATTTATCGGCATCTTGTTGGTCATGCCCATATCCTGCTACCACGGCATAAAGTAATTTAGGACGTACTCTTTTACCTTTGCCATTTAAAGCATATATTGCAGCTTCCTTGACCATTGAGGCAGGAAGATTGTTCATATTTTGAATTAGTAAATCTTCAAATTTCATTCGTTGTCCTCCTTATCAGCAAGTTCTTGGATCTTTAGCTCAAAAACCTTTAGTTGCTTTTCACAATCACTTGCTAATTTTAAGCCTTCTTCAAAAACTTCTAAGGTTTGATCTAAAGACAGTTCATTTTTTTCTAATAGATTGACAATTTCATCTAAGCGTTTCATCGCTTGTTCAAATGTTGGTTTATCACTCATTATTTTCTACCTTCTTTACTTGCGTATGAATTAGGCCATCACTAAATTTTAACGTTAACATTTCATCTTTTTGTACTTGTTTGCTACTTTTGATCAATTCATCATCTTTATAAGCAAGATTATAGCCACGCTGCATGATCTTTAGCGGCGAATAAGCATCTAATAATTGGATATTATAAAGAAGCCGCTTTTTATTTTGTTCTAATTGTCTTAGACTAGCTTGTTTCAAGCGTTGATCGCTCATTGCTAAGCGATGAGCATTAAATTGCCCGTGCTTTTGCGCAAGATAAATTAGATCTTGACGCTGTTTGAATAGCAGCTGATAATGCCAGTTAGTGACTTGATGAATCTTAAGGATCAAATTTTGCTTATAATATTGCAAACGACTAGTTTCCTGATGAGCCTTGTGAAGAGCCTTTTGCAGTTGCTGAGTACGATAATCAAGCAATAACGCATAGTTTTCGTATTGTTTTTGCACTAAGGTCTTCAATTGATTTTGTATTTGTTCAAGCTGTACATTTACTTGATGGATATCTGGGGTCGCGATCGTGGCTGCAGCTGTTGGGGTAGCTCCTCTTACATCCGCTACATAATCACAGATCGTCGTATCTGTTTCATGACCTACCCCGCTAACGATACAGGTTTTTAGATCATAGATGGTATGAGCTAGCTGCTCATCGTTAAACGCCCAAAGATCTTCGATGGATCCTCCGCCTCTAACCAATAATATGATGTCAAAATTCATCGCATCTAAGGCTTTTAAGGCTGTTATGATCTGACTTGCCGCCATTTCGCCTTGTACTAATACATGGCGCAGATATACTTCACAGATCGGCCAGCGTTTTTGGATCGTCGTTAATACATCTTGGGATGCTGCTGTATCTTTGCCAGTAACTACCGCTATTCGCATAGGATAGGCAGGCAAAGCTTGCTTGTGGCTCGATGCAAATAGACCTTGCGCAGCTAATTTATTTTTTAGTTGTTCAAATTTTAAGTAAAGATCGCCAACACCATCTAATTTGATGGCATTAACATATAGCTGCATTTGCCCACTAGCACTAAAAAGGGAAACATTGCAACGTATTAAGACCTTATCTCCATCTTTTGGCAAAAAACTAGCCTTATTTGCATATGTCGAAAACATGATGCAACTAAGCCTAGCCTGCTCATCTTTAAGAGTAAAATACCAATGACCACTTTTATGATTCGTAAAATTACTGATCTCACCTTGGACGATGATATTCTTTAAATTCTGATCATTTTCAAGGCGTGACTTTAAGTAGTTAGCTAAGACACTGACCTTGATCATCTTCATGCTCATAGTTTTTCTAAGACACCATTGATTAGCTTATAAGCTTGATCATCACAATATTTTTTCGCTAAGATGACCGCTTCATCAATGATGATCGCCATTTGATTCAACTTAAGATCAAACTCTGTACAACCGATCAATAAAATTGCTTGTTCAAGATAACCTAAGCGATCAAAGCTCCATCCATTTAAAACTTCATTGATATAGCCTTCATAGCGTTTTTTATTTTCAATAGAATTATATACTAAAGATTTAGCAAATTCACTTATTTCACTTTCTTTTACTAAAAAAATGTCTTCCAAACTCTCTTTCGCACTCTTATTTGTCAATAAGTTTTGGTAGACACAAATCATTGCTTTTTCTCTTTCGTTATGTCGATTCATATTGGCTCCTTTTCTGTTGTATATTTTATCATAATTAGCTATAAATATAAAGTTTTCATTGTAAAAAGACGCATTAAGCACTAGTATATTAATATGAAAACTTATGAAAAATTATATCGTCATTTCGTGACCATTACCAGCCATAAATTAATGGTAACAAAATTATGTTTCAAGCTCCACCTTTACAAACAAGGCATCTTACATGATCTAAGCAAATATTCTTGGGTCGAATTTAGCGCCGGTGTTAAATATTACCAAGGTCATCGCTCTCCTATCGATGCTGAAAAAGCAGCAAAAGGCTATTCTTTAGGATGGCTGCATCATAAAGGCCGCAATAAGCACCATTGGGAGTATTGGACGGATAAAAATCGTGATGGGATCTATTGTCACAAGATTCCCTATAACTATGTCTTAGAAATGTGTTGTGATCGCGTAGCTGCTTGCAAGATCTATCAAAAACAAGCTTATACCCAAGCTAGTGCTTATGAATACTTTATCAATGGTACCGATCGCTTATACATGCATCCCCAATCTGCGAAATTATTAGAAACGATATTATTTATGATCAAAGAAAAAGGAGAAGATCAAACCTTCTCCTACTTGGTTAATAACAAACTTGATTATTGACCATCTTTGGTCTTTTCTTTTACGATGACATCGTGAGCGCCACCTTCAACGATCGATGTAGCACTTACCAAGGTCAAGCGAGCTTTTTGTTGCAATTCCTTGATGGATAATGCTCCACAGTTACACATCGTTGATTTAACTTTAGCTAAGGTCGTTTGAACATTTTCTTTCAAATAACCTGCATAAGGAACATAAGAATCAACGCCTTCTTCAAAGCTAAGCTTTTGAGCTCCACCTAGATCATAACGTTGCCAGTTACGAGCACGGTTGCTTCCTTCGCCCCAATATTCTTTGACAAATGTACCATTGATCATAAGCTTATTGGTTGGTGATTCTTCAAAACGTGAGAAGTAACGACCCAACATTACAAAGTCAGCACCCATGGCTAATGCTAGGGTAATGTGATAGTCATACACGATACCACCATCAGAACAAATTGGAATATAGATACCTGTTTCTTCATAGTATTCATCACGAGCTTTGGCAACATCAATTACAGCTGTTGCTTGTCCGCGACCAATCCCCTTGGTTTCACGCGTAATACAGATCGATCCGCCACCGATACCGATCTTGATAAAGTCAGCTCCTGCTTCTGCTAAGAATCTAAAACCATCACGATCAACAACGTTGCCAGCTCCTACCTTAACGCTGTTACCATAGTGCTCTCTGATCCAAGCAATCGTATCTTTTTGGAATTGAGAAAAACCTTCCGATGAGTCGATACATAATACATCAACTCCTGCTTCAACTAAGGCTGGAACACGTTGAGCATAGTCACGCGTATTGATACCAGCTCCAACGATATAGCTCTTATTGCTATCTAATAATTCATTAGGATTATCTTTATGGCTGTCATAATCTTTTCTAAATACCAAGTAACATAGATTTTGATCCTTATCGACAACTGGTAAGGTATTTAGCTTATGATCCCAGATCAAATCATTGCATACGCTTAGTGAATCAGTATCTTTAGCATAAATGATCTTATCGAATGGTGTCATAAAATCTTTTACCGGCGTATTAAGATCCATTCTTGAAACACGATAGTCACGACTGGTAACTAGTCCTAATAATTTTGAGTTTGGTTTGCCATCAACAGTAACCGGCATCGTTGAATGTCCGGTCTTAGCTAAAAGATCTAAAACATCTTTTAAGGTGTTATCTGGCGTTAAGTTAGAATCACTTACAACAAAGCCAGCTTTATAGCTTTTAACTCTATTGACCATCTTTGCTTGTGATTCCACAGATTGTGATCCATAAATAAAAGCTACCCCACCTTCTTTAGCTAAGGCTACCCCCATTCTTTCACCACTAACAGATTGCATGATCGCACTAACCATCGGGATATTTAAAGATAAAGCTGGTTCTTCACCTTTCTTAAATTTAACCAATGGGGTTTTTAGTGAAACTTTTGCTGGTACACAAGATGCATCACTGTATCCTGGAACTAAAAGATATTCACTAAAAGTGTGACTTGCGTGTTCATAATAATAAGCCATGTTTGTTTTTTCTCCTTCTTTTTAATTTATTAGATTATAGTGCAAAATAACTTTAAAGTAAAGCATTTTCGTGATACTATAATGGACGGAGGAAACAAGAAATGAAACTAAAAAATAGTTTTTTTTATACCTTAAGAGAAAATGTCAAAGATGAAGACTCTATCAGTTCCAATCTTTTGGTTAGAGCTGGGATGATCAAAAAATCATCTGCAGGGGTATATATGTTATTGCCTTTAGGCTATAAAGTAATAGAAAATATCGAAAAGATCATCAAGGAAGAAATGGACAATGCACAATCACAGCAATTACAAATGCCTGCTTTGATCGCTGAAGATGTCTATATTCAAAGTGGACGCCGCGCAAACTTTGGTAATTCGATGTTTAGCTTAAAAGACCGTTTTAACAAACCATTTGTTTTAGGGCCTACCCATGAAGAATTATTTGCGATGGCAGCCGCTATGAAGATTAGATCTTATAAAGATATGCCTTTTTCCCTATACCAGATCCAAACTAAGTTCCGTGATGAACCACGTCCACGCTATGGTTTGATCCGCGTACGTGAATTCATGATGAAAGATGCCTATACCTTTGATGTTGATGAAAAAGGTTTAGATGAAGCATACAAGAAACAATTCAACGCTTATGTTAATATCTTTAACCGTCTTCAGTTAGATTATCGTATCGTTAAAGCTGATACCGGGGTTATGGGTGGTTTATTAAGCGAAGAATTCCAGGCTGTAAGTGCTATTGGCGAAGATATCTTGGTCCTATGTGATTCTTGTGATTACGCTTCAAACATCGAAGTATCAAAATGTATCAATCCAAAAGTTGCATTAGAAGAACCTAAAGAATTAACATTGGTCGAAACACCTAACGCTAAAACCATCGAAGAAGTTACGGATTTCTTAAAACAAGATGCTGATCGTTTTGTTAAGACCTTGATCTACCTTGTCGATGGTACACCATACGCTATCATGGTCAGAGGAAATCGTGAAGTAAATGAAACAAAGGTTCGCAAATTGTTGCAAGCTAATGAAGTAGAATTGGCACCAGCTAATATCGTTGAAGAAGTTACCGGTGCTATCGTCGGTTTTGCTGGTCCTATCGGCATCAAATGCAAGATCATCATGGATGAAGAAGTCAGCATGATGTCTAACTTTGTAGCTGGCGCTAACAAGACCAACTATCACTATATCAACGTTAATCAAAAAGATTTTAATGCTGATCATATTGCAGATATTCGCCAAATCCAAGAAAACGATATCTGTCCAATTTGCGGTGGTAAGATCCACTTCAAACAAGGTATCGAAGTTGGTAATACCTTTAAGCTAGGTACAAAATATTCTAAAGCCTTGAACTTAGAATATCTAGATGCTAATAACAAATTAAATCCTGTATGGATGGGTAGCTATGGTATTGGTCTTGGTAGATGTATGGCCGCTATCGCTGAACAATACAATGATGAAAATGGTCTAACCTGGCCACTAAGCGTAGCTCCATATAAATTAGCGATCGTTGTCATCTCAACTAAAGACGAGACCCAAATGCAACTAGCTAATGATATCTATGAACACTTTAATCAGCTAGGTGTTGATGTCATGTTAGATGATCGCGATGAAAGACCAGGTGTCAAATTCAAAGACATGGACTTGATCGGTATTCCATATCGTATTACGATCGGTAAAAAAGCTAGCGAAGGTATCGTAGAATTCAAGCCACGTAACCAAGAAACCAAAGAAGAATTAACTTTAAATGAGCTTTATCAAAAAATGGATGAAATCTTAAACAAATAAAAATTTAGACCAAGCATGCAATGATGCTTGGTCTTTTTGTTTACAAAAACCCCTAGATAGTCTAGGGGTTAGGGAAAGCTTTAGCGGAGTGATAATGAAAAAAATAGCCTCCTTGCATTATAATTTCGTATGTGGTCTGCTAACTACAACGAAAATGACAAGGAGGTATAAAA
>JALEMK010000039.1 GCA_022768265.1 Erysipelotrichaceae bacterium
TCACTAGTTATTGTTTAGCCTTTTTGCGTTTATTATTGCATATTCAATAGATATAGATTACTATGAAAGCGAATAGTAATAGCAATAATTTACAGTTTATAAATTTTCAAAAATTATTTACACACTTTTCTTGACAAAGCCGATAATTAAAAAAAGTGCTAGTCTTATATCACATCGACTAGCATTTTTTCTAATTTAATCAAATTCTATATGTTGCCCTTTTGTTTGATAAATTATGTGTTCACAAATATTTTTGGTATGATCTCCTGCTCTTTCAATATTGCGGATCATCTGTGCAATATTAATGATTTCGTCTATTTGATAATTATTGCTTGTTCTTAGGCGATCAGAAATTTCTTTAAATTTTTTATTAATTATTTCATCTTCACTAGGAATCTGCATTGCCCATTTGCTATCTTCTTTTGCATATGCGTCCATTGCATGATCAAGCATCGTCAAAAATTCGTCCATGATTTCTTTGGTCATAGTTTTTGTTTCATCATCGAGCGAATCATTTTTGATTACAAAACTTGCAATATTTTTTGAATAATCACCAATCCGCTCCAAATCTGAAGTTATTTTAATTGCCGCTATAACTTTACGTAAATCACTTGCAACTGGTGACAATAACGCTAAGCACTCAATTGCAGTATCATTTACATCTTCTTCGCAACGATTCACAAATTCATCCATCTTGATAACTTCTAACGCTTTATCAACATCCATCGTTTCTAAACATGTATATACTTTAGTATACATAGTATTGATCAATGTTGCCATATGTAACACAACTTGCTTTAAATTATCTAATTTATCATCAATTTTAACCATGATATTATCCAAACCTTCCTGTAATATAATCTTCGGTACGTTTATCTTTGGGATTTTGGAAGATTACTGTTGTCTTATCATATTCGACGATATCTCCCAATAAGAAAAATGCTGTATAATCACTTACCCTACTTGCCTGTTGCATGGAATGTGTAACAATTATTATCGTATAGTCATTTTTTAATGTTTCTATTAATTCTTCAATTTTACTAGTTGCGATTGGATCAAGAGCACTAGTTGGTTCATCCATAAGTATAACTTCTGGCTGCATTGCTATAGCTCGTGCAATACACAACCTTTGCTGTTGTCCGCCAGATAAACCAAGAGCACTTTCATGCAAACGATCATGTACTTCATCCCATAATGCAGCTTGTTTCAATGACTTCTCTACTATTTTATTCAACTCATTCTTATTTTTTTGTCCATGACATTTAGGGCCATATGCAATATTTTCATAAATAGACATTGGAAAAGGATTTGGCTTTTGAAAAACCATGCCAACTTTAGTTCTTAGCTCTACGACATCCGTTTTAAAATCATAAATATTTATTCCATCTTTAGATATATTTCCCTCTATACAGCAATCTTCTATCAAATCATTCATACGATTTAAACATCTAAGAAATGTTGATTTACCACAACCACTTGGTCCAATAAATGCTGTAACTTTATTTTTATATAATTCTATATTTAGATTTTTTAGTGCTTGTTTTTCACCATAATATAAGTTTAAATTGGTGACTTCAAAACATGTATCCATTTTATTATCCCTTCTATACAAAATTTTTACTTAATTTCTTTCCAATAATTTTAACAATTATATTTAATAACAAAACAACTGCCAAAATTATTATAGATATAGCACATGCTAACTCAAAATTAGGTTGTTCAGCTGACATAAATGACCAAATCATCAATGACAAGCTAGTTGCAGGCCCATTTATGACTGGATTATCACTTATAAATGTTCCCATTGTATATATCAATGCTGCACTTTCACCAATAACTCTACCGATACTTAGTAGTACACCGGTTAGTATTCCATTCATGCAGCAAGGCAAAACAACTTTAAATATCGTTTGAGATTTGGTTGCACCTAATGATAAAGATGCATCTCTTAAACTTTGTGGTACAACTATCAATGCTTCTTCTACGCTACGAATTATTGTTGGTAATAATATAATTGCCATCGTTAATCCCCCCAAAAGAATGCTTGTTCCTGTTGCTCCAAAAACAGTTGTAACAGGAAATAATACTGATACCCCCATCAATCCATAAACGATACTTGGCACTCCGGTTAATGTTTCAATACCCTGACGAATCATTTTATTTATTTTGCTTTTATCAGCATATTCATTTAAATATATCGCACTTGCAATACCCATAGGCAAAGAAATAATCAAACTAATCAATATCAAATATAAAGTTGCAATTAAAGATCCTCTAATTCCTCCGCCAGGAGATTTCATATATATACTTGTAATTGCATTAGCATTATCTAGACTCTCCTGTAGTTGCTTAGCATCTTGTTTTAGTATCTTACCTCCTATTGCTGCATTACCATTTGCATCAGTATAATCTATTTTTTCGATCATATAGCCTGATTCCATTGGAACTTTCATTCCATAAGTTTCTCCAGCAGTTAAACTTGTCAAATTTTCAAAAGGACTTCCTGGAGAAATATACTCAACACTGATAACTTGTTCTTTATGGGAAGTAACTTCATCTATAAAACTAATACCCCACTTACTAGAAAAGTAGCCTACACAATCATCACAAGAATAAACTTCTGAACTATTAGCACCTACAGCTACAAGATAATTTTTTGACCAATAATCATTTTTAAGCAAATCAATGTTTATTAATTTAAAGCCATTGACAAAAACATAGACTAAAATTGAACCTAGGATCATTACTCCTAAAAGAGCACTTAAATATGTGATTCCATTTAATAGACCATCTTTTACTTTTCTGCTCATGAGTTTTTACCTATCCTTTCCTTAAGCATATTTAATAGCCAGTTAGAAAAGAAAATAACAAAAAGCAATACGATGCCCACAGAAAAACGTATATCGTAATCTAACCCTGAGGTTTCCTTCAAACCTGCCAACATTGTGCTAGTTAATGTTCTTGTAATATCAAACAAATCAAATGTTGGTCCAAATAACTTATTTCCAGCAACCATGCTGACCGCAGTAGCTTCCCCAAAAGCTCTTCCGATTCCTAAGATAGCACCAGCAAAAATTCCACTTTTTGCGCTCGTTAATACTACTTTAAAGTTAGTTTGTGTTTTGGTGGCTCCTAAGGCTAGAGATGCATTCTCTAAATCTTTATCTACAGCCTGAATAGCTGTAATTGCCATGCTTGTGATTGTTGGAAAGATCACAATTGCAAGTAATATGATAACAGCTAATAAACTACTCCCCCCAGCTGTTGTAATATTAAATAATGATGCAAGCCATTTAACAAATATTACGATGACCCCACTTGCAAATACTCCATATACAATACTTGGTACACTAGCAAGCAATTCTACGACACTTTTCATTATTGCACTTAATTTCTTAGAAGCTATCTTAACAATAAACAACGCACATAAAACACTAATAGGGAATGATAATAATAAACTTGCAAATGCACTAACTAATGTATTAATAACAATGAAGCCTACGCCATAAACCCCTTGATCTTGGCGATATGTTGTTCCAAACAGAAAGTCAACTATATTAACTTGTCCAAATTCATATCCAGGCAAAAATGGCGAAATTCCCTTCATGAATATGAAGAGAACCAAAATAACTATAAAGCTACTAGATAATATCGCCATTGCTAGAAAGAAATATTTAAATACACTGTCAGTGATTTTATTTTTTTTCTCCTTGCTAGCATCAAACATAATTATTTCACCGCATTAAAATCTGTTAAAGTTCCAGCATAAATTTGATTCAAGCTATCTGCTGTTATATCACTCAATGAATTATTTGCATTCACGATTGTTACAACTGCATCGATAGCATATTGGCCACTGCTCATTGAAGTTGTCACATCTTCATCTTCATTAAAGCTTCTAGAAGCAAAGCCGATATCTGCAGCATTTACCCCTGATTTTTCTTCACCTAATACTCGTTTATAACCGTCACCAGAGCCAGTTTGATTCATTACAAATTGGAAATTGCCAGCCAATGGTACAAAAGATTCTAAGGCTGCTTTTAATGTTTTTTCAACACTTGTTGATCCTGCAGTAGAAATAGTAATAGCACTATTATCTTGATTTACAATTGGATGATTTTTTGATAATTCAGCCCAAGGTGTTCCTTTTGATAAATCAACTACTCCTCCTGCTGACTCAACAACCAACATACCTTCTGTAGAATTACATAAATAATCAATAAATGCTGCTACTAATTGTTCTTTTTCTTCTGAACCAAAATCACCTGCAGCTCTTGTTACGTATGAGAATGGTCTTTGCATGCCATATGAGCCATCAAGTACAGTTTCTTCACTAGGTTCAACGCCTTCAAAATTCAAAGGTTTCACATTGTTTGCTTCAAAATCAGTGCTTAATGATGCATACCCTATTCCATTTTCATCAGCACCAACTTTTGTTGCCATATCACCATTACTACTTACTTCAATTGCTGTAGCTGTTAATTCTTCCAAGTCAATTGCTTTTTCAAATGCTTCACGAGTTCCACTAGTTGCATCCCTAGTATACACATTAATGCCACTTGCTTCAGAAGTAGATTCTTGAGTTGCTTCTGTAGTTGCTGTTTCATCTGATGCAGGTGTACTTGAGCACCCTGCCAAAAGCATCAAGCTAAACAAAACACATAAAATTTTCTTCATATTTTCCTCCATACCCTCTAGGTACGATATATATTTAATCATCACTATTTAAAAAAAAGATTAGAGATATGTTAAATATATGTAAAAAAAGACCATTTTACTGGTCTTCTTCGATCAACTCTATCCGATAGATATTTAAGGTATCTACATCGGGACAGCTAATATCTATCGTTTTTTTTCCATTAAAGTTTCCACCATAGCGTAAGATATCGGCATAAACAAAACATACATGCAAGGCCATAGGACACATCTTGCCTCGATCCTTATCAAAGTCATAGGTATCATTGATCTTGCAATTGCGATGACAAGGTTTATCTCCTTTTTGATCAACGATCGTTATCTTGATCTTGCTCATACGATATCCTTTAAATAAGGCTCAACCTGTAGTCCTTTAAAATGATCCTGCGGCAATTTTTCATCAACCGCCATATTTATAGCTAACAACTTACTAACCCCGCTCATCGCCTGCAAAACAGCCTTTTCCAAGGTTTTTCCAGCTAGCAAAGCATTTACCATGATACCTGAGAAGATATCCCCTGTACCGGCAAAACGGACATCGATATGCTCATATGGTAATTTAAAATATGCATCTGCCCTATGATCATAACCTACCACACAATGTTGCCCATATTCATCTTTACAGCTAGTGATCACGATCGATCTTGCCTGCAAACTACGTAAATTAGCAAAGACAGCTCTAAAATTATCTTTACTAAAAGCAAACGTATTTAAAGACATATCACAAAGCAATAAGCTTTCTGTAATATTGGGGATGATGATATCCGCAATGCTGCATAGAGATCTAAATCTTGCAACGGTATTTTCATCCATGCCATTATATAGCTTACCATCATCAGCCATGATCGGATCTACGATCAACAACATTTGCGGATTCTCCTTTTTTAGCTGTTTTATGATCTGCACCTGTTTAGGATTAACTAAAAAACCTGTACACAAGCAATCAAAAGTAAAACCTAGCTCTTTATAGGTAGCCAAGCTTTTTTCCATATATGCTGTCGTATCTTCAATGACAAATTTACCATAATCTAAGGTGTTGCTGACCAAACCACTAGGTAAGGCGAAAACTTCATGTCCACCATAAGCCAAGAGCGGCATCAAAGCGCTTAGGGCTACTTTACCATAACTTGGCATATCATTTATCAATAAAATCTTTTTACTCATCTAAGCTCCTTAAAAGGGCATCCAATAAAGGATGCCCTTATCAACAATTAATTATTCTGTTTCGATCAAACCGTATTTGCCATCATTACGTTTATAAACGACGGATATGCAATCTTCTTCACTATCTGTGTAGATAAAGAAGCTATGACCTAACATTTCCATACGCATGATTGCTTCTTCTAGATCCATCCTTTCAGGATTGACCGTCTTAGTTTTTACCGGTGTATCCGTTTTAGATAATAATGTATCATCTTGTTCAACAAAACTTTCAGCTAATGAATCTTTATGTCTTCTAGATAGTCTAGTTTTTTGTCTTCTAATTTGATCTTCTAATTTATCAATAGCTAAGTCAATGGCTGCATAGAAATCTTCATGTTCCACTTCAGCTCTTAAGATACCTACCTTCGTAGGAATAGTTACTTCAATTTTTTGGGTATTTGGATATACACGACATACTACTCGAGCAATCGTATTTGGATCGATCAGGATATATTTGTCCAAGAATCCTAATTTAGCTTCGATCTTTTCTCTCATACCTTCTGTAACTGTTACATTTTTTCCGACAATTTCAAATCTCATAAAATTGTACCTCCTGTTAAACATATTATACACTATAAAATATTTTTTGGGTGATATTTAGCTGAAATCTTTTGCTAATTCCTGAAGTTTTAAAAACACCTTGACCATCGCATAGGTATCCATGGCACAATACTGTTTCAAATGCAACAATATCTCTTCATTGTCACTACCTTCTCCATTATCGATCTGTCGCCAATTAAATACTGCCTCCATCCCTTGATTGATATCTAATGATTTATAAGCTTTTTCATCTAAGATCGACATCAAGGTTTTTAGTGAATATGTGCCTTTCATTTTGGTATTGTATACCATGCCTAGCATAAATGGATGTTGCAGATCTTCCATTCGATAATAGATATGCCATAGCTCATTCGCGTATTGGGGAAATTGCTTGATCATTTCTTGGATACGGATCTTCTCAGCACCGTTGGCATTATAAGCAATGATGGAACCTTTTTTACCAATATCATTGATCATATGCTCGATCAGTTTTTGCCGACAATCTTGCGTTCCAACATATTCATGATGATCGATCGAACCATCTTCATTAAGGATATGCAAACTATACTCAAAGCACAATACATCATAGGGTTTCATGCCTTTATAAGGTGGAATAGCATAGGTATCCCATTCAAAATCTAAAAAAGCGATCGGATAGTGAATATTAGCTAACCATCCATTCAAAGCATGCTTATCAACAAATACACCTCCATTGATATCCGCTTGGATCTGCGCATATTGTTGTCTAGTACCTTCTAAAAGATCGATATTAGCGTCTTTTAGATATTTGATCCCTGAAGCAAGCATTTGATACTTATATTGGGAAGTAACCAGCGTTAAGATCGAATTATCTTCGATAGCTAGCTCGTCTTGAAAACAATCTTGATAATACAAGCATTTATTCCGCTTGGTACATTTATTGGTCCTGATAGGTTTGGGTTTGGGACCATTTTCAATCTCACTCATTTCTTTTAAGATCAATGAAAAATTACGCATCTTCGCAAAGATCGTTTCTTTGATATCTTTTTGCGGTTTATTGTTATCATTATAGAATTGCTTGGAGATGATAAACAATTGCTCAGGATCAAGTGCATCCATCCTGATATATTCACTATTAAAATGTAAAATGTAACAATCATTGACATAGATATGATTGTTCTTTAACACCCACAAGGTCAAGGTATAGAAGATGATATCATCATCTTTGGGATAATTACCACAATAGACAAAATACACATCATAACCTAAATTGGTGCGATGCAAAAAGGGAACCTTGACCCTTAGATTATCGTATTCAAAACGTGCTTTGATCAACCAATCATATTCTTTCAAGGCTTGCAACGCCACAGCTTTGTCATCATTTTTCTGACCCAAAAAATATTGATCGACTTGTAATTTTAAGCGTGCCAATTCGGTTAATTTTTCATCCAAGCGCACATAAGGACGAAATTCTTCAGGTTCATTATGAACATGGTTGTAAAACATCAATGGACATTTCAAATATTTTTTTACATCAGAAATATGATACATACTTATCCCCTAAATACAAAAATTACCGTCTTTAAAAATTTGAATCTGTTGACCATCATAGGTTGTACCAACGATGTTCATGTCTTTGCTGCCAAACATAAAGTCAATATGATTCATCGAACTATTTCCTCCATGTTCCAACAACGTTTTTTCATCCATGTTCTCCCCATCTTTGATATTTGTTGGGTAACATGCCCCTAAAGCTAGATGACATGATGCATTTTCATCAAATAAAGTATTATAGTATAAAATTTGTTGATTACTGATCGGTGAATCATAAGAGATCAAGGCTACTTCTCCTATTCTTGATGAACCCTCATCCATATTCAAGATCTTTCCTAAAAATTCTTTTTCTGTACGACTGTCAAACTCGATGATCTTTCCATCTTTAAAAGTGAATGAAAAATCTTCGAATAATTTACCATCATGGCTTAATGGCAAAGTAGCCACGACCTTACCATTGACATTGTAGCAATCTGGCATGGTAAAGATTTCTTCGGTTGGCATATTAGGATTAAACGCTACTCCTTTTGGTGTTAGATCTTGACCACCTTGCCAGATATGACCTTTAACAAGCCCAACATGCAGATCCGTACCTACGCTATTGGTAAAATGTAAAGAAGCAAAATTGTAGTCATTCATCAAACGGCAGTGATCGATCAATTTTTGATTATGAACTTGCCATAAAGCAACTGGATCATGTTCTTGATCAACTCTAACCGTTTCTAAGATCTTGATAAACAAGGTTTCCCAAGCTTGATCAGCATTTAGATCAGGGAATAATTTAGTAGCCCAAGCATGACTTGGATAAGCAGCGATCGTCCATTGACCAATATTATTCATCGTATAGTATTGATATGGTTTAAAAGCTTTACGACGTGCAATATTGACCTTAGCCATTAGTTCGCTATCAATATCATCAAATAGATGTGGAATTTCACTGATGATATGAATGACGCAATATTGATTATCGATCGCATATTGGGTACGATCTAACATCCATTGTGGAACTTCACACAATTTATCCACATTAGCATATTGATAATGTAATTTAGATAATTCATCATCATTGTATCGAAGCTCTACATAGCTAGCTTGAGCTTCATATGCATATTTAACGCATAATTTTGCAAAATCAGCAGCATGAACAGGTGCATTGATCACTACATATTGACCTGGTTGAACATTGGCACCTTTAACAACGATCAATTTGGCATACTTTTCTAATAATTCTTGTTTCATATTTTATCCTTTCATCGATAGAGGCAACATCGCAGCCCCAATTACTCCTGGTTCTTCTAATTGAGCTTCTAAGAATAAGGTATTACGCATACCTTCATGAACCAAAGCTTGATATTTTTCAATAACTTGCGGCAAGAAATGCTCTTTAGCTTTCATGACCCCACCACCAATAACAAAGGCAAATGGATCACATACATGCGCAATGATCGAAAACATATAAGCAAGATCAGTAGTAATCTCATCTACTAATTTGATGGCAATCACATCGCGATTTGCTGCTAAGGCAAACACATCACCCGCATGATTTATTTGGGCATAAGGCATCAATTCCTTAGCTTTTCTGACTATTGCCGTACCGCTAGCTTCACACTCGATGGCTCCAGCATTTAAATGATTAACTTTTTTACGCTGACGATCGATAACGATGTTTGCAATTTCTCCCGCATAACCATTTTTACCGCTTACCAAGCGGCCATTAGCGATCAAAGCTCCGCCAATACCGGTCGAGATCGTTACATAATAAACGATATTCATTCCCTTTCCAGCCCCTACCATTGCTTCAGCTAATCCAGCAACATTAGCATCATTATCCAAATAAATTGGTTTATGGAATTCTTCATATAATTCATTTGCGATTGGATAACCAGTAAAGCCTGGTAAATTGCTCGATAAGCACATGATACCTCTTGCCGTATCCACTGGCCCTGGGACGCCAACACCGATACCTGCGCATTCTTGATACCCATCGATTTCTTTGATCATCTTAATGATATTAGGCATGACCTTTGCTGGTCCTTCGCTACCATAAGAAGGGCCTTTGACCGTTTGTAAGATAACTCCAGCCTCATTGACCTTAGATACGCGAACATTGGTTCCCCCTAAATCAACGCCAATATATGTTTCCATCACGATACCTCCTTTACAAAATCTGCTATTAAATCGTGCTTTTTGATCTTTTTGATCTTAACTAAGGCAAAATCACCTTTATTTAATGGTTTATCACATTTAAATAATACTTCACCATCAATTCCATCTGGTGCGCTATAAATGCTTCGAGCATGATACATATTAGTTAGACCATTATAGTTTTCGATCATAACTTCTAACTCTTGATCGATCAAATGTTGATTGATCTTTTCTTGCAGAGCAGTTTGTACATCCATCAATTCATTTAAACGACGATCCTTTTCATCTGGCAAAACATCATCCTCCATCTCATACGATGGGGTATCTTCTTCTTGTGAATAAGTAAATGCCCCTAGACGATCCCAGTAAGTTTCTTTGATAAAATCAAGCATCTCCATAAACTCTTCCCTTGTTTCACTTGGAAAACCCACGATGATCGTCGTTCTTAATACAGCATTGTCAAACATGCTACGAATCTTTGCCACTCGTTGTTTGATCAATGTCTTGCTGCCTCTTCTGTTCATCAGTTTCAACAAGCGATCATTGGCGTGCTGGATCGGAATATCGAAATAAGGCAAGACCTTCGAACATTTTTGCATTGCTTCCAATAATTGATCATCGATCTCATCTGGATACATGTATAAAATCCTGATCCATTTTAAACCTTCGATCTTTTCTAGCTCATATAATAATTTATATAGACTACGCTCATGGTATAGATCGATTCCATAGCGAGTGGTATCTTGGGCAATCAGATTCAATTCCTTGACTCCTAGATCAGCTAATCTTTGAGCTTCAGCAATTAGATCTTCCATCTTAAAAGAGCGATATGCGCCTCTGATCAAAGGAATCGCACAATAAGCACATTTATTATCACAACCATCCGCAATCTTTAAATAAGCCATCCATGGTTTTCCTGACAATACTCGTGTAGCTTTACCATAGGTATTATGTAATTTAACTTGTAAAACCTCTGATAAGATCTTGTGCATCTGTCCATACTCATCCAAACTAATGAACGCATCAACCTCTGGTAGCTCTTTGATCAGCTCATCTTTATAGCGCTGTGCCAAACACCCCGTAACAATCAATTTACAGCCGGTTTCCGCTTTTAATTGCGCCATATCTAAGATCGTATCGATCGCTTCTTGTTTAGCTGGTTCAATAAAACCACAAGTATTGATCAATACCGCATCACATTCTTCATATGATGTCGTGATTTCAATATCATTAGCTTTCAATAAACCAATGATATACTCACTGTCTACTAAATTCTTACAACATCCTAACGAAATTATTCCAATCTTCATTTAAAACTCCTTATTTTTTATATTATAACACAATATCTTTGCATTAGTTATTTTTAGCCGTTATTTTCACAAGATAATTTCTAACGACAATAATAGATATCATTTTCTTTTAAAGTTACGTCACTAACCAAATGCATAAATAATTCAAAACAAGCTTTGGTATCACATAAAGCATCATGATGAGTATCTAGCGGAATATCAAGATATGCACATAGCTTATTCAAGCGATATGAAGGAAATTGATAATATTTACGATATAAGCGATAGGTGCACATATAACGATGAAAAGGATCTATAAACCCATATCGTTTCAAGCATTTCCGTAAGACCCCAATATCAAAAGTTGCATTATGAGCTACCACGATAGCATCATCAAAATATGCGGCCAGCTTAGGCCATAATTGACCAAATGTTGGTTGACCTTTAACTTTTTGACGATCTATATTGGTCAATTGAATATTAAACTCATCAAAAAAAGTCTCGGGATCTACCAAATACGCTTCTTCGATCAGCTCACCGCTAGGTTTTAAGATATATAAAGCAAGCGAACTAACGGCGTCATTATAATGGTTAGGCGTTTCCACGTCTAAAAAAATTAAATTATTGGCAAATATATTCATGAGTTACACCTTTCATATAGTATAGCACAAATAAAAAAAATCTCCTAAAGAACTAGGAGATTTTACTTATAATATTCTATTTAACTTCAATGATCTTCATCATGTTAGCTGAACCTTCACCTGTAGGATAGCCAGCAGTCAAGATGATCAATTGTCCTGGTTTTACCCCATAACCTTTAGCTAAGGTACTAGCTAATTCATCATCATTGGTTAGATCATTTTGGATATCTGATAAAATTGGTGTTACGCCCCAATAAGATTCCAATTTACGTTGCGTATCTTTAGTGAATGTAACAGCTAAGATTGGCACGCATGGTCTAAATTTACTGATTCTTCGTGCTGTTGTACCACCTTGGGTAAAGGCAACGATAGCTGCAACATTTTCTAAGGTCAAGGTAGCATCAGATACTGAAATACCGATTGCATCTTGGACCGTACGTTTGCTAGATTGTTTGGAAATATCTAGTCTTTCACGATATGGAATGATCTTTTCAGCAGCCATAGCGATCGTAGCCATCATCTTACAAGCTTCGATTGGGTATTCCCCACTAGCACTTTCAGCACTTAACATAACGCCATCTGAACCATCCAATACCGCATTGGCAACGTCACTTGCTTCAGCACGAGTACAACGTGGATTTGCCGTCATGCTATCTAACATATGGGTAGCAGTGATAACTGGTTTACCAACTTTGTTAGCCATCTTGATGATTTGTTTTTGGTAAATAGGAACTAGTTGTGGTTCGATTTCAACCCCTAGATCCCCACGTGCAACCATTACACCATCAGCAGCATCTAAGATACCTTCAAGATTATCATAACCTTCTTGGTTTTCGATCTTAGCGATGATCTGAATGGTTGGTTTACCTTCTTCGAATAAGATCTTACGGATTTGATCAACATCTTCTGGACGTCTAACAAAACTTGCTGCAATGAAATCAACATCATTTTGACAACCAAATCGAATATCTGCTTCATCTTTTTCAGAAATAAATGGCATTGATAATTTAACCCCTGGTACGTTACAACCTTTTTTTGTACTGATAGGGCCACTAACTTCAACACGACATTTAAGCTCGTTGCCATCATTTTCTAATACGGTTAATTTCATCTTACCATCATTGATCAAGATATAGTTACCTGGTACCACATCATTGAACAATTCTGGGCATTGTATATGGAAGCGTTCATGAGTACCAAGGATCTCAGCTTTTGTGACATAAACGATTTCTCCTTTGGTATACTCTTCTTTATCATTTTTAAATGCTCCACAACGGATTTCTGGTCCTTTAGTGTCTAACATGATACCAAGGTTGATACCTGTTCTATCACTAACTTCACGAACCATTTTGATACGATTTAAATGTTCTTCATGATTACCATGCGAAAAATTTAATCGTACGATATTCATACCAACACGTGCTAATCCTTCGATCGTAGTTGGATTTTCACTAGCTGGTCCAATAGTACAAACTACTTTTGTTTTTTTACCTAACATATTACCTCCTAAATTAGATTATCAAACAAGCGATAAAATTCTTTACGCGACCTTCTTGGGGTTTCTAAAGCTTCATTTATCGGCATGGAAATGATCTTATTATCGATGATTCCTACACAGTGTCCGCCAATACCTTGCATCAAAAGGTCAACGGCCTTTTCACCCATACGAGCAGCTAAAACACGATCGGTCGGTGTTGGACTACCTCCTCTTTGGATATGTCCTAATACAGTTGCTCGGCCACTAAAGCCTGTATTTAAAGAAATCTTACGCGCTAACGATTCACAATCAGTTATTTTTTCTGAAATGATAACGATAGCGTGGTTTTTCTTAGCCGCTTGATCTAAATATCTTAAGCGCTCTAAAATATCAAGCTCATCATAACCAGTTTCAGGAGTTATGACAATTTCCGCACCACAGCTAATTGCTGTCCACACAGCTAGATCTCCGCAGTGATTGCCCATTACTTCCACTACAGAACAACGATGATGGCTACTTGAAGTATCTCGTAGCTTATCAACATTTTCTACACATGTATGCAAAGCCGTATCAAAACCAATCGTAAAATCGGTTCCTGGAATATCATTGTCAATCGTTCCTGGCAAACCAATACAATTGATTCCGCGTTTAGTTAAAGACATGGCTCCCCGGTATGAGCCATCACCACCAATTACCACGATCGCATCGATACCATGATCGTTTAATTGTTTAACAGCTTTTTCTTGTACATCGTCATCTTTAAATTCTGGTAATCGTGCAGAACCAAGTTTCGTTCCTCCGCGATCCACCATATCTGATACATCATGCTTGGTCAATGGGTGAATATCACCATTTACTAAGCCACGATATCCATCACGAATTCCTACTACTTCTATTCCGTTAGCTAATGCAACTCGCGCCACTGAACGTATCGCGGCATTCATCCCAGGAGCATCGCCACCAGAAGTTAAAATCCCAATTTTTCTAACCATAAGAAATCTCCTTTAATGACACAATTATTTTAACATTTTCATTATTTATAAACAATTTTTTCTTCGATCTTTTTGTGATAATTCAACGATTTTCGTATTGGTTTTGATCCTTTCTAACAACCTAACCGCTTTCAATTTATCATCATTGATTATGGCATAATGATTTTCTAAACTTTTAAGATCTTCATTTGATGTATACCAAGTACATAAATCATTCTCCATGCGATGATTTAAGATTGGTAATAAGATATCATCTCTAAACCACCCTGAGACTTTTTCAGCCCCAATATCATCAAAAACGACAAATTTTGAACGTTTAAGTTCATCGACCAAGTGTTCATATTCGTTAGAATTGATCAAGCTTTTGATCTTCAACGAAAAGCTTGGTACATGCACAAAAGCTACTCTTTCTTGTTTTTTAGCATGATAGTTGCATCCACATGCCGCTAGATAACTTTTTCCGCTGCCCATGCTGCCAAATAAGTAAACACTTTGATAATTATCACAGGCGTTATTCAGCTCCCATAGCACTTTTAGATAACCAGCATCCTCATCATCTAAGTTAATTTTTTTAAACTCAACATCATAATGTGCTTTAGGAAGATCACATTGATAATAATATTTAAGATGATCGATGCTTTTATCATAGACTTGTTTATATTTACAATCACGATAGGTTTCGATCAAAATACCTTCATTATCGATATCTAGATATTTGCCCTTCAGGTTTTGTTTACATTGTTCAAGCCCTTTACATTTTAAACATATGGCGGCATTTTGTTGGTAACGCAAAAACTTATTAGGATACTTATATAATAAATCAGCACTAAAACCTTTGCGCTTAAATAGCTCAATGATCAATTGATCTTGTTTTAAACTGTCAATTAGCGCACTATTATCTACTTCTTTGATCTTAAAATTAATCTTATCCATTATGTAGCTCCTTCTTTAATCGTGCTAACAATTCTTCACGATCGCTATCATCTTCATTATTTTGATGATATTTTGGCATAATTCTGGTCGTTTTGACGCTTGGTTTAGGCTTATATTCTTTTTGACAGGCACTTAATGCATCTTCTTTGGTCTTAACATTATCTCTTGACCATTCTGAAGCAATCTTATCCACAAAATTGAATATCAAACGATTTTGATTGATATTTAAGACATATTCAATCAAGACATTGATAACTTCATTATTAAAGCTATATTTATAAGCCAAATGTTCCAAGATGACCCTATCGCTGCTACCGACGGCAACCCCATTTTGTTTTGCTTGCAAAAATGCAATCGGACTGGATTTATAGATATCCTTAGCATTTAATTTACCATTACTGCTTTTAGCAGCTAGCTTCTTTAAATAGTCGGCATTAAAGGTTTTTTTAAGATAATCGATGCTATTACCTACCAAGATGATCATTTCATCTACACCGATACCATTTAAACTAGCGGTTTCCCCGATGATTTTTAAGTTTTCTTCATTACGAAGTTCAACGGGAAAAACCAAAGCACTGACTTTTTTAAAGAAGCGATCATAATCAAACATGATGTTATCGTTATTGATGAAACTATATTTAGGATGAACTTTATTAAACTTAACTTCGTCTAATTTCAAGCTTTCTAGCTCATCATCTTTAAGTTTAGCGCTAACGTTTTTAAAATCTTCTAAACTTGGTTTATTGTTCATTAATTTGCTAGCAGTCAGTTCAAATTGTTTTGAACCGATCGATCTGATCAACAGTTTTACAAATAAAGCATTTTTGAAAAAACTATCAGGAGATAAGGGATAGTTGATGATGTAAATATAGGTACTTTTATCATCGATCGTCTTGATATAACTGTTGATCAAATTAAATTCTTCTAATTTGCATCTAGCTTTATAAACATCCATGATGTTCATATTCAAAATATCGCACAATCTGCCATGATTTTCTAAGCTTCTTTGTCTTAAGCCCTCATTGATCAAGGTCATATATAAAAGCGTTGCATATGGTCCAATGATTGGCTGATATAAAGACAATAACGAAGCATTATACAAGGGCGATAGCTGGTCATTTACCTGAATGCGATATGTATCTCTAGCTTTAAGATCTATCATTTACTACAATCCTTTCTAGCAGCTTATCGATTTCTTGCTGAAGCTGTAATTTGGTTCCATTATTATAGATAACATCATCAGCTTTGGCAATTTGTATTTGAGGATCAAGCTGTGACATATAACGCTCACTTGCTTGTTTTAAACTATAACCTCGATCTTCCATCATCCTTTTAAGGGCAATGTTTTTATCACATGTAATTACAACGATCCTATCAAAAAGATCTTCCCAACCACAGGCAAACAAAATTGCAATTTCAACAAAATTGATTTTATCATCTAATTGCATGATAGCTTGTTTCACATAAGGGTGAATGATTGCTTCTAATTGTCTGCGTTTCAAAGGATCATTAAAGATGATGTTAGCTACTTTTTGAAAATCGACCTGTTGGTGAGTCAAGATATCATTGCCCAAAAGAGCAAGGATCTTTGCATAGGCTTCATGATCAGGCTGATAACATTTTTTAGCTAGCTCATCACAATTTAAAACGGGATATTTGGCATTGATGATCTTGCATGCTTCCGTTTTACCACTAGCTATCGTCCCACAAATCGCTATTTTCATCTTATAATTCCTTTTGACAATTTGGACAATAATATGTTCCTCTACCAGCTACGACCTTTTTTTGAATTGTAGTGTGGCATGCTGCACATGGTTGCCCGGCTTTTTGATGTACCTGACAAGATAATTGAAAACGTCCGGTAACTCCTAAACTGGAAGTATATGAACGAATGGTCGTTCCTCCAGCCGCAATTGCCGCTTTTAAAATTTCCTTGGTACCATCTACGATCAATTGGATGGTCTTATCATCTAAATGATCTGATCTAGTTGAAGGATCGATCTTCGCAAAGTAACAGATCTCATCGGCATAAATATTTCCGATGCCCGCAATGATATGTTGATCTAATAAATCTTGTTTGATCGTATGCTTGCTTTTATTAAGTATCGCTTTTAAATAAGCAAAGTTTAGCTGAGGGGTCAAAGGTTCCACGCCTAGATCATGAAAGTTATTTAAATCTGCATCTAGTGGCCATATTTCCATCCGACCAAATTTGCGAGTATCGTGATATCTTAGCTGCTTACCATTGCTTAAAGTAAAGATAACATGCATATGCTTGGTAATCGGTTCGCTTGTATCTTGGATGAAATATTTACCTTCCATGCGCAAATGCGATACGAAATAACAATCATCCATTTGAAAGATCAAAAACTTGCCACGGCGTAAAAAATTTCTAAAATGTTGATTTAACAAGCTTGCTACAAATTTTTCCTTATCTTGAACAATCGGTTCATATAATACATCGATAGCGGTGATTTGTTGATCTTTGATCTGATGTTCTAAGGTTCTAAGAACCGTTTCTACTTCTGGTAGTTCAGGCATTATTTTGCCTCATACCATGTATTGCCAACCTTGCAATCGGCTTTTAATTTAACGTTTAAGGTCATGGCGTTTTCCATGCCATCTTTTATGATACATTTCATTAGTTCTTCTTCCTCCTTTACCACATCAAAAATCAATTCATCATGTACTTGCAAGATCATCTTAGACTTGCATTGTTTTTCACTCATTACTTTATCAATATTGATCATAGCAATCTTGATCAGATCCGCAGCTGAGCCTTGGATCGGAGCATTCATGGCTGCTCTTTTACCAAATTCTTTGACCATGAAGCTTTTGTTATGGATCTCAGGGATCATGCGTCGTCTGTTGCTGATGGTCTTGACATAACCATTTTCTTCACAGTATTTGATGATACCATCCATATATTCTTGGATCTTTGGATAGCTTGCTAAATAATTTTCGATATATTGTTTAGCATCTTTTCTAGTGATATGCAATTGGGTCGCTAAACCAAAATCACTGATACCATAAACGATACCAAAATTAACCGCTTTGGCTTTACGACGCATATCACTATCGACCTGTTCACTGTTAACCTTGAAAACATCCATCGCTGTTTTCACGTGGATATCCATCTCATGATTAAAGGCATCGATCAATGCCGCTTCATTGGCCATATGAGCTAACATCCTAAGCTCAATTTGTGAATAATCACTAGAA